>NZ_JBEOVW010000043.1:0-42894 GCF_040295705.1 Micromonospora sp. NPDC002717 | reverse complement strand
ACGGAAAGATCCACTCCTGACGGGTCGCCGAGATCACCTGCACCCCGACATGATCCACCATGGACCGACCGCCGAGTTACGAGACGTCCTTTAGCCTAACCTTGGCCCCTTCGGGAGGGGTCGGCCGCGTCGTGGATCATGAAATAGGAAATGACTTCTGATCCGGAATGATCCGCGCTCTCATCTCAGTGATCAAGACTGCCATGAGCCGGACGGACGAGGTTTTCGGCACCAGCACCCGTCGCTGGCTGAGGCCGGGCTACCGGCCGCCAGCCGCCCGGATGCCATGATCGCAGGCATGACCGCCACGGCACGCCAGGAACCGCGCGACCGCGCCCGGCCACGTGCGCCCTGGCGTCCCCGGCTGCCGGTGCTGCTCGCCCTGCTCGTCGGGCTGGCCGGGGTCGGGTACCGGCTGGCGCTGCTGCTCGCCGACGCCCCGCCCACCAACAGCGACGAGGCGACCATGGGGCTGGCCGCCCTGCATATCGCCCGCGGGGAGGAATTCCCGATCTGGTTCTACGGGCAGGCCTACATGGGCACGCTCGAGGCGTACCTGGCCGCGCCGCTGGTCGCGCTCACCGGGCCGTCGGTGCTTGCGCTGCGGCTGCCCACCCTCGCGCTGTACGCGTTGTTCCTCGCCCTGTCCTGGCGGCTCACCCGTCGGCTCGGCGGCGACCCCTGGTTCGCCCTGCTGGTCATCGGCTTCCTCGCGCTCGGCTCCGACCGGGTGGTCAAGAACCAGCTCATCGCTGGGGGCGGCTACCCCGAGATGAACCCGGCCGGGGTGGCGCTCGCCCTGCTCACCGTCGCACTGTGCGCCAACGGAGCGGGTCGGCGGCTGCCCCGCTGGGCGGCCTGGGCGCTGGTGTCCGGGCTGATGCTCTGGGTCGACCCGCTGCTGCTGCCGTACATCCTCGGGACCGGCACGGTGCTGGTGGTGTGGCGCCGGCGGGAACTGGCCGGTCGGGCGGGGCTGGTCGTGGCGGGCGCGCTGCTGCTGGGCGCGGCGCCGATGCTGGTGGACAGCCTCCGGCACGGCCGCAACCCGCTCGCCGCGGTCCTGACCGCCAGCGGCGGGGAGGCGACGGCAAGCTGGGGCGAGCGGCTCTACGGCGGCCTGGTGCTCGGGCCGCCGCTCGGGATGGGCTTCTGCTCGCCGAGCCACTGCGCCACCTGGCAGCTCTGGTGGGCGCTCGCGTTCCCGGTCCTGCTGCTCCTCGCCATTCTGTCCGCTTGGCGCATCCTCCGCGCAGCGCGGGGGTCGACAGCAGATTTCGAAGCCCTGCCAGTCGCGAGGAACGGTGACGGTCCACGCCCCGGCGGGGCCGCAGTGGGAGACGACCAGCGGGTGTCGGCGGCGGTGCGGCTGGCGCTGCTGGCCGGGGCCGCAGCGGTGCTCGCGGCGTACGTGGTGAGCAGCGCGGCCGGGCGGACCCCTGTGGAGAGCTCCCGCTACCTCTCCTGCCTGGCGGTCGCGGCCCCCGCTCTGCTCTGGCCGCTGTGGCGTGCGGCCCGTCGACGCTCCGGGGTCCTCCGCGTGGTGGCGCCTGCCGTACTGGCGGCCATCCTCGGCACGGCCGCGGTGGCGACCGTCGAGGCGATCCGTACCGTGCCGGCCACCCACGCCGAGGCCGAGCGGCATCGCGCGCTCGTCGACGCCCTCGTCGAGCTGGGCGTACGGCACGTGCGTGGTGGCTACTGGACCTGCAACCGGCTTACCTATGCCACCGGTGAGAACGTGGTCTGCGCGGTGGTCGACGACGAGTTGCGCCCCGGCTTCGACCGGTTGCCCGCATACCGCCGGACGGTGGCGGCCGAACCCGACGCAGCCTGGGTCGCGCCGGTCGGCTCGCCGTTGGCCGCCCGGCTCGACCAGCGGCTCGGTCCCGAACCAGGCGCGTTCGACGTGGTCACCGTCGCCAACTGGCGGGTGTACCTGCCCCGCCCCTGAGGTCACGCCCAGGCCGGTGCACTTCTTCGTGGTCTGAATGCTGCCGGCGGCAGCTACGGCAACAGAAACACATAGCGCCACGACCACGCGTGTGCGTATCGCTGAATCAGTTCCTATTGCCACTCAAAGGAGCGCGGCGAAGTGGCGCGCCCCAATACCCAATTGAAGCCAGGCGCTGGCGTACGACCTGAGGACCACAAGTGGGGTACCTGCGGCCGTGGCTTCCAGTGTGACGAGGCGGACCGTGTCGGCGTGCGAGGGCACGATCACGGCGTTTGCGCCGGCGAGCCAGGCCGGGACCTCGTGCCAGGTGAGACCCGGCAGGAGAGTCACGCCGGGGCGTCTCGGCGGCCAGGGCTCGGCCTGCGGCGTACCTGTTCCTGGCTGCCGGCGGTCAGCTCGAACGGCGCGTCGGCGAGCGCGACCTCGATGGCCCGGTCGAGGTCGGGGATCAGGTCGAGTAGTTCAGCGACGCCATTCTCCGGCCCTGGGCGGGCGAGGACGCGGACGCAGCTTTGACCTCGGGAAGGAGCGACCGCATGTCGCGGCCGCGCCCTACCAACTCAGTCCCGCGTCTCGTCGACGTCGCAGACCTTCCAGTCGCCGTCCTCTTTGAGGAGGGTCATGGTGATGTTGCCGGTCCTGACCTCGCCGTCGTCGGTTCCGGTGAACTCCGCGGTCACGGTCGCCGAGTTCTCGCGCTCCCTGCTGGATGTGATCTCCCAGTCCAGCAGGCCTTCGTCGTCATCCCACGCGTTATCGTCATCGATTCTCTTCTGCTCGCTGGCGCAGATCACCGCCCGCAGGTCATCGACCTTTCTGTCCTGGATGGCGGTGAGGTACTTCTCCGCCACATCCTCGGCGTCGTCCTTGAACATGACCCGGTAACCGAAAACGCCAAAGCCGCAGCAGAGCAGGAGCAGCAATGCACCCGCCCCGGCGATCAGCCCATTCCTTGTGTTCTTCAAGATGATTATCGATCCATTGAGAGATACGGCATCGCCGGGAACAGCCCGGCGACGCCAGGCTAATAAGTACGTCGGGCGACGCCAGGTCTGATGAGCTGTCCGGCTGTGGCCATGACCGCATTAGGACAGGCCGGGTCAGCGCTCGTGGCGACCACGCGTCGCCATCCGCTGCTCAGCGCATTTCTGTAGCGACGTGTGCCCTGCTGTCGTGCTCCGTCGATCAAGACGTACGCCGCCCGTCCGTCGGATCGTCGTCACCCGCGCCAGACTGCTCGCAGCACCGCCTCCACGTCCGCCGTCGATATGCTGCCCGGCTCAGCGAGCTCAGCGGCGTCCGCCGCTGCGAGGATCGCGCCGGTGGCTACACGGGTGAGGCGGCGATGCTGCGGGGACACGAGCCCGAGCGCGACCGCGTTCTCGAAGAAGGCGTTCACCCATTCGTCAAGCCCGCCGCCGGTGACGGTGGCGAGGGCCTGGCGGAGCTCTGGAGCCTCGGCGAGGAGTGCGGAAAGTTGCTCCGCGCCTGCCCGGAACTCGGCCCAGAACGCCGTGGGATCGGGCTGCGTGGTCCAGTTGCCGAGCGCCGCAGCGACCTTCCTGATGGCGGCGGCGCGAACAGCGTCGATGAGGTCGGTCTTGCCGTCGAAGTAGTTGTATATCGCGGAGCGGGACAGGCCGGCTTCGTCGGCGATCTCATTGACCGACACGCCCGCGAGGCCGCGAATCGAGAGGTGTCGGGTGGCGACGGCGAGGATGCGCGCCTGCTCGTCGAGGGGCAGCCTGTGGAAGCGGGGAAGGGGCACGGGTGGGCCTTCCTAGGCGGTGACGGCGGCGGTCAACCGGCGCCCGATGAGAGCGGTGTGGCTCCAGTGCCAGGCCCAGACGGCGAGTGCGAGCACGCCCGACACCACGCCGACCGTTCCGGGAAGGAGCGAGGCGATCTGGAAGAGGCACCACGTTCCGCCGGCAACCGTCCATGCGCGGATGACGGAATCCGGTACGCGGCTGTCGCGGCGGAGGCTGCCGCCGAGGTCGGCGATGATGAAGAAGTCCTCGACGAAGTTGAACGGGATGGCGAACATCAACCAGACGGACCGTGGGGACCGCAGACGAGCTTCGGGAGCGACGCACTCTTGGAGCCGCTGCAGGTGCCGGCAGTAGAGGCCGACAAGGCCGAAGAACACAGCGGTCGCCGCGATCCCGCCCGGAACGCCGAACGCCGCGACTTCCCCGAGGATGCCCGCGCCCCAGGAGGGCGCCCAGAGCGGCTGGGTCAGCAGGGCGATCACAGGGACGGTGAGAAGGACGGTGAGTAGGGACACGCCGCAAGCCTAGACGCGCGTGGACAGGGTGTCCACGCAAGGTGTCCACAGCGCTTCCCGGGCCGCCGCCTTCGGGTTCCGGGCGCTTGAAGAGCTGGCGGGTCGAGGCGAGCCGGAAGCAGGTGGTCTCGGCCGCGTGCGTGCGATGGGGGCGGCTCGGGTTGACGGATCCGGCGCAGGCACGAATGGCCGTCGCCGTCGAGCGGCTGTCTATCCGTGGTCTGGACGTGGCGTGGCCGTGCCGCCCGAGGCCGTTTCGGGTTTCGTGTAGAGGATCTCGCGGGCCTGCTCTGCGGCGCGGCTGATGCTCTCGCCGACGAAGTCGACGAAGCGGGCGATGTTCTCCAGGCGGACGGCGGCCGGGGTGCCGGGGCCGAGAATGCTGACGCCCTGCCGGGCGGTCTGGGCGAGCTGGGCGTTGGCTCGGGCGGCGGGGATCATCGACTGGTACCAGACGTCGTCGTCGACGAGGTAGCGCGCGCGGCGGCGTTCGTCGCGTTCCCGGCGGACGAGGCCCTGGCTTTCGAGGAACGCGACCGCTTTGGAGACGGATGCCGGCCCGACCGCCCGGCGGCGCCGGAGGGTTTCTTGGCCGCAAATCAAGCCGGTGTGGGCGACAATCAGGGAGTGGACCGGGTGGTGGCGGTGCTTACCGGGTTACCGCCGGTCCTCGTCCTGGCACTGGTGTTCGTGTTGCCCGCCCTGGAGTCCTCGACCCTGCTCGGGCTGGTGGTACCGGGCGAGACGGCGATCCTGGTCGGGGGGCTCGTGGCGCACGCCGGTGAGCTGCCGCTGTGGGCGGTGGTCGTCGCCGGGACGGTTGGGGCGTGCCTGGGTGACCAGGTCGGCTACGCGCTGGGCCGACGGTACGGCCCGGGGATGCTTGCCCGAGCCTCCGGGTCGGCGCGCGGGCGCGCCGACGTCCGGCGTGCCCGCCGCCTGATCGCCCGGCGCGGTGCGTGGGCGGTGGTGGTGGGCCGCTGGGTGGCGGTCCTGCGGGCCGTGGTGCCGATGGTCGCCGGCGCCGGCGGGATGCCGTGGCCGCCGTTCCTGCGGGCGAACCTGGCCGGCGGGCTGGTGTGGGCGACGACCGTGGCGCTGCTCGGCTACCTGGGCGCGGCCTCCTACCATCGCCTGGAGCGTGAGCTGGGGATCGGCGAGTGGGCCCTGCTGGCCGTGATCGCCGCCGGCGTGGTGCTGTACGTGTGGCGGCGGCACCGTCGGGTCCGGCAGGGTTGGGCCGACCGCTGACGGGGCGCCAATCGTCCGCAGGGGTGCCCACGGCCGGGCTGCCCGGGCGGCGGGCACCGACCTGTTGCGTGAACACGGATCCAATCGGACCGAGGTGACCGGCAAGCGGGGATGGCGTGGCTGGCGTACCAAGCCAGCCGGAGGTCTGACTACTCGCCGGCCTGCCCGTCGATGCTTTCGCGCAGCAGGTCCAGGTGGCCGCAGTGACGCGCGGTCTCCTGGATCATGTGCGCGAGCGCGTACCGTAGCGTGAAGGAAACGTCGGTGGCCCGGGCGCGGTCGTCGAGGGCCGCGCCCGCTACGACTGCGGAGGACCGCGCGCACTCGGCCCGGTACGCCTCGACGATCTCAGCCAGCGAGTCCTCGGGGGCGAGAGCGAACGCACCGGGCTCGTCGTCGGTCCACGGCGGGGGCAACTCGTGACCGGCGAAGTCGATGCTGAACCAGTACCGTTCCACCCCGGTCAGGTGCTTGACCAGCCCGGCGGGGGTGAGCCCGGACGCGAGCACCGGCCGACCGGACGCCTGCTCGTCGGTGAGCCCGGCGACCTTGTTCACGACCGAGGCACGCAGGAAGTCAAGCAGGCCGGACAGGATCTCGCGTTCGCCTCCGTCCTCCGGAGGGCGGATGCGGGCCACGGGCGCGACGGATACGTTGGTCATCGGGGCACCGTAGTGTCGGACACCGACACTTTCGGGCGTCGGGACATCCAGGCCCCTTCGACAGCCGCCGTCGCGCACCGGCGTAGCTGAGGGCTTTCGTCCTTCCGGAGCGGCGACACGCCCAGCTCGCCTGCCTGCTCAACGACCTTCCATCTCCCCCTGTCGGCACTCGTCGGGCTGCCGTGGCGGTTCGGTCGCGCATTATGCGCTACACGGGATTCCTTCGCCACCCCTACCCGCCAGCGCCGCTGCCGGGTAGGTGACATTCCCACGCCATCGTCAGGCGTCAGTGACGCAGCGATTACCCGAGGATCCGGTGCCGGCCTGCGAATTTGCGTATCAATCGCGCCCGTCCTGACGCTCGGTGAACGCCGAAAATAGTGCTGTGATCCAGATCACTGATCATCCTGAGTGTTCGGGTCGACTTGGTCAACTACAGTCGGGAATCGCAAATCCGGTTTCTGATGAGCTGTTGTCCGGCATGGTGTCGGACGGAAATCATTGGGGGGATTGCCGAATGCCTGTGTTCCCACGGGGGGAAGCGGCTTTTTTGTCAAGTATTCGGAACGGGCAGTCAAATCCACCATCGCTCGATGAACAATCAAGAGCGGTAATCAAGGCGTGCATCGCCGAACTCGTCGCGCTGCTCGGCGAGGACGCGTCCACGGGCGGGTCCGCCCCGGACGGCGCGCTCGCCGGCGGCCCGACCCACCTGCCGCTCACCGACCTCCAGCAGGCGTATCTCATCGGTGAGCAGGGGGTCGCGGGCCATGCATCGCCGGCTCTCTACATCCAGGAGTACGCGTTCCCCGCCGCCACGCCGCCCGACCCGGAGCGTTTCGCCGATGCTCTCGGCCGGCTGCGGCAGGTGCGTCCCGTGCTCCGTACGCGCGTGATGCCGGAGGCCACGCAGCATTTCGCCCCAATAGCCGACGACCGGCCGGAATTGCTCGTGGACGTGCGCGATCTGTCGGCCTGCCGCATCGACGAAGTGCCCGGAAAACTGGAGCAACTGCGCCGCGAAATTGTGTCGGACATACCGCCGCACGGCGCCGGTCGACCCTTCCTTTTCCGATTCGTCCGACTGCCCGACGGCGGGACCAATCTGCAGGTCGCGCTACGACTGACGGTGTTCGACGGAGCCACGATCCAGTTGTTCTTCGCCGAGTTGGCCCGTTGTTACGTCGATCCCTCCCATCGGCCTGCGCCGGAGGCGGAGAGTTTCGCGGATTACCTCGTCGAGCAGGAACGCCGCAGGTCGCTGCCGGCCCGCCGGACGGCCGAGCGGTACTGGCGGTCCCGCCTGGACAGCCTGCCGCCCGCCCCCGATCTGCCGCGTGCCCTGGACACGCAGGCCGCCGAGCCCGACCGGGACGTGCCGCTGCACCGCGTGGCACACCAGCTAGACGTGGACGACTGGAAGCGGTTCCGACACCACGCCGCCGAGCAGGGGGTGTCGGCCGGCCTGGCGCTCTTCGCCCTCTACGTCGAGTGTCTGCTGCGCTGGTCCGGTGGTCAGTCCGGCACGGTGTCGGTGCTGTCCTCGGACCGGGTGACCGGCGCGCCGGGCCGGGAACGGATGTGGGGCAACGCCGCCAGCACGCTGCTGGTGACGTACGACGACATGCCCGGCTCCTTCGTCGAGCGGTGCCAGGCGCTGCAGAAGCAGTTGTACGACGACCTCGACGCGGGCGAGTTCTCCGGGGTCGCGGTCGGCCGGGAGCTCAACCGGCGCGACGGCAGCGTCGGCAACCCGGTGCCGGTGGTGTTCAGCAGCGGCCTCGACCTGGTGCCCGGCATCTCCGACGGCTTCCGGCTCGCGTTGCCGGCCGCCACGCTGGCGCACAGCGCCATCGCCACCCCCGAGGTACTCCTCGACCACCAGGTCTTCGAGTTCGACGGCGCGCTGGTGTGCAACTTCGACCACGACCGGTCGTCGTACCCGCCGGGCCTCGTCGACGACCTCGCCGAATACCACCGGCACCGGTTGCGGCAGCTCGCCGCGAACGCCGACGCGTGGACCGTGGCGGGCCCGCAGCCACTGCCCGACCGGCAGCTCGCCGACCGCCGGCGGGCGAACCGCACCGAGGCGCCCGGCCTGGCGGGCGAGCTGCACGAGGCGGCCGTCGACCAGATGCGCTGCCGGCCGGACGCCGTCGCGGTCGTCGACGCCGAGCGGAGCCTGACCTACGGCGAGCTCGACCGCCTGTCGGCGGCGCTGGCGGTCCGGCTGCGGGACGCGGGTGTGGGCGCGGATCCGGGGCGCACCGACCTGGTCGCCGTGCGGGTGCCCAAGTCGTGGCAGCAGCCGGTCGCCGTGCTCGGCGTCCTGCGGGCGGGCGGCGCGTACCTGCCGGTCGGTCCGACCTGGCCGGAGGCGCGGGTCGGCGAGGTGCTGCGGCAGAGCGGCGCGACCGCGGTCGTCGCCGTCGACGCCGCGCCGCTCGACGGGCTGCCCGACCTGCCCGTCGTCGCGGTGCCGACGGACGGCGGCACCGGCCCCGGCGGCACCGCCCCCGACGGCCTGGGCGGCGACCTGCGGCGCACCGCCTACGTCATCTACACCTCCGGCTCCACCGGCGCCCCGAAGGGCGTGGTGATCTCCCACGGGGCGGCGACCAACACCCTGCGGGACCTGACGCGACGGCTGGCCCTGACGTCGGCCGACCGGGTGCTCGCGGTGTCCTCGCTCGCGTTCGACCTGTCGGTCTTCGACATCTTCGCCGTCCTGGGCGCCGGTGGCACGGTGGTCGTGCCCGCCCACAGCGACGTGCCCGACCCGGAGCAGTGGGGGGAGCTGTGCCGACAGCACGGCATCACGCTCTGGAACTCGGTGCCCGCCCTGTTCTCCGTCACGCTGGAATACCTGGCCGGCCGGGCGCCGGAGATGCTGCGCGCGCTGCGGCTCGTCATGCTCAGCGGCGACTGGGTGCCGCTGCCGCTGCTCGACCGGATCGCTGAGGCGTGCCCCACGGCGCGGGTCATGGCCGCCGGCGGGGCGACCGAGGCGTCCATCTGGTCCAACTACTTCTGGACGGAGGACCTGACGGCGGGCTGGTCGAGCGTCCCGTACGGCCATCCGCTGGCCAACCAGACCATGCACGTGCTGGACCGGCAGCTCGCCGACGCGCCGGCGTGGGTGCCCGGCGACCTCTACATCGGCGGGGTCGGGGTGGCCGACGGCTACCGGAACGCGCCCGACCTGACCCGGGCCTCCTTCTCCGCCGACCCGGTGACCGGCGAGCGGCGGTACCGCACCGGGGACCGGGCGCGGTACTGGCCCGGCGGCATCCTGGAGTTTCTGGGCCGCCAGGACGACCAGGTGAAGGTGGGCGGGCACCGCATCGAGCTCGGCGAGATCGAGATCCGGCTGTCCGACCATCCCGACGTGCGCAAGGCGGTCGCGGTGGTGGCCGCCGGGCGGGGCGAGTCGTACCTGGCGGCGTTCGTCATCCCGGCACCGGGTTGCGCCGCTCCGGACCCGGCCGCGCTGCGGTCGCACCTCGCCGCCGAGCTGCCGTCGTACATGGTGCCCGCCGTCGTCACCGTGGTCGACACGGTGCCGCTGACGGCGAACGGCAAGGTCGACCGCAAGGCACTGGTCGCGCGGCTGGCCGCCGGTCCCGTCGTACGCGGAACGGACCAGGCGGTCGTCGCGCCGCGCACGGCGGACGAGGCCCGGCTGCTCAGCCTGTGGCAGGAACTGCTCGGCCCGGACGTACGCGGGGTCACGGACGACTTCTTCGCCCTCGGCGGCAATTCCCTGCTCGCGGTCCGGTTGTTCCACCGGATCAGGGCGAGCTTCGGCCGGACTCTGCCCCTGGCGTCGCTGATGCGCAGCCGCACCGTCGCCGACCAGGCGGGCCTGCTGCGGGCCGAGCAGCACCCGCACGGCGGTACGCCGCTGGTGCGCATCAAGGACGGCGATCACGCCCGCACCCTGGTGCTGGTCCACCCGGTGGGCGGCGACGTGCTCTGCTACGAGCCGCTGGTCGAGGCGCTCGACCGGCACGCGATCACGGCCGGGGCCACCGTGTACGGGCTGCGGGCGGCCGGCCTGCAACCCGGCGAGGAGCCGCCGGCCGACATGACGGAGCTGGCCGGCCGGTACGGCGACGCCCTCTGCGACGTGCTGCCGGAGGGCGCGAACGTGCACCTCGTCGGCTGGTCGATGGGCGGCACCGTGTCGGCGCGCGTCGCCGGGCTGGTGGCGGAGCAGGGGCGGCGGGTCCGCTCGGTCACCGCGATCGACTCGTTCACGGGCCGGCCGGAGGCCGCGGCCGTGAGCCTCCGACAGCGGCTCGCCGGCTTCTTCACCGACCTGGCGCAGGGCGAGGACATCAGCGGCCACCTGCCCGCGGAGGTGCCCGCCGGCGAGCTGCCGGCGGCCCTGTGCGCCCTGCAGGACGCGCTGGTCCGGGCGGGTCTGCTCGCCGCGCCGCTCGACGCCGACGACCTGGGGCGGCTGTTCGGCGTCTACCGCCGCAACTCCGAGATCCTGGAGGGACACCGGCCGGGCGCGCCGCACGAGCGGCTCCTGCTGCTGCGGGCGCGGGAGACCCGGCGCGACGCCTTCCCCGGCCTGGTGCCGCTCGACGAGATCCTGCCGGGCGCCGCCGACCCGCACCTGGTCGACGGGACCCACTACTCGGTCATGCGCCCCGGTCGGGTCGCCGAGGTCGCCGCCCTCGTCGCGGCGCACATCGCCGCGGCGGAGGAGCCGCTGCCCGACGAACCTGACGCCGAGCCGTACTACCTGCGCGGAAAGCTCTGGTGCTGACCCGGCCCGTCACGGCCCTCCGACGACAGCCCGGCGGCGTGCCTCACCGGAACACCGACGAGGCAGGCGCGGCACCCGGACGCAGGGCGGCCGGACACCACCTGGCCGACCTTGACCAACTGTTCAGCTCACGAAGCGAAGGGACCACGCGATGACCAGGACCGACAGCAAACCCGAGATCTGGAACTCCGGCACGTTCGACGTGATGCGGCGCAAGCTCATCCCCTCCTTCGACCTCATCTACGCCAGCGCGGTGCACGCGGTCGTCGAGACCGTCCCGGAGACGGCCCGCGTCCTCGACCTCGGCGCCGGCACCGGACTGCTCGGCGGCGCCGTCCTGGAGCAGCTCCCGCAGGCCGAGCTGACCCTGGTCGACCACTCGGACGCGATGCTCGCCAAGGCGCGGGAGCGGTTCGCCGGCAACCCCCGCGTCACGGTGCTGGTGTGCGACATGAAGGACCCGCTGCCGGCCGGCCCCTTCGACGCGGTCGTCTCCGGCCTGGCGATCCATCACCTCACCCACGAGGACAAGCAGGACCTCTTCCAGCGCATCCGCGAGGTGCTCACCCCGCAGGGCGTGTTCGTCAACGTCGAGCAGCTGGCCGGTCCGAACCCGCAGGTCGAGGCGATGTACGACTTGCAGCACGAGGCGCACGTGCAGCGCGCGGAGTGCCCGCCCGACGAGTGGGCCGCGGGCCGCGACCGGATGAAGCTCGACATCTGCGCCACGCTGGAGGACCAGCTGGAGTGGCTGCGCAAGGCCGGATTCGGGCAGGTCGACTGCCTGGCCAAGGACTGGCGCTTCGGCACCTACGCGGCGTGGGTGGCGGCATGACCGCGGTGCTCTGCCAGGCGGTGGCCGACGTCGCGGCGCGCCGCCCGGACCATGTGGCCGTCGTCGACGTCGACGGCAGCCAGATCCGCTACCGGGAGCTGGTCGCGCTCGGCGAGCGGCTCGCCGCCGGGCTGTACGCCAGGGGGGTCCGGGCCGGCGACACGGTCGCCTTCGCCCTGCCCAACAGCGTCCGCTACGTCGCGCTGATCATGGCCGTCGCCCGGGTCGGCGCCCGGTACGTGCCGCTGATGCGCAACTTCACCGCCGCCGACACGGAACGGGCCGTCGGGCAGGCGCGGCCGGTGCTCCTGGTCGCCGGGCGGGAGCACCACGTCGCCCCGGGGACGGTGCCGGTCGTGTCGCTGGACGACCTCGACACCGACGCGCCGCCGGCGCCCGACGAGCCGCACGCCGGCCTGTTCCGCCAGCTGTGGACCTCCGGCTCCACCGGCTTCCCGAAGATGATGGTGTGGCGGCAGGACAAGTTCGTCGCCGAGCGCCGGCGCTGGCTCGCCGACACCGGCATCGTGGCCGACGACGTCTTCTACTGCCGGCACCCGTTGGACGTCGCGCACGCCACCGACCTGCACGTCTTCGCCGCCCTGCTCAGCGGCGCCCGGCTGGTGCTGGCCGACCCGGACGACTCGCCGCAGGCGTACCTCGACCGGTTGCAGCGGGAGCGGGCGACGGTGATGAGCGCGCTGCCCGCGCACTACGAGATGCTCGTGCGGGCCGGCGCCGACGCACAGGTGGACCTGTCGAGGTTGCGTCGCCCGCTCTGCGGCGGCGCCTACCTCAGCCCGGACGTGGTGCGCGCCGCCGCGGACACGCTGGGCGTCCACATCCGGCAGATCTACGGTTCGACCGAGTTCGGCCTCGCGCTGGGCAACATGGCCGACGAGTTGCAGACGAGCGGGGCAATGCCGCCCGTACGCGGCGTCGGCGCCCGGCTCGCGCCGCTGGTGGACGAGCACACGGGCATCGGCGAGCTGGTGCTGCGCTCCGACTGCACCAGCGAGGGCTACCTCTTCGCCGACGCGGCGAACGCGCGCACGTTCCGGGACGGGGAGTTCTGGACGGGCGACGTGGCGCAGGAGGTCGGCGACGGCGCGTTCCGGATCATCGGCCGGGTCTCGGAGGTGCTGTCCACGCCGGACGGACCGGTGCTGGCTCCCGTGCTGGACGCCGAGTGCCGCGCGGCCAGTCCCGGCACGCAGGTGGTGAGCCTGCCGCTCGATCCGGGTGAGCTGACCGACCGGGTGCTCGTCGCGGTCCGCCCGGGCCCCGGCGTCGCTGCCGAGGATGCGGTCCGGCAGGTCACCGCCGTCCTGGCCGGGCACCGGCTGGCGGCGACGGTGCGCCTCGTGGACGAGATCCCGCACACGCCGGTGGGCAAGATCGACAAGCCTGCCCTGCGCCGCCAGTTCGAGCTGGTGAGCCGGTGATGCGCGCCGAGATCCACGGCGCCGGGCCGACTCTCGTCCTCGTCCCGGGCCTCGCCGCCAGCCGACACTTCTTCGACACCACCGTGGCGGACCTCGGCCGCGACCACCGGGTGGTGACCGTCGACCTGCCGGGGCACGGCGACGCGCCCGCCCCGGCGCAGCCGCCCACCCTGTCCGACTGCGCCGCCGCGCTGCACGAGGTCGTCGAGGGCCTCGGCTCCGACGACGTGACGCTGCTGGGCTGGTCACTGGGCGCGACCGTCGCCTGGACCTACCTGGAGACGTTCGGCACCCGGCGGGTCCGCCGGTTGATCAGCGTGGAGCAGACGCCGTGGCTGCTCGCCGACGACGGCTGGCCGTACGCGGCGTTCGGCTCCCTCGACCGGGCCGGGGCCACGTCGCTGCTCGGCGACGTGCGCGGCGACTGCGGTGCGTTCGCCGAGAACCTGGTCCGCGGTTCCTTCGCCGTCGACGGTCCCGCCCCGGCCCCGGCGCTCGTCGCGGACCTCGTCCGGCAGGCCCGTGGCGCCGACGCCGACGCCGTCGCCGGCCTGCTGTCCGACGTGCTCACGCAGGACTGGCGGGAGCGGGTGACCGGCCTGCGGCTGCCCACCCTGCTCGTCCACGGCCGCCGCAGCGCGGTCTACCCGCCGGAGGTCGGCAACTGGCTGGCCAAGGCCATGCCGGACGCCCGCGTGGAGTTCCTCGACCACTCCGGTCACCTGTGTTTCCTCGAGGAGCCCGAGGCGTTCGCCGCCGCTGTCCGCGGTTTCCTGACCAGTGAGGAGAAGCAATCATGACGCCCGCCCCCACCCAGCTGGCCCGCCGGCTCTGCTGGATCTACCCCGACCGCGGCACGGTACGCCAGCGGGCGGCGGAGGCAGCCGCCATCTGGACGACCTACACGGAGATCGCCAAGGACTGCGGCCTCGCCATGTCCCTGCACAAGGCGGAGGCGCTGGCGGTCGAGGCCGTCGGCGACGAGCCCCGGGTGTTCCTCGACGGCGAGCGGATCACCCCGGAGGACACCATCCTGGTCACCTCGCTGTGGTCGCTGCCGCACCAGGTGCAGGAGGTCTGCAACCAGCTGTTCGCGTACTCGATCGTCGAGCAGGCGGGCTTCTACCTGCCCATCCATCCGCGCATGTCGTACATCACGACGGACAAGATGGCCACGATGCTGTACCTGCGGGACTGCCCCGTCCCGCGGGTGCCCACCGTGCGCATCGGCACCGGCCGCGACTCGATCAGCCGGCACTACGAGCCGGTGCTGGAGAAGCTCGACTTCCCCATGCTGGTCAAGCCCGCGTACTGGGGCATGGGCCAGGGCGTCTGCCTCGCCAACAACGAGCACGAGCTGCGCGGGCTGATCGGCCTGGCCGGCGGCGCCGACACGGCCGTGGTCGTCCAGCCCTACCTGGGCACCGGCGTCAACGACTTCCGGGTGTACGTCATCGACGGCAAGGCGCACACCGTGCTGCGCCGGATCCCGCAGGGGGAGTCGCTGACCGCGAACCTGGTCAACGGGGGGCGGCTGGAGTACCCGCCGCTGCCGGAGGAGCTGGAGAGCTCCATCGACTACATCGCCGAAAAGCTCCAGATGCCGTACTTCGCGGCCGACTTCCTCTGGGACGGCAACCAGTTCTGGCTGTCCGAGGTGGAACCGGACGGCGCGGTCGGGTACGCCACCACCGAGGAGATCGCCAAGATCCAGCGACCGGTGATCGAGTCGCGGTTCCGCGCGTACATCGCGGCGCACGCCGCGTGGATCGCCCGCGAGGGAGGCGCGGCATGACCGCGACGATCGGGAACCTGCCCTGGGCGGACGTGCTGGCCCAGGCGCGCGGCCTGGACGGGCGCGGCGGCGCGCCGGTGCCGCCGGACGCCGCCGCCCTGTCCGACCTGGCGGTGAGCGGCCCGGCGGAGATCGTGGCGGTGACCCGGGAGCTGGCCCGGGAGACGGGCAGCGCGCTGATGTCCAGCGGCGGCACCACCGGCAAGCCGAAGCTCACCTACGTGCCGTACCACCAGGCGGTGGAACGGGTGCTGCGGGAGTGGCGGCCGCTGCGGCCCGACAACGTGCTGCTCAACCTCTTCAACCCGGGCCGGCTGTGGGCGTCGCACTACTACATCCACGCCCTCGCCGAGCGGTCGCGGTGCACGGTGCTGCCGTCCGGGGCCTACGCGCCCGAGGACGTGGGCAACTGGGTCCCGATGTTCCGCGAGATCGGCGTCGACGCGCTCACCGGCACCCCGAGCGCGCTGGCCGACTTCGCGGAGGGCGTGATCGCGGCGAACGAGACGCTGCCGATCCGCACCATCATCTGGCTGGCCGAGCCGTGGACCGACGCCAAGCACCGGGTCGTCCAGAAGGCGTTCCCGGAGGCGGAGTACTGGGCCAACTACGGCTCGGTGGAGACGTACATCATCGCCACCAACACCCCCGCGTGCGACCTGCAGACCCTGCACGTCATGCCCGACCAGATGCTCGAGCTGGAGGAGGAGGGCGCGCTGCTGACCCGGCGTGGCACGGGCTGGACGATGCCGGCGGTGCGTTACCGTCTCGGTGACCGGCTGGCGTCCGCCGAGTGCCGGTGCGGTCGTCCCGACGGCCTGCGGGTCCTGGGGCGGGCGGACGACGCGGTGAGCCTGCGCAGTGCCCTGTTCAGCGTCGGTGAGGTGGTGTCGTCCGCGCGCACCCTGCCCGGCGTGGAGGAGGCCCAGCTCGTCCTGACCCGCGACACCGAGTCGCCGAGGGCCGCCACCGCGCTGACGCTGGAGTATTCCGGGGGCGCCGACGCCGAGGACGTACTGGCTCACCTGACCGCCCAGTTCTACCACCTGGCGGCGGTGCACCGGCAGGTTCCGGGGGCGATCACCGCCCGCCGGGTCGACAAGGTGAGTCGCGTCGAGCGCACCAACAAGGTGCCGCCCGCAATCTGGAGGCAGTGAGTGACGTCCGAAGCCCTGCAGCAGGAGGCCGCCGCCCGTGGGGGATGGCGGGAGAATCCGTGGGTCAGTCTCGTGGTGCTGGCCCTCGGGTTCTTCCTGACGATGCTCGACGTGTCCATCGTCAACATCGCCATCCCCGACATCCGCGCGGACTTCGGCGCCTCGCTGCCGACGGTGCTGTGGTCGGTCAACGCGTACGTGCTGGTGGTGGCCGTACTGCTGATCACCGCCGGCCGGCTCGGTGACCTCTTCGGTCCGCGCCGGCTGTTCGTCGTGGGCATCGCCGTCTTCACGGTGTTCAGCCTGCTCTGCGGGCTGGCCCAGAGCCCGGGCCAGCTGATCGCGGCCCGGGCCGTGCAGGGCCTCGGCGCGGCGCTTCTGCTGCCGCAGACGATGGCCATGATCGTGAGCCTGTTCCCGCCCACCCGGCGGGGCCTGGCCATGGGCATCTGGGGTGCGGTCGGCGGCGTGGCGGCCGTCGCGGGCCCGTCCGTCGGCGGCCTGCTGGTCACCACCCTCGACTGGCGGTGGATCTTCCTGGTCAACGTGCCGATCGGTGTCGCGGCGGTGGTCCTGGCCCTCGTCGCCGTGCCGGACCTGCGCTTCGACCGCCGGCACCGGCTCGACATCGGCGGCATCGTGCTGGCCTCCGCCGCCCTGTTCTGCCTGGCCTTCCCGCTCATGGAGGGGGAACGGTTCGACTGGGCGCCGTGGACGCTGGTCATGATCGCGGCGGCGGTCGCCCTCGGACTGGCGTTCGTCTGGCACGAGCGCGGTCGGCAGGACCGGGAACCCCTGGTGCCGTTCGTGCTCCTCGGCATCCGCTCGTACTCCACGATGGTCGTCGTGGCCGCGGCGGTCTCCTTCGGGATCATCGGCTTCATGCTGCTGATGACCCTGTTCTTCCAGTCGGTACTGGGCTTTTCCGCCCTGGCCGCGGGCCTGGCGCTGGCGCCCCCGGCGCTGATCTCCACCCTGCTCGCGCCGTTCGCCGGGAAGATCACCGACCGGCTCGACGGCCGGGTGGTCCTGCTCGGCGGCCTGCTGTTCACCGTCGCCGGCATGGGCTGGGCCGCCGCGGTGATGCGGCTCGACGCGGCCTGGCTGACCTTCCTCGGCCCGATGGTGGTGATCGGGCTGGGCAACGGGCTGCTGATCGCGCCGATGGCCGCGGTGGCGATGCGCGAGGTGCAGCCAGCCCTGGCCGGCGCCGCGTCGGGCCTGCTGAACACCGTCCGCCAGCTCGGGCCGGTCGCGGCGGTCACGCTGGTGGGCCTGCTGCTGGCGCAGCGGTTGTCGGCGTGGGCGGACGGCGCCGCGCCGGTGGACCGGTACGCGGAGGCGCTGCGGCTGGGGATGGTGCTGCCGGTGGCGGCGATCCTCGTCGGCGTCCTCGCCTGCCTGCCCGGCGCGCTGCGCACGATCCGTGGGACCTCAGGAGGAGGATCGGCATGAAGGTGGGCTTCTGGTTCGACCCGCTCTGCCCCTGGGCGTGGATCTCGTCGCAGTGGCTGGTGCAGGTGCAGCAGGTCCGCGGGATCGAGCCGTGCTGGGACCTGATGAGCCAGGCGATCCTCTACGAGAACCAGGACCTGACGCCGGAGCAGCGGGACACGGTGCGGGAGATGATCAAGCCGCTCCGGGTGCTGGCCGCCGCCGAGCAGCGCTACGACGGCGAGGCCGTGCCGCTGCTGTACGCGGCGCTGGGCGTGCGGTTCCACGACCGGGGCCTGCGTCATCGCCTGGACGTGCTGCCGGAGACGGTGGGCGACGCGCTGCGGGCCGCCGGCCTCGACCCCGCGCTGGCGGCGGCGATGGAGAGCACCGAGTTCGACGGGCGGATCCGCCAGTCGCACGAGGAGGCGGTGAGCCGGGTGGGGCCCGACGCGGGGACCCCGGTCGTCGAGGTGGACGGGCCGGACGGGCGCGTCGCGTTCTTCGGCCCGGTGGTGTCGCCCGCCCCGCGCGGCGAGGCCGCCGGCCGCCTCTGGGACGGGCTGGTCCTGATCGCCGGTACGCCCGGCTTCTCCGAGCTGAAGCGCTCCCGCACCCAGGGGCCGATCTTCGACTGACCCCTTTTCGCTGATCCGAAGACCTTTTCGCTAGGACGGGGGAGGTTCCATGGCAAAGGCGACTTTTCCGGTAGGACAGGTGAGGCAGCGGGCGAGCCGGCTGCCGTACCGGCGGTACGCGCCCGTGCCCGCCGTGGATCTGGCCGACCGGTCCTGGCCGGCGAAGCGGATCACCACGGCGCCGCGCTGGTTGTCGACCGACCTGCGGGACGGCAACCAGGCGCTGCCGCACCCGATGGACGTCGACCGCAAGACCCGGCTGTTCCGGCTCCTCGTCGCCATGGGCTACAAGGAGATCGAGATCGGGTTCCCGGCCGCCAGCCGGACCGAGTTCGAGTTCACCCGCCGGATCATCGAGAACGGCGAGATCCCGGACGACGTCCTCATCCAGGCGATCGTGCCGGCGCGCGAGGAGCTGATCCGGCGTACGTTCGACGCGCTCGCCGGCGCGCCGCAGGCCATCGTGCACCTGTACAACTCGACGTCGCCGACGCAGCGTCGGGTCGTCTTCCGGGCGGACCGCGGGGGCGTGCTGCGCCTGGCGGTCGACCACGCACGCCTGTGCCGGGAACTCGCCGACGCGCACCCCGGCCGGATCGGGTTCGAGTATTCTCCCGAGTCCTTCTCGCAGACCGAGCTGGACTTCGCGCTCGACGTCTGCGCGCGGGTCACGGAGGTCTGGGACCCGGCGCACGACCGGGAGATCATCATCAACCTGCCGGCGACCGTCGAGTGCGCGGGGCCGCACGTCTTCGCCGACCAGGTGGAGTGGATGAGCCGCAACCTGCCCCGGCGGGAGCACGTCTGCCTGTCGCTGCACCCGCACAACGACCGCGGGACCGGGGTCGCCGCGGCCGAGCTGGGCCTGCTGGCCGGCGGCCAGCGGATCGAGGGCTGCCTGTTCGGCAACGGCGAGCGCACCGGCAACGTCTGCCTGGTCGTGCTGGCCCTCAACCTGATGAGCCAGGGCGTCGACCCGCAGATCGACCTGTCCGACATCGACGCCGTCCGGCACGAGGTCGAGCAGTGCACGGGGATGCGGGTGCCGGAGCGCTACCCGTACGCCGGCGACCTCGTCCACACCTCGTTCTCCGGGTCGCACCAGGACGCCATCAGCAAGGGCCTGCGGGCGTTGTCCGAGGACGCGGCGGACCGGGGCGTGGCGCTGTCGCAACACCGGTGGGACGTGCCGTACCTGCCCATCGACCCCAAGGACATCGGGCGCTCGTACGAGGCGATCATCAGGTTGAACAGCCAGTCCGGCAAGGGCGGCGTGGAATACCTGCTGCGGTCCTGCCACGGGCTGACCCTGCCGCGCAGCCTCCAGATCGAGGTGTCGGGGCTGAGCCAGGCGGTGTCCGACGACGAGGGCAGAGAGGTGTCCGCGGAGGAACTCTGGACGGTCTTCCGCACCGAGTTCCTGCCGGCCGCCCTCGACGTGCAACTCGTGTCGTGCGAGGTGTCGGCGGGCGCGCCGGGGCCGGGCGCGGTCAAGGTGGAACTCGCCGTGTGCGGCGGGCCGCTCGTCGTCGGCGGCGACGCCGGCCACGGGTTGCTGCCGAGCATCGCGCGGGCCCTCGCCCAGTCCGGCCCCGCACCGGTCGTCCTCGACCACGTCGAGCAGGCGTTCACCCTCGACGAGGAGCCCGGCACGCTGGCGTACGTGCGGTGCCGGGTGGACGGTCGGGCGGTCTGGGGGTGCGGCTTCGACCCGGACCCGACGGCCGCCTCGCTGCGCGGTCTGTGCGTGGCGCTGCACCGGGCCGGCTGGCGCCCGTCCGCCGTCCTGCCCTCGCAGGGGTGAGCCCACGCCGCCGCGCCTCGGCCGACGGCCAGCCGGAAGTTCCAGCCGAGGTGGGCCGGTAGGTGTCGTTTCCGACAGATCCGGCCGGTTGTTGAACCTCGCCATAGCGGCGCGACCGGGCCGACCATTAGGCTCATTTGCTGAGTGGGGCCGCCAGACATCGCCTTCACTCGATGCCGGGTTGCGAGTATTGGCTGGTTGCGGCACCGAAGGGCAGGATGGTGTGACCCGAGACGGCGAGCCAGGGGCCGACTTCGCCACACGCGAGGACAGCAGACGCGTGGCGTACGAGGTGACCGGCGCGCCCGACGGATTCCCCGTCTTCCTGCTCCACGGCACACCCGGCAGCCGCCGTGGCCCGAAGCCCCGCAGCATCGTGCTCTACCGCATGGGCGTCCGGCTGATCGCCTACGACCGCCCCGGCTACGGCGACTCCGACCGGCGCGAGGGCCGGGACGTCGCCGATGCCGCCCGCGACGTCGAGGCGATCGCCGACCACCTCGGCGTGGAGCAGTTCGCCGTGGTCGGCCGTTCCGGGGGTGGCCCGCACGCCCTCGCCTGCGCGGCGGACGCCGAGCTGCGCGGCCGGGTGGCCCGGGTGGCGGTGCTGGTCAGCCTCGCCCCGTGGAACGCGATGGAGTTGGACTGGGTCGGGGGCATGAACACCGGCAACGTCCGAGGGTTCGGGGTGGGCACCCCCGACACCGCCGCCGTGGTGGAGGAGATCCGCCAGCGCGCTGAGCGGGCCGCCGCCGATCCCCGGCTCCTGCTGGCGGATCTGCGGACGGAGATGAGCGCGGCGGACCGTCGGGCGGTCAACGACCCCGCGCTGCGCCGGTTGATCACGGACACCTACGAGGAGGCCCTCCGCGCGGGCCCGTACGGGTGGATCGACGACGTGCTGGCGTTCCGCCGCAACTGGGCGTTCGACCTCAAGGCGATCGACACCACCGTGACGCCCGTCCGGCTGTGGCACGGCGCCGACGACAACTTCGCCCCGGTCAGCCACGGCCGCTGGCTGGCCGCGCAGATACCCGGCGCCGAGATGGAGATCCGGCCCGGCGCGGCGCACTTCGACGCGGTCGAGGAACTGCCGCGCATCCTGCGCTGGCTCACCGACCCCGCCGCGGCGCTGAGCGGCGACCTGCTGATCGGGGCACGGCCCGGTCAGTAGGGGTGCGGGTCGAGGACCCGGCGCACGTACCGTCCGTCCCGCAGCAGCACGACGCTGGGGTGGTGCTGCCCGATCCGGTTGGCGAGCCGGTCGGCGATCCGCATCCGGCCGATGCTCACCCGCCCGCCGGAGGCCGCCTGGTTGGCGGTCTCCAGGTTGCCCCGGCTGCGCAGCGTGTCGGGATGCTCGGACCCGAGCACCTCGGCCAGCCGCTCGACCACGGCCCGCAGCCGCTCGCGCCCCTCCTCCGGGTCGCCGGCGAGGATGGTGAAGACTGCCACGTTGTTGGACGCGGCCATGGTGAACGGGTGCCGGTCGCCGAGCGTGGCGAGCAGCGCCGCCGCCGCCGCATCCGTGAGCGACCGGCTGGCGCCCGTGTCGCCGGCGTCCCACAGAGCCACGCCCAGGTTGACCCGGCAGACCAGGGAGTACGGGTGCTCGGGCCCGAACACCCGGACGAACATCTGCTCCACCTCGCCCAGCTCCGCCAGCGCCTGGGCGCTGTGGCCCTGCAGCATCAGGTTCGCCGTCCGGCTGAGCCAGCTGAACAGGGTGTCCGGGCTGGCCGGCCCGAGGGTGGCCAGCAGCCGCTGGTAGGTATCGTCGAGCAGGTGGGACGCCTCGTCGATCTCCCCGGTGCTGCGCAGCGACACGGCCAGGTTGGCCTGGGCGGTGAGCACGTCCCGGGAGTGGTCGCCGAAGAGGTTCCGATAGCCGGTCACCACCTCGCGCAGCAGCGCCACGGAACCCTCGTAGTCGCCGGTCTCCCGCAGGTCGCGGGCGAGGTTGTTGGCCGACGCCAGGGTGTTCGGGTGCTCCGGACCGAGGACGACCCGCAGCCGGCGGTTGGTGGCCTGGTCACCGTCGAGGGCCCGGTCGAACATGCCCATCAGCCGGTAGGAGGCGGCCAGGTTGTTCGCCGCGGTCAGGGTCCGCCGGTGGTCCTCGCCGAAGACCTCGACCGACGCGGCGTACGTCCGCAGGTCACGCTCCAGGGCCTCCTGGTAGCGGCCCAACGTACGCAGGTCGGCGCCGAAGCCACCCGCGGTCATCAGCGTGTACGGGTGGCTGTCGCCGATCAGCTCCTCCTGCTGGCGCAGGGTGTCCTCGTCCAGCCCGTGGGCCTCCTCGAAGCGCCCGAGCCGGCGCAGCAGGTTGGCCAGGTTGAACCGCAGGTGCAGCAGTTGGACGCGCAGCTTACGGTGCTCCGGCCCGTCCGGCGGCAGCTCCGCCAGCAGCGCCGACCAGACGGCGTCGGTCTCCCGCGCGTACCGCTCGCCCTGCTCGTAGCCGCCGTTGACGTAGATGTAGCGGACCCGGTCGATGACGAGCTGCCGGACGTCGTCGTCCTCGCAGGAGATGGCGTCGGAGCCGTCGAGGTGGGGCCAGAGGATGCGGAACCGCTGCTGGTTCGCCGGGTCCTCCACCTCGCCCGGCGGGCGGGAGCCGGCGAGGATCTGGTGCACCTCGTGCTTGGCCGCGACCAGCTCGTCGTCGGACATCCGGGCGCGCAGCGCGGCCTGCAACAGCCGGTGCACCTGCACCCGGTGCGCGTGCGGGTCGAGCTTGATCAGCGCGAGCTTGTTCATCCGCTGCACCAGTGCCGCCGCGATGTCGCGTTCGGACACCCGGTCGGCGACCCGGGCGGCCACCACCGGGTCGTGGGGTGCGATGACCCGGGCGACCTGGTCGCCGTAGAGCAGGTCGAGGGAGATCTCGGGGGCGAGCACCGACGCGAGCTGCAGGAGACGGTACGCCCCCGGCGAGCCTTCCATCAGCCGTTGCAGCGGAAGGTCCCAGACCTCGGTCTCCAGGCCGGTGCGGCGGAGCCCGGCCAGGTACTCGTCGACCGGCGTCCGGGTGTCGGCCAGCCACGCCCCGACCGTGGCGACGAAGATCGGCACGTTCTCCACCGCGTCGGCGACCTGCTCGGCCTCGGCGACGCTCATCAGGTGCTCGCCCAGCCGGGCGCGCAGGTGCGCCACGCTCTCCGCCCGCTCGAACGCGTCCACGTCCACCGCCCGCGCCAGGTCGCCCCAGTCAGGGTTGCGGGTGGTGACCAGCACGTGGCCGTTGCCCTGCGGGAGGTACGGCCGGACGTGCTCGTACTGGTCGGCGTTGTCGAAGATCAGCAGCCAGTGCGGCGGCGCGGTGCCGTCCGCGCGGCGCTCGGTCTGGCTCAGCCGCTGCCGCAGGGCGCGGTTGGTCTCCGGCATCGTCGTCTGGGTCGGCAGGCCCAGTTCCTCGCTCAGCTCCACCATGCGCACGTCGACGAACTGCGGCGGGTCGGCGGCGACCCACCAGATGATGTCGTACGCGCCCCGGAACCGGTGGGCGTACTCGATGGCGAGCTGCGTCTTGCCGAGGCCCGGGCCGCCCCGCAGCGCGACCGGGGTACCGCCGCCGCCGGCCGCCTTCAGCTCCTCCCGGAGCCGGCGCAGCAGCTCCTCGCGCCCGGTGAAGCGGGCGTTGCGGGCCGGCGCGTTGAACACCGCGGCGCGCACCCCGGGGAAGCGGGCGGGGCGCAGGCCGGCCGCGCCCACCGTCCGCCCGACCAGCTTCAGCAGGTGCGCGGCGGCCTCCTCGGCCGTGAGGTCGTGCACGGCCGTCCAACTGCCGATCGGCACGTCCGGGACGGGCGGGGTGTCGTCGACGTACACGGCCAGCCAGGCCGGCGCGCCGCGGTCGCTCTCGGGCCCGCCGAGGGCGCGTCGGGCCGACTGGTAGGACCGGGAGACCAGGCGGAGCTCGCGGAACGCCGTGCCCGACGGCACCGGCGTCGGGTCGTCGAGCGGGGCGGCCACCACCCGCAGGTCCGCCGAGTTCAACACCGACTGCGCCCACTCCGCCCAGACGTGGTCCTCCGGCACGTGCCGCAGCACGACCAGCTCGTCGACGACTGCCGGCTTGCGCTCGAAGCGCTGCACCGTCTGGCGGCGCAACTGGTCGTCCATCCGGGGCAGGCCGGTGATCCTGCCGTTCGTGATGTGGCTGGTCAGCGTCTCGTACGCGCTCAGCAGGGTGGTGCGGCCCCCCGGCTCGTCGCCGAAGGTCGCCAGCGTCTCCTCGTACGCGTAGTACGCCCGGTAGGGCACCTCGACGGTGAGCCAGTAGTGCTGCCGCTCGGTGTCCGTCATGCCACCGGGCAGGCCGGCGAACCGCTGCATGGCCAGCGCCCGGCCGGCGTCCCGCTTGCCCTTCTCCCCGTCGTCGACCCGCATCGGCACGGGCAGCACCCGCCGCGCCCGCCGCCCCTCGTAGTCGCGGACCCGGGCGGCCACCGCCGCGGCGCCGTCGATGCCCTGGTCGCTGAGGGTGAAGCAGTCGACGAGGACGTCCGGCAGGTGGATCGTGCAGATCTCGGCGACGTCGCTGATGCCGGTGCGGCTGTCGATGAGCGCGTAGTCGTAGTGCCGCTTCATGTCCTCGCGCAGCGCGTCGAAGAACTGCGCGCCGCCCAGCCGGTTGTAGAAGTTGTCCCAGTTCAGGCCGGTCACGCTGGTGGCGTAGTCGGGGTTGTGCCGGCCGGCCAGGAGCAGGTCGAGGCTGCCGCCGCCGGGGAACTCCCACCCCACCGAGAACGCGTACCGGTGGACCCGGGCGTACTCGCGGTGCCAGTCGCCGGGGCGGGTGCTCCCGGCGCCGTCCTCCTTGCGCCGTCGGGCGTTCTCCCACTCGTAGTCGAGGATCAGGTCCATCACGCCGCCGGTGGTGGCGACCTGTTCCGGGTCGAGGAACGGGGCGTAGAACCGGTGCAGGCCGGGGGACTCCAGGTCCCAGTCGGCGACGAGCACCCGCTGGCCGTTCGCGGCGAGGATCCACGCGGTGTTGGCCAGTGCCATGGTGCGGCCCGTGCCGCCCTTGTACGAGTAGAAGGTGACGACCTGGCCTTCGCGCGATGGCGTCATCGTTCGTCCTTCCCTCGCGTGACGTCGAACGGCCGCACCGGCGGCGTCGGGCTGCTTCCTGGCGGTGCCCCGGTCGGCCGTACCGGCCGCAGGCTCGGCTTAGGGGTGGCCGGGCCGTCCGGCGGGTCGACCGGGCCGTGCCGGAGGAACTGCTTGCGGGCCTCGGTCACCAGCAGCGGCGCGCAGCGCTCGAACTCGTCGATCGCGCGCGCCGGCAGCACCCGGGGGAAACCGGCGTCCTGCAACGTACCGGCGATCGACTCCGGGCCCGGCTCGCCACGCTCGTGCTCGGCGGCGATCACCAGCGGGACCACCCACCGGGGCAGGCCCGCCAGCGCCGACCGGGCCGCGGCGGCGCCGGTGGCGGCGTCCACCAGCACGACGGTGGGGCTCCCCGGAGCCAGGGCCCGGGCCTGTGCCAGGTCGACGACCCGGGTGGGCAGGCCGAGCCGCTCGGCGGTCGCGGCCACGTAGTCGGCCACCCCCAGCTCGTGCTGCCCCGCGTAGGGCCGCCACCGGGCGTGGTCGGTGAGGGTGGTGACCACCAGCGCCGCGCCGCCGCTGTCGGTGACCGGGTGGCTGGCCAGCGTCGCCGCCCGGGAGCGCGGCAGCGGCTGGGTCTCCGCCACCGTGACGATTCGCTCCGCCAGCGCGGTGAGGACCCGCTCGTACGGCCGCCGGTAGGCGCTGAGCTTGCAGAGCGCGCGCAGGCCGTTCTCGGCGTAGTCGGCGCGGTCGTCGGTGTCGGCGACCAGGTCGAGGGCCTGCGTGGTCTCCGGTCGGTCGCCCCAGGACGGCAGCGGGAGCCACAGCACCGGCAGGAGGTGCCGGTCGGCACGTGCCGGGCCGAGCCGGGTGAGTCGGCTGCGGAACGACTCGCGCTCGCCGAGTGCCCAGGCGTTGCGGAAGTAGTTGGGCGAGTGCAGGGGAACGAAGACGTGGGTGAGGCTGAGCGCCTCGGTGAGCGTCTGCCGCAGATCCGCCCCGGGGCTGACCAGACCGTCGAAGAAACCGGCGTCGAGGTCACCGGTCCTCGTGGCGCCGCGCCGGACGGCCGCGGCCAGGTCCTGGAAGAACCGGCCGACCCAGTAGTCGGTGTCCGGCCGGGGCGCGGCCGACAGCGGCACCGAGTGGGCGTAGCTGAGGAAGAAGTAGGTCTCCCGGCGGGCGACGGCTCGGGGCTGCGGGAGGTCAGACCACGTCATGCCCGACCTCCTCGAACGTGTCGCGCAACTGCCGCACGTCGTCCGGGACCTGCGCCCGCACCCAGTGCGTCTGGTACGCCCGCGCGATCCGCTGTGCCAGCCGCCAGACCACCGCGTCGTAGGCGTCCTTGCCGTTCTTGCCGAGGCTCAACAGGCCGTAGATGCCCTCGTCGTGGTACTGCGGGGCGATGTCCGAGGGTAGCCGGGTGGGGGTGAACATCTGCCGCCGCGACACGACCTCCGGCAGGCGTCGCCGGTCCACCACCGACCAGTTGACCGGGATCACCGGCGTCTCCCCCGCGGACGGATCGGCGCCCGGGCGGGTCAGCATCCGCCGCCGGGTGAAGGCGTCCCACTCCCGCGCGCACCAGGCGCTGTTCAGGTACTGCGGCGAGACCAACGGGATGAAGACCTGGCAGTGGCCGGCGGCGAAGGCGAGATCCTCCGTCCACACCTGCCCGCCGTCGAGCATCCGGTCCATGAAGCCCGCCGTCCGGCCGGGGCCGAGGCCGAGCAGCTCCACGACGTGGTCGGAGAGGTCGACGAAGAGCTGGAAGACCTTCTGGTTGGTGTCGCGCGGCGGCGCCGCCACCCGGTTCTTGGTGCGGGCGTAGCTGAGGAAGAACACGGGGGCGCTCTCGTCCTCCCAGTACGTTTCCTCTGTCACCTACCGCTCCCGACCGGCGCAGCGAGTCCCGGCTGCCCACAGTATCGACAGCCGCCAACTCTCGGCTGCCCGGCCCGTCACCCCCGGTGTTCATCCATCCACCCCCGGGCGAAGTCGACCGCCGCCCGGAGGCCCACCAGCCGGCACTCGGCGCCCCCGACCCGACCGGGCCGCACCCCTCCGGCGTCGGTCAGCGCCCGGCCGATCAGCGGGAAGTCGGCGTCGTCGAGGTCCGGGGCGTGGAAGTCCCGTCGGATCCGCCGCCCGTCGGGGCCGCGCACGTAGCACCGGTACGCCCGCTCGGCGGGCGGCCGGCGCAGCCGGTACTCGGCCAGGTGGAACGCGGTGCACGCGGACCAGTCGACGCCGAGCAGCAGCACGACGGCGTCGGCGGCGTAGAGCGCGCCGAGGGGCGAGCGTTCGCCGAGGTGACAGGCGAGGTCGTGGACGGCGGTCAGCCGGGCCGCCCCGGGGCCGAGGGCGGCGAAGGACGTCTGCGGGTGCCGGCTGCGCAACGCGCCCGGCTGCCGGCGTACGTGCTCGGCGAAGATCCCCATCCCCTCCGACGGGCTGTGGTTCGGGTCGAACGGCGCGATCGCCGCCTCCACCGCCGCCACCTCGGCGCCGGTCAGACCGGCGGTCGCCGCCCGGAACGCCCGCGACGTGACGGAGTTGCCGGCCGTCTGGGCCGGTACGACCACCGTGCCCCGCTCCCCCAGCACGTCCCGCAGGGCACCCAGCAGGGCCGCGGGGCCGCCCGCGACCGGCCCGACCCGGGACAGGGCGCAGTGCACCAGCACGGTGGCGCCCGGCGGCAATCCCAGCTCGCGCAGGCCCCCGGCCAGCGCCCCGCGCCCGAAGGCGGGGTGCCGGCCCGGCGCGGGGTCGGCCCGGCGCACGCTCGGCAGTGCGCCGCCCGTCACGGCCACCCGTCCACCGTCGCGCGCATCCGTCGGACGAACCGGTCGCCGGGGGCCGTCAGGACGCCGAGGTCGAGCAGGGCGTCGATCGCCCCGTCGGTCCAGGCACGGTAGCGGCGAAAGTGCCCCTCCGCGACCGGTCCGGGCCGCCGCCGCCACACGTCGGCCACCGCCAGGTGGGCGTAGACGCCGTGCAGCGCGCCCTCGACCGGCCGGGGATCGTCGCGCCACGGCACGGTCAGCGTCCGGGTGTCGTCGCGGTCGAACAGGTCGCAGACGTCCAGCACCGCGCTGAGCTTCAGGTGCTGCACCTCGTGCACCAGCAGCACGGCGAGGGTGGCGTCGTCGGGTACGGCGGTGACGGCCACCGCGCCGAAGGCCGCGCCGGCGGCGGCGCTGCGGAACCGGCCGGTGCCGTCCGTGCGCAGCGGCACGACGGCCCGCAGCAGGGTGCGGAGCCCGGCCGCGTAGTCGGGCGCCTCGACGTCGATCCGCCGGACCGCCCGCGCCAACTGCCGCGTCCACCCCAGGGCGGCGGCGTCGGTCAGCCGGGGCTCCACCGGGACGTCGTAGCAGTCCCGGTGCGGGTCCGTGTCCTCCAGCAGCAGCCGGTGCCCGTCGACGTCGACGGCACGCACCGGCAGCCAACCGTCAGGGCCGTCCGCCCGCGCCGGGTCGTCTGCCCGCGCCGGGCCGCCGTCCCGCGCCGGGCCGCCGTCCCGGCCGGCGTCGGGGATGACCCGCCGGCCACCGACCCGGACGTCACCCTCGTCGGTGGCGAGCCGGACGACGCCCCGCTCGGCGCGCCCGGCGATCGCGCCGAGCGTCGGCAGGCCGACCAGCCCGTCGCGCACCGGCACGGGCAGGTCGGCCCGGACCCGGGCGTGCACCGCGGCGGCGGCCGCCACGCAGGCCAGGTACGACAGGTCGGCCGCCCCGTCCCGGCACCGCCGGGCCCAGCGCCGCACGAACGGGTGGGTCAGCACGGCGCGGACCGCCTCCGGGCGCCGGTCGTCGAGGTCGACCAGCAGCCGCCATCCCTCCGCGGCGACCGGGTCGGAATCGACCCGGTCGCTGAGGGCGACCAGCAGGGCGCGCACCAGCGCCAGGTGGATCGCGGCGAGCTGCTCCGCCGAGCCCGCCGTCCCCGGCCCGGCGCCGAGGTCGTCGAGCACGTCCGGGCTGAGCGAGTCGGCCGGGCGGGCCGGCTCGTCGACGGCCGGGGCCGCCGTCACCACGCGGACGAGTTTCAGCAGGTCCGGGCAGTAGACGGACGGGTTGTCGAAGCCGTTGCCCGCCCGGTACCGGTGGGCGTAGAGACCGCCGCCGCAGTGCCGCACCACCGGACACGCTTGGCACGTCGCGCAGAGCCCCGCCAGACCCGTCTGCCGGACGGCGATCCCGGGGTGGGCCGCGGCGTCGTCCACCCGGTGCCGGAACACGTCCAGGCCGGTGGCCGCTGCGCCCTCGAAGGCCGACTTGAGCGAGTCGACCTGCTCGAAGGTGCCGTCGGTCTCGACGACGACCAGGTCGGCCGGGCCGAGCCCGACCGCCTCGCTGCGGCTGCCGTGCCCGGACGCGGTGGAGATCAGGGACTCCAGCAGGCGGATCGGCACCGGGCGCCCGTCGGCCAGCCAGCGCCGGTGCACGGCCAGCAGCCAGTCGGCGTACGGCGTGGCGCGGCCGTCGGGGCGGGCGGGCGGGTTGTCCCAGTTGGCGTGCGGCAGCAGGAAGTCGACGTGTGGCGGCTCCTCGGCCAGCAGCGCCTCGTACACCCGGATGGGGTCGTTGGCCACGTCGACGGTGCAGAGGATGCCCGCGTAGGCGGACCGGTAGGCGGGACTGCGCAACAGCGCCAGGGCCCGCAGCACCTGGCGGTGGCTGCTCGCCCCGTTGGCGTGCCGGCGGTGCCGGTCGTTGGCGGCCCGGTCCCCGTCGAGCGATATCCCGACCTTGATGTCGTGGGCGACCAGCACGTCGCAGATCGCCGGGGTGAGCAGCACGCCGTTGGACTGCATGCGCAGGTCGAGCCGCGCCACCGGGTCGACGGCGCGGCGCAGGGCGGCAGCGGTGGCGTCGAGTCGGGCGGCGCCGGCGAGCAGCGGCTCGCCGCCGTGCAGGACCACCCGGACCCCGTCGAGCCGGTGCGCCGCGGCGTGCTCCGCGATCCGCCCCGCGACGGCCTCCACCGTCTCGGGCGCCATCATCCGCGGCTGGCGTCGCCACGACTGGTCCGGGTGCTCGTAGACGTAGCAGTGGTCGCAGGCGAGGTCGCAGCGGCTGACCAGCTTGAGCACGTACTGCGTCAGCGGGGCGACGCGCCCCGTCGGCTCGCCGCCCGCCCCGGCCGGGTCAGATCGCAGAGATGAAGGCCGCGACATCGACACGGGCCGGACGGTCCTCCCTGCGGGTGGTCACGCGGGCGACGGACCGGGCCCGGTCGAGGGAGATCCGGCCGAGCGGGGTGCGCCGGAGGTCGTCCAGTGGCGGCGGGGTCGGATCGGGCTGGCGTACGGTGCGATCCACGTCGGTTCCCCCATTTGGGTCGGGAGTGGACGGACGCCGTCCACCGCGACGGTCAACGACACTATCGACGATGCTATATGGCACAGCGCGTGATGTCACTGCTGCGCAGCGCCATCTTGCTCGATCGTCTTCGCCATCCACCCCTCGTTGGACAGCGAGATGATCCGTTCCGTCTCCGCGACGAACGCGTCGTCGTCGGTCCAGCCCCGCCCGGCCTCGCGGGCCACCCGCAGCCGCGTCAACTGGTCGGCGGTCCGGGCGTACTCGATCTGGTGGTGCTCGTACTGCTGGGCCGACCCGTAGCCGACCAGCGCCGTGGTGACGGCCGCCGCGACGCCGATCCAGGCGGTGAGCCCGAGGTTGTCACCGAGCACCCCCACCGTCGCGGACATCAGGGCGGCGGCGACCGTGAGGGCGGTGGTGGCGTACCGGATCCGGCGCGCCGCGCGGGCCGTCCGGCGGGCCCCCGGCAGGTAGTAGTCGTCGACCTGCCGCCGCAGCCGTTCCGTCAGGTACGTGGCCACGTCCGAGACCGCAGGCAGCGGCCGGCCCGCCGGCGGCGCGTCCAGGGTGCGGCCCACCAGATCGCCCGCGTCGTCCATGAGCGCGTCGAGTCGGCCGAGGAGGACGGCATCCCGGTCGGCACCGCCGAACGGGACGACCCCGGCGAGGTAGCGGTGAACGTCCGCCTTCAACGCCTCCGAGACCGAGCGGAGCCGGGCCCACGCGTGCACCGCGTCGCGGCCGGCCCACCGGGCCGCGACCGGCACCAGGAGCAGCGCCGCCGCCGCGACGATCGCGAGCGCCCGGCCGGCGCCGCGGTGGGTCTGCCCGAGCTGGTTGGCGAGGGTGCCGCACACGGCCGCGCCGACGGTGAGCGCGGCGACGGCCAGGCGCGCCCGGGTGATCATCCGCTTGGCCTCGACGGCCGCCCGTGACCAGGCGGCCTGCCGCTGCCACACCATCTCGACCGCTGCCGAGGTATCGAAGTTCGCCACGATCGGATGGTAGGACGCCGACGCCCGCCCCGGCCGCGGCGCAGCGCCGGTCGCGGCGACCGGGTCAGCGCGGCAGGAAGCTGTCGTACGCCTCGTCGTACCAGTCGGCCTCGTTGTGCCGGCGAATCGTGCCGTCGACGCGGGTCAGCATCAACCAGTTGTCGTTGAGGACCAACGCCGCGTCCTCGGACCGGTCGGCCAGGATCCGGCCCACGGTCCGCAGCATGTGGGGCCGGCCCTTCTCCGTCAGGGCGTCCTTGCGCATGTGGAATCCGACGTCGACATAGGTCTCGGGCTCCCACACCCACAGGCCGCCGTCATCCTCGGCCTCGTAGTAGCCGTGGGTGCCGGACGTGATGCTGACGACGAAACCGCATTCGTCACTGAGGTCGGCGCTCAGCAGGCGGTTGCCCGCGGGCGTCGGTGTCTCGGTCGCACCCGGGGCGGCCATCCGGGCTATCTGCTCCAACGGGATGTCGCCGGCGAGCGTCAGCCGGTAGCTGATGGACATGTGTTCGGCCTTCCTCAGGTCCGCCTCAGGATTTGGACGATAGTGCCGCTTCGGGTGACCGCCACCAGTTCCTCCAGACCCGGTACCGGCCAGTCGTGGAACTGCTTCTGTAGGGCTGTGTGGTCGCCGCGCCAGTCTCGGAGGTTCATCGTCACGCGTTGGGTCTGCGCGTCGTCGACCTTCCTCTTGACTGCGCTCCAGACGGCTCGGGCCGAAGCGGTGGGAGAGGGAGAGTAGCAATCGAAGACGTTACCCTCGATCAGGTAATCCGGCGATCTCCGCGGGTCGCCGACGTCACCACTGCGCAACCGAGCTGCCGCGATTTCCTGCTTCGTCGGGTTCTGGTGGACCCGGTAGCCCCTGTCGGCGAGGGTGTCGGCACAGTCGTTCTCCAGTTCCAGCGATCGTCGCTCGCTTGGCCTCTCCTTGGGCGGGATGCGGGTGCGTGGTCCGGTCGGTGCGCCGCCGGGAACCCCGGTGGGTTGCCTGGTCCACGGCACGAGGCTCGGGGTGCCGCCGCCTGCGGCGGGGACGGTGGAGGCGTGATCCGCGGGGGTGGGGCCGGTCGGCGTGGCGCCGCCGGCCCCGGTCAGTTTCCCGACGACCCCAACTGCCGTGCCTCGGCGATCGCCGTGTCGACGGACTGCCGGGCGCTGCCAGTGCGCTGCACCGTCAGCACCAGCACCTGCTTGACGTTCTCCAGCGCCTGCACCAGCGGCCCCGGTTGCCCGCCCTGCAGGACGGTGGTGACGAGTCGTTGCGCCTCGCCGACCTGGGCGATGGTGGCGGCGGCCGCGCCGCGCATGCCGTCGATCGCGGTGCCCACGGGGGTCAGCCCGGCGGTCGTCTCGTCCGGGGTGGCCTCCTGCGGGACGGCCGCGGTCGCCTTCGAGGCCTCGCCGAGCGTGGTGGCGAGGCCGCCCAGACCACCCCGGATTCCCGCGATGGCATCCCGCACGCGGGCCAGGCCCGCCGCCACGGCGGCGAAGCCGGCGCCGGCGGCTCGCAGGGCCACCTCCTGGGCCTGGTTGTCGGCGGCGGCCGCCAGCCCCTGGGCCCTGTCGACGCCGGCCGTCAACGCACGAAGCTCCCCGGTGATCTTCTCGATGTGCGACACGGCGTCGATTTCCCCGATCGAAGGCAGTAAGGATGCTCGAAGCTGCAAAATAGCGACAACCGTCCGTCGCCACCAGACCGGTCACCCGGTCCGGAGCCACCACAGCACGTGGTTGTTGCCCATGTCGGGATCCGGCCGGTCGCTGCGGATGTCCGTGGTGAAACCCCAGTCGGTAACGCAGGCGTCGATCTCGAACTCGAAGGTCAGGTCGACGCTCTCGCCCGGCCTGAGTCCCCGGTGCCCGCCGTCCTGCGCGGGATGGCCGGGGGTGTCGAGCCAGTAGGGGCCGTCGTACGAGCCGTTCGGCAGGAATGCGCCGCCCCGCCACTCCAGGTGGAACCGGTCGGAGACCTGCCTGCTGTGGTTCGTGACGGTGAACGTCACGGAGACGTGGCGCGTCGCTCCCTCGCACGGCCCGGAGACGGCCCCGGCGACGGGTGTGGCCACGGTCAGGCCCAGGTCGACGGGGCGCTGCCTCACCGGAAAGCTGGTGTCCCCGCCCACCTGCCCGTAACCGTCGCCGTTCCAGGCGTACTGCCGCTCCTGGCGCTGCTGGTCGACGGCGGCGCGGGAGTCGGCGACGGTGGCCGTGAGGCCGCCGCGCGGGCGGGGACCGATGTCGACGATGGCCGGCATCTCGGCGGTGGTGGCGACGACCTGGCCGAGGGTGGCGACGCGGCCGGCGGCGTCCCGGTCGAACGCCACCACCTGCTCCGCGCCGTGCCCGCACCGCAGCAGCGCGGCGGTCTCCAGCTCGGCGTCCCCGTCGAGGTCGGCCTGGCGCAGTTCCACGACGCCCACCCTGGCGCCGCTGACCTTCGCCGACGACGCCAGCCGGACGAGGCCGTCGGCGCAGGTCGCGCCGGACGGACCGGTCCAGGGCCAGCCGGGTACGGCGACGGGCGCGGCGGTCAGCTCCGCCAGCGTGACGGGGCCGCCGCCGCGTGCCGGGAGCGTCTTCGACGGCGACGCGCTCGGTGACGGCGTGGCGCTCGCGCTCATGCTCGGCATGCCGGTGGTGTCGGTGCTGGCCCCGACCGTGGCCGGGTCCGGGCCGGGTTGGCCACGGCCTGTGCCCATGAACGCCGCCACCGGCAGCACGGCCACCAGACCGGCGGCGACGGTCGCCGTGGTGACCCGCGTCCTGCGCCGCCGGGCGACCATGTCGCGTACGCCGCCGGGGGGACGGACGGTGGGTCCGAGGTCGGCGGTCAGTTGCTCGAAGGCATCGTCGATCAACTGGACGTCGTCGTGCTCGCTCATGACGCGTCTCCTCTGAGTTGGCTGGCCAGCGCCGCACGCCCGCGGCTCAGCCAGGACTTGACGGTTCCCTCGGCGACGCCCTCCTGGGCCGCGATCTCGGCGACGGAGAGCTGGGCCATGTGATGCAGCACGACGGCTCGGCGGTGCTTGGGCGGCAGCGTGGAGAGGGCCCTGACCAGGGCGACCCGGTTGGGGTCGGGGCCGTCGACGACCGTCAGGCGCTGCCGGCGGAGGAAGTTGGCCGCCGTCCGGCGGCGCCGGAAGCGGCTCGTGGCCAGGTTCCACGCCACCTGCCGCACCCACTGGGCCGGGTCGTCGTAGTCCCGGATCTTCTGCCAGCGGACGTACGCCCGGCAGAAGGCTTCCTGCACGAGATCCTGCGCCTCGGCGAGGTCCCCGGCGTACGCGTACAGCTGGAGGGTGAGCGACTGGAACCTGGCCCGGTAGAACTCGTCGAAGTCGGTGGCACGGGCGTCGTCCGGCGTCACGACCATCGGCTTGACCGGCATGGCATCACGTCGCCTCTCATCCCCGTGGCTGCGGCTGGCGTCAGCCGTCACAGGCACACGCGCGAGCGGACCGGTGGGTTGCACCTGGTTCCGCCCGGAGACGGGACCGCCCCCGGTCGCCGTGGGCGTCCGGGGGCGGTCCGTGGTGGGGCACGCTCAGATAATGATCTTGAACATGTTCCAGCCGCTGCCGGCCTGGATCCGGGCGGCGAAGGAGCCGTTGCCGAGCCCGGAGTAGCGCCAGAGGAGGCCGCCCGCGTCGCGGGCGACAAGGTCGTTGCGGCCGTCCTCGTCCAGGTCGCCGATGGCCACGACGCTGTTGTAGATGTTCCAGCCGGCGTAGACCTTGACGCGCGCGCTCCAGCCCTTGTTGCCGTTGCTGAGGTAGTGGTACATCACGCCGTTGGCGTCGATGCCGAGCAGGTCGCCGTGGCCGTCGCCGTTGAGGTCGCCGGCGCCGATCACGCGCGGGTACATGCCCCAGCCGGAGCCGACCTGGACGCGGGGGTTGATGCCGCCGCGGCCGGTGGTGGTGTAGAGCCACAACTTGCCGTCGGAGTCGATGCCGAGGATGTCGTGGTGGCCGTCGCTGTTGACGTCCCCCGGCGCCAGGATCGACCGGTACATCATCCAGCCGCCACCCAGGCTGACCGTGTTCGCGCCGCCGAAGCCCAGGTGGCCGGTGCCCAGGTGCGCCTTCATGTACCCGTTGCCGTCGCGCACGAGCAGGTCGGGATACGCGTCGCCGTTGTAGTCGCCGAACGGCACCAGGGCCGAGGTCCGCTCGGCGCCCGAGCAGCTGAGGCACCAGTTCTCGGTGTACCCGTTGCTGTAGAGCTGGCCGCGCGGGGACGTGGGCCGCGTTCCGTACCAGTGGCCGTCGCCCGTGGACTTCACGCCGAGCAGGCCCGGCCCGCCAGCACAGGAATAGCCGCGGAAGGGGAAGGTGCCGCACTGGACGACCAGCTCGCCGGAGCCCACCGTGACCGGCGCGGCGGATTCGGTGGGCGTGCCCTTCAACGTCCAGGTATAGGCGCCGTTGAGGGCCGCCTCCCCCGACGGCAAACTGCCGTCCCACCGCAGGTAGAGGGCCGTCCGTGCCTTGCCGCCGCCAGCGCGGTGGACCAGCTCGCCCGTCCACTTCCGGGTGATCGTGAGCTCCCAGCTCCAGAGCGGACGGCTGGGCCGAACGTCCGCCTGCCAGGGAAGGCCGCCGTGGCGCGGGTACACGGAGTCGTCCGCGATCAGGCTGCCGAACTGGGGCGCGGTGCCCGGCACTCCGGTGTCGAGCACGTGCACCGCCCGGTCGGCGTCGACGTACGCGACGCCGGAGCCGTGCCGGTCGACCGCCCAGCTGACGCCGCGACTGTCGGCGGGGGTGCCGGCGGGCAGCTCGGCGAGCGTCACCGGGGTGTGCAGGGCGCCGTCGTGGAAAGCGGTCATCCGCAGCGCGCCGGTCTCGTGCCGGACGAGGAAGCCGTCCCCGAGCAGGGCCGGCCCGGCCGGCACCGTGAGCTGCGTGTTGCTCTGCAGGTCGCGGACACCCGCGGGGCCGGTGGCGCCGCACGCCCAGTAGAGCCAGCGGGCGCTGGTCTGCACCTCGGTCGGGACGCACGCCGTGCCGGTCGAGATCGTACGCGTGGCCTTCCCGGTCGACAGGTCGATCGCCATGAGTTGGCCGGCGGTGGTCGTCGCGCTCCACAGCGTGCCGAACCACAGGGCGGCCCCGGTCTTCGGCATGGTCTTGACCACGTGGTCCGAGGTCGTGCTGACGACGTACTGGTTGTCCGACGCGCCATCGCTCACGAGGAGGTGCGTGCCGGAGACGTCGAGGAGCCGCCCCTTGCTGGTGGGCAGCGGCGTCTGGTCGTAGCCACCCGTGGCCCGGTCCAGCGTGAGGGCGGTGTCCGTCGTGTCCGACGAGACCAGGTACGCGGCGCCGGCGTTGGTTCCGTCGACCAGGCGCACGCACGCCACGTCCGTCGCGCACGGCACCGGGGTCGAACGGAGCACGACCCGCTCCCCGGACGTGTACCGGGGGTCGGGGAAGACCGGGTGGTTGGAGGCGACGTATCGGGCCGCACCTGTGTTCGGCGCCACCTCGGAGTGCACGTGCCGCAGCAGGCCCTGCCGGTAGCTGATCCCGGCGTTCGCCATCAGGTCGCGCACGGGAAGCACTGGCGTGAGACTCGGCGTCTCACCGGGCCGCCCCGTGATCCGGTGTACCGCCCAGTCCTTCGGGCCGGAGCCGCCGACCACCAGGGCCGTCCCGTCCGGCCCCTGGACGAGCGCCCGGAGATCCCAGGAGATCTTCGGCAGCAGCGTGGGCCGGGGCGCGGTGGTCTGCACCGGCACGTAGATCGCCGGGAAGTACTCGCCGGTGTCGTTGGCCTGGCTCCGGCTGATCACCAGCCCGCCGTCCACGACGACCGTCCGGAGGAGGCTGTCCTGCGGGACGGTCACCAGCCGGGCCGAGGTGTCGGTGCCGCTGGTCAGGCCGCTGCGGGAGTAGAGGTGGTACTGGCCGCCGCTCGACATCCAGCCCACGGTGTCGCCCGAGAGGCGCCAGAAAGTCGAGGGGACGCCGTTGGGGATCCGCTTCACGGTCGCGGTGGCGAGGTCGAGCAGCCCCATCCGCTGCCCGCCGTCGGCCAGGTAGCCGACCACCACCGAGGTCTCGTCCCCGGCCGGCGGCAGCCCGCTGGGCTTGGCGTCTGCCGGGATGCCGGTCACCGGCGTCGTCGTCCAGGTGCCGTCGGCGGCGGGGGTGCGCAGCTCCAGCTCCACACCGGTCTGCGGCGGCTTGCGCAGCAGCATCCGCCGCCCGTAGACGCCCCAGAGGACGTGGTCGGTGGGGATCTCCCACTGCTGCCAACTCCGGTCGGCGAGGTCGAGCACGCTGACCTTGCCCGGGGCGGGCCGGGCGGGCACCTGGGCGGTGGTGAAGACGCTGTCGCCGCCGGCCGGCTTGAGCGCCGACGGCTGTACGCCGGCCAGGTCCTCGACCACGACCGTCGCGCCCGTGTCGTAGCGCGTCCAGAGGTAGTCGAGGGAGTTGTTGTGCCGGTGCAGGAAGCCGGTGCGGCCGGCGAAGAAGACGGCCTCGTAGGCGGGCACCGTGGCTTCCGCGGGCGGGATGACGGCGATCTCGCGGGGAGCGGTGCCGGGGTCGGCGGCGGCCGGCGTGGCCGGCGCGGTCAGCAGGCCGAGGGCGAGGATGGTCGCCAGGGCGCCTGCCGGAAGACTGCGGCCCAAAGAAGTTCCTCCTGGGTGGGGCTGCGCACAGATGCGCGCAGCCTACCGGCCGGGCAGCTCGCGGACGTGCCGCCGAACGGCTGATCCTCGGGCCGCCGGGCGGGCGGCTCAGTCGGCCCGGTGCAGCGGCTCCCACTCCGGCGAAGCCTGCGCCTCGACCGCCCGGTCCGCCTCCCGCAACGCCCGCTCCGACACCCAGGCGACCGGCCGGCGGTCGATGGGGCCGGCCATGCACGCGGATCGGGCGCGGGCCGCCGGCCCGGAACCAGGGTGCTCCCGGTTCCGGGCCGGGCGGTGTGCGTACGACCGCTCAGGCCGGCGTGGTCGCGGCCTTGCGGCGCCGCTCGGCCCGCCGCCGCACCTGGGTGTACGCGCTCGTCAGTCCCATCGCCCGGCGGGCCTCGACGACCGTCTGCCGCACCTCGCGCCGGGTCCGTTCGGTGCCCTCGACGATCAGCTCGTCGACCAGCCCGGGGTCGGCCTCGAACCGCGCCCGGCGCTCGCGGATCGGGTCTAGGAACCGGTTGAGCGCGACGGCGAGCTTCTCCTTGACCTCCACGTCGCCGACCCGCCCGGCCCGGTACCGCTCCTTGAGGTCGTCGACCTGCCCACGGTCGGGGTTGAAGATGTCGTGGTACGCGAAGACCGGGTTCCCCTCGACGGTGCCCGGCACGTCGGCGCGGACCCGGTTCGGGTCGGTGTACATGCCCATCACCGTGCGGCGGACGGTCGCCGCGTCGTCGGAGAGCGAGATGGCGTTGCCCAGGCTCTTGCTCATCTTCGCCCGGCCGTCCGTGCCGACCAGGGTCGGCGTCTCGGACGCGATCATCTCCGGCACGGGGAACACCTCTCCGTAGAGGTGGTTGAAGCGCCGGGCGATCTCCCGCGTCACCTCGACGTGCGCCGCGTTGTCCTTGCCCACCGGGACGACCTGCCCCTTGACGCAGAGGATGTCGGCGGCCTGGAGGACCGGGTAGCCGAGCAGGCCGTACGGCATCTCCTCCTTGCCGGAGTCGCGGGCCATGTCCTTCAGCGACGGCACCCGCTCCAGCCGGGGCACCGTGACCAGGTTCTGGAAGAGGGTGTTCAGGTCGCCGACCTCGGGGATGGCCGACTGGAGGTAGAAGGTCGCCCGCGCCGGGTCGACGCCGGCGGCCAGCACGTCGGTGACCATCTCCCGGGCGTTCACCGCGACCCGCTCGATGTCCTCGCGGGTGTTGCGCGTGGTGAGCATGTGCAGGTCGGCGATGATGAAGAAGCTCTCGTAGCGCTGGTGCAGCCGCACCCGGTTGGCGATGCTGCCGACGTAGTGGCCGAGGTGCAGCCGCCCGGTGGGGCGGTCCCCGGTGAGCATTCGTGGAACAGACACGGTGGTACGCCTTTCGTGCGTGACGGACGAGGTGCGCGCGGTCGCGCGCCGACCGGGAGGGTCCCGGGATCGGTCGGGGTCGGCTCAGTGAGCCGACCGCCATCGCCCGCCGTCGCGGAACCGCAGTCCGCCGGCACGAAGGAGGTCGATCATCTGCTCGCGGCCGTCGCCGGAGCTGGTGGGGAAGGTGGTCACGACGCCGAGCGGGAGGCCGTCGACCGGGTCGACGACCCCCGGCGCGTAGCTGATCGGCCGGACCATGTCTCCCACCGTAACCGGTGTGCCCGTTGCGTGACGCGCGCCCCGGGTCAGCGCTGCCGGTAGGTCTCCCGGTAGTAGTCGCCGACCCGGTCCCGGTAGTCGGTTTCCCCGTAGGCGTCCGGGTCGAAGGCCGGGGACTCCTTGACCTGCTCCCGGGTGCGGTCCACGTGCACGGTGCGGTCCAGGTGGTCGACCCGCGTCACCGTGCCGACCGGCAGCAGCACCTTGCGGCCGAAGATCCACGGCCCGGTGTCCACCACCAGCCAGCGGGCGTCGGTGTCGTCGCTGGCCGCGTCGACCGAGCCGATCCGCCCGTCGGTGGCCTCCACCCGGTAGCCGACCAGGTCGACCGGAGTGCCGGGGCCCGGGGCGTCGGGTCCGTCGCCGGCGCCCTCCGGCCCGCCCGGCGGCGCGGTGCCGGGGCTCGCCCCGGCGTACCCGCCGGCGAGGGCGGCCGGGTCGCGCCAGGCCCAGGGGTTGAACGTCGACGGCTGCACGGGCCACCTCCGATGACGGTCGTTTCGCTTTCCGGGAATCAGTGCCCAACCCGCGCGACCGGGAAACAACTCGGCAATTTTCGGTTCACAGAAATGTCTCGTGCGAAATACGTCATAGTCGTCGAGCATCGATGAATGGCGGCGCATCTCCCCAGGTGGCGTCGGTCGGAACTGGGCAACCGCACATCCGGACGCAATGCGGAGTGTTCACCCGACACATTCGTACCGTGACCGCCGGCCGACCATTCTGGTCCCGCATCCGTCGCAGGGAGAAGAGGGGGACGCAGATGTACCGCACCATTCGTCGGATCGGGCTCGTGCTCGCCGTCGCGGTCGGGCTCGTCGCCGGGGCCGGCGCCACCGCACAGGCCGCCGTCGTCAACCCGGTGACACCGCAGGCGCTCTGCGGGCTCGGCTACACCGTCCAGGACCAGGATCCGATCCAGCACGCGCAGACCGGCGTGCGGCTCGGCACCGTCTACCTGATGTACAACCCCGTCGTCGGGTACGGCTGCACGGTCACCGTCAAGTCCGCGTACGCCGGCTCGCTGACCCGTACCCAGGTCTACCTCGCCGCGCAGTACCTCCCCACCCAGGTCGACGACGGCAACAGGCTGTGGGCGGCCGGCCCGACCAGGGCGTACGTCAAGGGTGGCTGCATCATCTGGGGCGGCTTCACGGCCGATCCGACCGGCACGATCCACTACCACGACCGGGCGAACCCCGCGGTCGGCGGAATCGGCACCTGCTTCTGACGGAGTTGGGAGGCCCCCGGCCCGAGGTGGGCCTCCCGTTTCCGCGACCACCCGTCCGGTGCCCGGCCCCGCAATCGTGAAAATGGTGGAACGGTGCGTCGGATGCGCCCGCGCCGGCCTCGCCCTGCCGTTACCGTCGGGCTGATGGGACGGATGCGTGGCGTCCACGAGCGACCGGCGGGTCTGACGTACCAGCCGGACCTGGTCGACCCCGACGAGGAGCGGTCACTGCTCACCGCGCTCGCCGCGTTCGACTTCCGGGAGATCCGCATGCACGGGCAGATCGCCCGGCGGACCGTCCGCCACTTCGGCTTCGACTACGACTACGGCTCGTTCCAGCTCACAGAGGCCGAGGCGTTGCCGGTGGAGTTGCACGGGGTCCGGGAGCGGTGCGCCGCACTCGCCGGCGTCCCGGCGACCTCGCTCGCGCAGGCCCTGGTCACCCGGTATCCGCCGGGCTCGGTCATCGGCTGGCACCGCGACGCCCCCGCTTTCGGACCGACCGTGGTCGGGCTCTCGCTGGGCGCCGCCTGTCTGTTGCGCTTCCAGCGGGGCACCGGCGACGACCGCAGGGTGTACGAGGTGGAGTTGGCGCCCCGGTCGGCGTACGTGCTCGCCGGCGCGGCGCGGGCGAGCTGGCAACACAGCATCCCGCCGGTGCCGGCCCTCCGCCACTCGATCACCTTCCGGCAACTCGGCGGCAGGTGACCGGTACGGCCCTGGGCCGCGGGCGCCAGGAGCCTCGCGACCAGGAGCCTGCCGCCCGCGGCCGCCCGGCCGCCGCGACGGCCGTGACGCGACCAGGAGCCTGCCGCCTGCGGCCGCCCGGCCGCCGCGACGGCCGTGACGCGACCAGGAGCCTGCCGCCTGCGGCCGCCCGGCCGCCGCGACGGCCGTGACCTGCGCCTCGGCCGACCCGCCGCTGCACCGGCCGGCCCGCTGGGCGCTGACATACTCGGCAGTCATGGTGCTGTCGCGCGGTTGGGCGCTCTTCCTCACCGGGGTCGGGATCTGGACCTGGGTGATCTGGCCGAGGTTCGCGGTCGCCATCTGGAAGGACCCGCGATCCTGGTCCACCGGCACGGTCGGCGACTTCCCCGCCACAGGCTTCCTCTGGATCCACGCCCTGTTGATCGCGGCCTCCCTGGCCATCGGCACCACCGTCGGGGTGCTGGGCGTCCGCGCCTGGCTGGCCGGACGGCGTACCGACCGGTCGACGCGCTGACGGAATCGCCGTCCGACCCCGCGGAACATCCGGGGCGCTCGGGGCGCCGTGCGTGGGGCCCGCCCTCCCGGAGGAGCCGTCGAGCATGCCGCACCGCCGCCGACCAGGCCGGATAGCCGGGCGGGAATGGTGTGACGGGGGACGCCACCCCCGGATTTGACGTTCAAACCCGCAGACGCGTAACTTTCTCTCTGCCAGCGCGGAACGGGGCGAACAGGGCGAAAGACCTGGAGTTCCAGACCACACTGGTGTCGGGTCGGTCGGGAGTCAGCTCCCGGACGGCACGGGCCGGGCGGGGCCCGCCGGATCTGCCGCGAGGCGGATTTGGTGGAGCGGAGCCGACCGGGTAAGGTTTGACGCCGGCAGGAAACCGGGCGAGCTCGCGGGAGACCGCAGAGCGGCCGGTCTGCCGAAATCCGATGATCAGGTGTGGCGGTCCGCCGCTGCGCGCGTTCGTCGGTGCCAACCCGCACGAAGCACGACAGACCGGGACAAACGGTTTGACACGGCGGAGACGGTGAGGTAAAGTAGTAAAAGTGCCCGGCGCGAGAGCGGCGGGGATGTGAACGAAATGCCCCGGGTCGGGGGTCCCACGGTGTGGGGTTTCCGGGCGGTGTGTGGTTGTTCTTTGAGAACTCAACAGGGTGCTTGATAAGCCAGTGCCAAATTGTTTGATACCCCGGACTGGC
>NZ_JBEOVW010000042.1:0-42985 GCF_040295705.1 Micromonospora sp. NPDC002717 | reverse complement strand
CCCTCGCCGACTGGATCGCCACCCGCGGCTACGCCGCCTGATCCACACACCACCAACGACAAGGGCCGGCCCCGAACGGGGCCGGCCCTTTCGTCGTACGTCGGGTCAGGCCGCGTAGCGGGCGGCCAGGTCGACCGTGCGACGGGCGGCAGCCACCATCGCCCGGTCGGCGAACCGGCCGTCCGGCAGCACCACGGTCCCGGAGTCCCGGGTCTGCGCCTCGGCCACCGCGGCGAGCAGTTCCTCGGCCCGCGCGACCTCCCGCTCCGCCGGCCGGAACGCCTCGGCGATCACCGGTAGCTGGCGCGGGTGGATGGCCGCCCGACCGAGGAGGCCGAGCCGCCGGCCCACCGCGCAGGAGGCGGCCAGGCCGTCGGCGTCGGCCACGTTCGGGTACACCGACATGGCGGGCGGGGGCAGGGTGGCGGCGCGGGCCGCCACCACGATCCGGCCGCGCGCCCACGCCAGACCGGCCTCGTCGTCGACGCCGAGGTCGGAGCGCAGGTCGGCCTCGCCGAGGCCGATCGAGGCCACCGCAGGGTCGGCGGTGGCGATGGCGTACGCGGCCTCCAGGCCGAGGGCCGACTCGACCAACGGGTGCAGCGGGGTGTCCACCCGGGCGGCGAGGGCGGCGACGGCGGTCGCCGACTCCACCTTCGGCAGCCGCAGGCCCGCCAGCCCGGGGCGGCCGACCACCGCGGCCAGGTCGGCGTCGACGTCCGGGCCGGTCAGCTCGTTGACCCGGACCTGGACCGGCACGGGGTGCGACTGCCCGAGGAACTCGGCGACGGCCTGCCGCGCGTACGCCTTGCGGTCGGCGAGCACCGCGTCCTCGAGGTCGAGGATCACCGCGTCGGCACCGGAGGCGACCGCCTTGGCGAACCGGTCCGGCCGGTCACCCGGCACGTAGAGCCAGGTCAGCAGCATTCAGATCACCCCCTTCTCGCGCAGTTCCGCCAACTCGCCGTCGGCCAGGCCCAGCGACCGCAACACCGCGTCGGTGTCCTGGCCGTGCCGGCGCCCGGCATGCCGGATGTCCCCCGGCGTCTCCGAGAGCCGGAACGGCACGTTCTGCATCCGTACCTCGCCCAACTCCTCGTCATCGACGGTGCGGACGGTGCCGAGCGCGGCGTACTGCGGGTCGGCGAGGATGTCACGCACGTCGTAGACCGGGGCGACGGCCGCCTCGGCGGCCTCGAACGCGGCCACCACCTCGTCCCGGTCGCGCCGCGCGACCCAGGCGCCCACGGCGGCGTCCAGTTCGTCGGCGTGCGCGGCCCGGCCGCTGCCGGTGGCGAACCACGGCTCGTCCACCAGTTCCGGCCGGCCGACCAGCCGCAGCACCCGCTCGGCGATGCTCTGGGCGCTGGTCGACACCGCCACCCAGCGCCCGTCGGCGCAGCGGTACGTGTTGCGCGGCGCGTTGTTGTTGGACCGGTTGCCCAGCCGGGGCTGGACGTAGCCGAGCTGGTCGTACCAGGTGATCTGGGGTCCCAGCATCGCCATGATCGGCTCGATGATGGCGAGGTCCACCACCTGGCCGGCGCCGGTGAGGTCGCGGGCCCGCAGGGCCAGCATGACCGCGTACGCGGCGGCGAGCGCGGTGACCGAGTCGGCCAGCCCGAACGGCGGCAGCGTCGGCGGGCCGTCCGGCTCGCCGGTGGCGGCGGCGAAGCCGCTCATCGCCTCGGCGAGGGTGCCGAAGCCCGGCCGCCGCGCGTACGGGCCGACCTGACCGAAACCGCTGATCCGGGCGATCACCAGCCGGGGGTTGACCTCGTGCAGCTCGGCCGGGCCGAGCCCCCACCGTTCCAGGGTGCCGGGGCGGAAGTTCTCCACCAGCACGTCCGCGTCGGCGATCAGGCGGCGCAGCAGTTCGGCGCCCCGCGGGTCGGACAGGTTCAGGGTCACCGTGCGCTTGTTGCGCCCGAGCACCTTCCACCACAGCCCGACGCCGACCTTCGCCGGGCCGTGCCCCCGCGACGGGTCCGGCTTGGCCGGATGCTCCACCTTGACCACGTCGGCGCCGAAGTCGCCGAGGAACGCCGCCGCGAGCGGCCCGGCGAAGAGGGTGGCCAGGTCGACCACCTTCACCCCGTCGAGCGGGCGGGTCCGGTCGGCACCGGGGTCAGCTGGGCTGTTCACGGCGTTCCCTTCGTCGCGTCGACGGCGGCGAGGAAGACGTCGCCGTTGCCGAGCGCCGCCCCGCCCGACGTGGTTCCGGCGGTGAGCCCGGTGACCAGCAGCCGCCCGTCGGCGCCGAGGGTCGCGTAGACGTTCTCCTCGCCGAAGGCGTCGGCGGCGTCGTCGCGGGCGGTGCCGTACTGGGCCACCCCGGCCTGGCGGCCCCGCGCGTCCAGCCGCAGGGTCAGCACGTCCGCGCCGCCGACCGGCAGGCCGAGCACGCTGCCGGTGAAACCGACCACGGCGACCGCACCGTCGGGCAGCGCCACGACGTCCGCACCCGCGTCCGCGCCCCGCCCGCCGGTCACCGTCCGCCAGCGCTGCCGGCCGGTCCCGGTGTACGCCACGGTGAGCACGTCGCTGCCGCCGGCGGTGGCCTCGCCGCCGGTGGAGCCGGTGGTGACCACGAGGCCGTCGGCGCTGATCGCGACACCGCCGAGCAGGTCGTCGCCCGCGCCGCCCACCGAGGTCACCCACGTCCGGGTGCCGCTGGCGTCGAACCGGGCCAGCCACCCGTCGCTGCCGCCCAGCGCGGTGGTGTCGGGCAGGCCGGCGGAGGTGCCGCCGGCCACGTACACGCCCTCGGCGTCGGCCGTCACCGCGTACGCCTTGTCCTCGCCGGAACCGCCGAACTGCCGGCTCCAGGCGATCCGCCCGTCCGGGGTGATGCGGGCCAGGACCGCGTCCTTGTCGCCGGCGCCACTCTGCCCGGCGAACGAGCCGCTGGTGTAGCCGGCGACGTAGGCACCGCCGTCGGGGGCGGCCGCGACGGCGTAGAACCGGTCGGCCCTGGCCGGGTCACCGGCCTGGGTGAGCCAGGCCCGCTGCCCCGTCCCGGTCAACTTGACGACGAAGCCGTCGTCGGCGGGGCTGCCCGGGTGCGTCCCGTCGAGGTCGCCGCGGGTGTAGCCGGCGGCGACCACCCCGCCGTCGGCGAGCGGCACCACGCCGTGGAGGCGGTCGTTGGCGGCCGTGCCGAACTGCCTCGTCCAGGCCGGGGCCCCGCCCGCCGTGACGCGGCTGACCACGGCGTCCAGCCCGCCGGCGTACGGCTGGCCGGCGACCGGGCCGGAGGCGGCGTACCCGAGGGTGGTGCTGCCGTCGGGGTGGGCGGCCACGCCCCCGGCCCAGTCGGTGCCCACGGTGCCGTGCGGCGGCCCGGGCAGCCCGGCCGGCGGGGTGACGCTCAGCGTCGCCGCCAGGTGCCTCAGTCCGTCCGCGAAGGCGGGTCGCCAGACGTCCCAGTCGTGCCCCCCGTCGAGCACCCGGAACTCCGCGGCGATCGCGTCGGAGCGGCGCACGGTGTTGTAGAGGGTGGCGGCCTCGTAGTCGAGGTCGTGGGCGGCGTCGGCCGGGTCGGGGTTCGCCCACTCGTCGTCGCCGACCGCGACGTACATCCGCACCGGGGACTCCGCGTCCAGGCCCGGCAGCAGGGCCGGGTAGTTCAGTCGCCGGTAGACCTCGTCGGAGAAGCGCTGCTCGCCGGAGCCGAAGCCGCCGAACTCGCGCGCCGACGAGTCGGCCGGCGGCAGCGGCCGGTACACCGCCGGGCTGAGCACCAGCGCGTGGCCGAACAGGTCCTGGTGGGCCAGGGCGTAGCGCAGCGCGCCGGCGCCGCCCATCGAGTAGCCGCCGACCAGGCGCGCCCCCCGGTGGGCCGCGGTGCGGTAGGTGGCGTCGACGTGCCGCACCAGGTCCCGGGTGAGGGCGGTCTCCACCGGCCGGCCGGGTTGGTCCGCGCCGGTGTACCCGGAGTCGACGTACCAGCTGCCGCGGCTGCTCCACGGCGCGTCGGGCAGCACCGCGATCACCGGCGGCACGTCGCCGTCGGCGATCAGCCGGTCCAGGTCGGCCTTGACCCGGGTCCACGCCTGCATGGTGTCGCCCCGCCCGTGCAGCAGGTACAGCACCGGGTAGCGGCTCGCCGTCGCCTCGCCGTAGCCGTGCGGCAGGTAGACGGTGTAGTCGATCGGAGCGCCCAGCGCCGCGGAGGGCGCCGCGGCGGTGGTCAGCGTGCCCGCGCGGAGCCGCTCCGCGCCGGCCGCGCCGGGCACCGCGCCGGCCAGGCCGAACGCGAGGAGCACAGCGGCCACGCCGCCGCCGATCCGCCAACGTCTTCTCATCAGGGTCACTCCTCGGCGGGAAGGTCGGCGGCGCAGCGGAAGCCGACCTGGTCGGATCGGGTCAGGCCGGCGCCGAGCAGCAGCAGCTTCACCGACACGTCCGGCGGTTGCGGGCCGCCGTCGAGATACCAGTCGGAGCCCTCCGCCCGGTACGCGGCGCCACCCTTGAGGATCACGAAGCGGGTCCGCCCGTCGGAGTGCTCGCTCTCGGTCAGGTTCCACACCAGCGGTTCCCGGCGGTGCAGCAGCCCCGCCTCGGCGGCCACCTGCCACTCGTCCTCGGTGGGCAGCCGCAGCCCGGCCCAGGCCGCGTAGGCCCGGGCGTCGGCGAGGTCGACGCCGGTTACCGGGGCGTCGGCCGGGCCCTGTCCGGCGGTGAACCGCTCGGGGCGCGCCGGACGGTGGCCGGTGACGCGCAGGAACTCGGCGTACCGGCCGTGGGTGACCTCGTGGGTGTCGATGGCGAACCGGCCGAGCCGCACGGCGCGGCGCAGCGTGCCGGTGTGGTGCAGCCGGGGCGGCAGCGGCTTCCACTCGTCGACGTACGGGGTCTCGCCGTAGAGCCCGGTCTCCCGCACCCGGTGGCGCACGAGCAGCTCCCGCCGGCCGCCGTCGACCGCCACCATGCCGTCGGGCACGTCGCGCCGGGGCGCCCCCGGCACGCGCAGCCGCTGCGCCGTGCGGGCCGGGAAGGACGGGTCGCCGACCGCCGCCGGGTGCGACGGCACCGACGCGTCGGCGGTGGCGACGACCGCGGCGACCGCCCCGGCCGGCAGCGGACCACCGACGGTGACCGTGCCGTCCGGCTCGGCGGTGACGGCCAGCTCGGCGCCGGTGACCAGGTCGACGAAGCGCCGGCCGGGACGCGGTGCGGTACGCAGCCACGGCCCGTCGTGGTCGTCGCCCCGGTTCGCCACCGTCCACAGCGGCTCGCCGTCGTGCGTCCAGCGGGACGCGTACACCTGACCGTAGCCGGGGTGGTCGGCGAGCGGGACCCAGTCCTCGGCGCGCAGCCACGCGGCGTGGCTGGCCTGCACCCGGCGCATCGCCCGCAGCACGGCGCGGTCCCGGTCGTTCCAGCCCACCCAGACGCCGAACACGCTCTCCCAGACCAGCACGCCGCAGCCGTTGAGCCAGGCGGAGTGCAGCTCGTCGAGGTGGCTGCGGTGCCAGCGGCGGGTGTGGTGCAGCATGTGCCGGCGCTCGAACCACTTGGCGCGCAGCACGCCGGGGACCTCGGAGTCGGCGAACCACTGCGCCCACGACATCGCGTGGTCGGCGATGCGGGCCAGCGGCACCCGGCTCTCGCCTTCGAGGACGATGCCGGGGCGGACGGCGTCCAGCTCCCGGCGCAGCTCGTCGGCGCCCTCCTTGAGGGTGTCGAGGAAGACCCCGTCGACGCCGAGCTTGCCGGCCAGCGCGGCGACCTCCTGCGCGTCGGTGCCGGCCTCGCGCCGGGTGCCGGTGTCCCACGGGTTGTAGTCGACGAACACCCGCACCCCGCGCCGCTGGAAGGCGCGCACCACCTCGGGCAGCTCGGGGACGTCGCGGTAGAAGTCGAACTGGTTGCGTTCGTCCAGCCCGATCACCGGGTACGCGTGCCACAGGACGATCCCGTCGAAGCCCCCGAAGTCCCGCTCGGCGGCGTCGAGGAACGCGTCGACGGTGAAGACGCCCCGCTCGTGGTCGTAGAGCGTCTCGTCCCACAGCCAGGCGAGGCAGACGCTGAAGCAGTCGCCGGGGATCTCGTCGTAGTGCGCGCCGGTGTAGCCGAGGCGGGCACGGGCGTCGGCGCGCCAGCGGGTGAGCTGCTCCCGCCAGGCCGGCCAGTCGGCCGGGTCGTCCGGGGCGGCGAAGATCTTCGCCTCGTCCAGCGTGGTCAGGTCGGCGTGCCCGCCCAGCGGGACCTCCGTCGGCCGGTCGATGGGGCGCGGCACGTAGGGGTTGAAGCTCACGGGGCACCTCGGTAGGTCGCGGCGTACAGGTCCTCGATGGCGGCCCGGTCGGGCAGCGCGGTGGACGCGCCGGGGCGTTGCGCGCACGCCGCGCCGGCCGCGCAGGCCCAGCGCAGGACGGCGGCGACGGCGCCGGCGTCGCGCGCGGCGCCGCGTTCGGCCCAGCCGACGGCGAGGGCGCCGGTGAAGGCGTCCCCGGCGGCGGTGGTGTCCACCGCCGCGATGCGCGGCGCCGGGATGTCCAGTCGCGAACCGCGCCGGTCGGCGTACGCGGCGCCCCGAGCGCCGAGCGTCAGCACCACCCGGGGCACCAGCTCCAGCAGCGCGTCGAGCAGGACGGCCGGCTCGCCGGCGGCCGTCGCGGCGACGACGGCCGCCTCGTGCTCGTTGACGACCAGCACGTCGACCAGCCCGAGCAGCTCCGCCGGCAACGGCGCCGCCGGCGCGGCGTTGAGCACCACCGTGGTGCCCGCGGCGCGGGCCCGGCCGGCGGCCTCCACCACGGTCGGCAGCGGCACCTCCAACTGGAGCAGCAGCACGTCGGCCGCGCCGATCGCCGCCCCGTCGGCGGCGTCCAGGTCGGTCAGCGCGGCGTTCGCGCCGGGGGCGACCACGATGAAGTTCTCCGCCGCCCGGTCGACCCCGATCAGGGCGACCCCCGAGGGGCCGGGGACGGTACGCAGGCCACGCACGTCCACCCCGGCGGCGACCAGGTTGTCCCGCAGCTGCTGCCCGAACTCGTCGGCGCCGACGGCGCCCACGAACGCGCAGTGCGCGCCCGCCCGGGCGGCGGCGACGGCCTGGTTGGCGCCCTTGCCGCCGGGCACGGTCCGGAAATCCTCCCCGAGCACCGTCTCGCCGGGGCGGGGCAGCTGCGGCGCGGTAACCACCAGGTCCAGGTTGGCGCTGCCCACCACGACGACCCGCGCGCTCACGCCGGCCCGCCCTCGGTCGTGGCGACGCCGACGGGCGCCCCGGCGGCACCCGGCTCGGCGAGGGCGACGGTGCGGGCGGCCAGCTCGTCGAAGCCGATGCCGTCGAATCCGGCGATGCTGCTGGCGAGCCGGCCGCGCAGCGGGCCGACCCACCGCTCGGGCAGCCCGGACGCGCCGGTCAGCGCCCCGGTCACCGCGCCGACGGTGGCCCCGGTGGAGTCGGTGTCCCAGCCGCCGCTGACGACCGCGCAGATGGACCGTTCCAGCTCGCCCCGCCCGTACGCGAGGGCGGCGGCGACCAGCGCGGCGTTGTTGCGCACGTGCACCCAGTGCAGGTGGCCGTGCCGGGCGTACAGCTCGTCCATCACCGCCTCCCAGTCGTCCGTGCGCGAGCCGAGGGCGCGCGCCTCCCGGACCGTGGCGGCGAACCGGCTGCGCGGCGGCAGCACCGCCTCGCCGGCGTCGAGCACCTCGTCGACGTCGCCCGCCACCGTGGCGGCGGCGGCCAGGGCCGCGACCCACATCGCCCCGTACACGCCGGCGCGGACGTGGCTGACCGTGGCGTCGCGCCAGGCCAGCTCGGCGGCCAGGTCGGGGCGGCCGGGGTTGACCCAGCCGTACACGTCGGTGCGGATCTGGGCGCCGATCCACTCCCGGAACGGGTTGTGCCGCCGCGCGGTCCCCGGCGGGGCCAGCCCCAGCAGCAGGTTGCGGTAGGCCACCCGTTCGGCGGTGAAGACCCGCCCGCCGGGCAGCCAGTCCAGCCACGCCTGCGCCACGTCGGCGCTGGTGAAGTCCCGCCCGTACGTCTCCAGCACGCGCAGCGCCAGCAGCGCGAAGTTCAGGTCGTCGTCCTCGGGCATCCCGTCGATGTTCTCGGCCAGGCTGGTCGGGGCGCTGCGCCGGTTCCACGGCCAGCGGCCCGCCACGTCGGCGGGCAGCCCCCGGGCGGTGAACCAGTCGCGCAGCGGCCAGCGGCCGGTGGCGACGAGGATCTCCCGGATCCCGTGGCGGGGGATCTTCTCGACCGGCTTGCCGAGCAGGCAGCCGGCCGCCCGGCCGAGCCACGCGCCGTGCACCCGGTCGTACGCGGCCGGGCCGGCGGGCAGCGACCACTCCGCCGGCCAGGTGGCGCGGACGGCGGCCAGTTCCTCGGGCTCGTCGGGGCTGCCGGCTCCCGGCAGCGCGTCGGCCTCGTCGAGCAGCCGCGTGGCGAGGGCCCGCAGCCGGGGTGCCGCGGGCGTGGGCGACGCCCCGCTGACCGGCGGGGTGAGGTCCCCGCCGGCCGCGCGCCACTGCTCGGCGATCGCGCCGACGTCGCGCCCCTCGTCCCGGCTGGCCGCGATCTCGTGCGGCAGCAGGTCCTCGGGCTGCACCCAGGTGATCCTCACCGGCCCGACTCCCCGGGCGCCTGCTCCGGCCCGGCGGGGTCGGCGCCCCGCGCCGGAGCGTCGGCGAGGCCGGCGAAGCGCTCGGCCCGGCGGGCGAAGCGCTCGCGGTCGCGGTCGAAGACCTCCGTGGCCACCGCGGCGAGCACCCGGGCGGGCGCGACCAGGTCGGTGCGGGAGGCGGTGGCGACCGCCTCCGACCACTCCGCCGGCACCGCCGCCGCGCCGCCGAGCGCCCCGGCGATCGCCGCCGCCATGGTGGCGGTCGAGTCGGCGTCCCGGCCGTAGTTGACCGCGCCGAGCACCGCGGCGCGGAAGTCGCCGCCGGCCACCACCAGCATGCCGATCGCCACCGGCAGTTCCTCGATGGCGTGCAGCCGGCTCGGCCGCCGGGCGCCCAGCCCCGGGCTGCGGTACTCCTCCCCCACCGTGTCGAAGGGGGCGACCGCACCGCGCAGCGGGCCGATGGCGGCCCGCCAGTCGTGGTGGCCCCGGGCCTCCTTGACCACCGCGTCGATGGCCGCCCGGGTGCCGTCGCGGGCCAGGTCCAGCGCGGCGGCGACCACGTCCTCGACGCCCGCGCCGGGGGTCGCGGCGGCGGCGACCGCGGCGGCGAAGACCGCCGCGGCCTCCCGCCCGTAGCTGTGCTGGTGCGCTCCGGCGATCTCCACCGCCTCGGCGTACGCCCCGGCCGGGTCGCCCGCGTTGACGATGCCGACCGGGGCCATGTACATGGCGGCGCCGCAGTTGACGATGTTGCCCACCCCGCCCTCGCGGGGGTCGGCGTGCGCGTGGTGCAGGCGGGTGACCAACCACCGCTCGGCGGCGGCGAGCCGGTGGAAGGTCACCCCCTCGCGCTCCAGGTCCGGGATGTACACCACCCGCTCGATCAGGTCGGGGACGAGCAGTTCCACCACGTCGTAGGCGTCCAGGTGGTCGCGCTTGGCCGCGTACGCCCGCACCAGCGCGTGGGTCATCAACGTGTCGTCGGTGATGTGCCCGTCACCCTTGTGGTACGGCGCGAGTGGCCGCGCGGTCGCCCAGTCGGCGTGGTACGGGGGCACGATGCCCTCCACCCAGCCGCCGAAGCGGGCGCGGATCTGCTCCGGAAGTGCCGTCTCGGTCGCCCCGCCGAGGGCGTCACCCACGGCGGCGCCGACGAGACATCCGACCGACTTGTCGAGAAGGAGAGACATGGTTACCTCAGAACCTGCTTGCCACCGTCGACCAGCTGCGTGCCGAGCTGGTCCAGGGTGATCTTGTTGGCGAAGTACTGCTGGAGGGCCGGGGTGGCGTACTTGGTCTTCCACTCCGGGTAGCCGTCGGCCTTCTGGAACGGCGCGACGGTCAGGTCGGCGGCGCTGTCGGCGGCCACGTCCCAGCCCTGCTTGCCGCCGGTGAGCTTGACCAGCTCCTCGTTGGCCTGCCTGCCGGTCGGGATCAGCCAGTCGCCCTTGGCGAGGGTGGCCATGTTGGTCGGGTTGAGGAAGAACTCCAGGAACTGCGCGGCCTGCTTCTTGTGCGCGGAGTCCTCACTGACGGACAGCGTCTGCGGGTTCGCCGCGTGGGTGGCGGACAGGCCCTTCAGCGGCGGCAGGGTGACCCACTCGAAGCCGGCCGGCGCCTGCTCGACCATCTGCTGACGCAGCGACACCGAGCCGGGCAGCATCGCGTACTTGCCGCCGAAGAAGCCGGGCAGGGTGTCCGCGCCGCTCATCCCGAGCGCCTCCGGCGAGGCCGACTTCGCGGTGTAGATCATGTCGTGGATGCGCTTCGGGACCTCCTTCTCGGCGTCGCCCACCTTGACCTCGGTGCGGCCGCCGTCGGTGTGGAAGAACTTCCCGTCGAAGTTGAGCGCCAGGTTCAGCACGCGGTTGGTGGGCGACTTCAGGGCCCAGGCCGCGCCGTACTGACCCGGCTTGGTGAGCTTCTGCGCGTTGGCCTGGAACTCGTCCCAGGTCCAGCCGCCGTCGGCCGGCGGCACCGCGATGCCGGCGGCGTCGAGCAGCTTCTTGTTGGCGATGACGACCTGCGACTCCAGCAGGAACGGCACGCCGGTGATCTTGCCGTCGTAGGTGACGGTGTCCCAGATGCCCTGGTCGATCTGGCCCTTGAGGTCGTCGGAGACGAGCTTGGACAGGTCGGCCAGGTAGCCCTGCTTGCTGAACTCGCCGATCGCGGACGCCTCGTAGTGCACGATGTCGGCCGCGTCGCCGCCCTCGAAGGAGGTGAGCAACTGGTCGTGGACGGAGTTCCAGTCGCCCTGGACGTACTCGACCTGGATGTCGGGGTGCTCGGCGTTCCACTTGGCGACCAGGTCCTTGTTGGCCTGGAGCGACTCCTTCTGCCAGGCCAGGCTGAGGAATCGCAGCTTGACCGGGCCGGACGTGGACTCGTCGTCGCCGCCGTCGCCGCACGCGCTGAGCGCGCCGAGGCCGACGACCGCGACCGCGGCGGCCGCGGCGAGTCGACGGAATCTGGTACGGAGCATGGGGGTTACCTCCTGGGTGGTGGGTGGGGGACGGTGTCAGCCCTTGACCGCGCCGGCGAGCGACCCGGACGAGAGCCGGCGTTGCATGAACGCGAAGAAGATCAGGCTGGGCAGGGTGGCCAGCAGCGAACCGGCCGCGAGGGGGCCCAGGCGGGCGGTGCCCTCGATGCCCACGAACCGGGCGAGCGCCACCGGCAGGGTGGCCAGCTCCGGGGTCTTGATCAGCACGAGGGCGAAGAAGAACTCGTTCCAGGCCGAGATGAACGAGAACAGCGCGGTGGCGACCAGGCCGGGGGCGAGCAGCGGGAAGACCACCCGCCGCAGGATCTGCACGCGACTGGCGCCGTCGACGGAGGCGGCCTCCTCCAGTTCCCGGGGGATGTTGCGGACGAAGCCCTGCAGCATCCACAGCGCGAACGGCAGCGCCCAGACCACGTAGATGAGCACCAGCCCGGCGTGCGTGTTGGCCAGCCCGACCTGCCGCAGCACCAGGAAGATCGGGATGATCAGCAGCACGAACGGGAAGAGCTGGGACAGCAGCACCCAGCCCAGGGCCGCGGTGCCGAGCTTCGAGCGGAACCGGGCCAGGGCGTACGACGCGGGCAGCGCGACCAGCACGGTGAGCAGCGCCGAGGCGAGCGAGACCTGGAGGCTGTTCAGCGCGGCCCGGCCCAACTCCTGCTCGGTGAACGCCTGGACGAAGTTCTGCACCGTCGGGTTGGTGGGGATCAGGGTCGGGTGCAGCTGGACCAGCTCGCGGGGCGGCTTGAAGGCCGTCGAGACCAGCCAGACCAGCGGGAACCCGAGGAAGACCAGGTAGCCGGCCAGGGCAAGGTACTGCAGCGCCCGCCCGGTGCGGCTCGGCTTTCCGAACATCACTGCCCTCCGATCAGGACTGCGGGGCTCGCAAGCTCACTCCTCGCACTGATCACGACTAGTTCGCCTCCCTCAACCGGCGACGGAGATACACGGCGAGCAGCGCCACGATGATCACGACCATCACGTTGCCGAGCGCGGCGGCGTAGCCGTAGTTGCCGTAGCGGAACGCCTCCTCGTAGGCGAAGAGCATCGGCAGCATGGTCTTGCCGCCCGGCCCGCCGGCGGTCAGCACGTAGACCAGGCCGAACGAGTTGAAGTTCCAGATGAAGTCCAGCGAGGTGATCGCCACGATCACCGGGGCCAGCGCGGGCAGCGTGACGTGCCGGAACCTGTGCCAGGTGCTGGCGCCGTCCACCGCGGCGGCCTCGTGCAGCTCGCGGCCGACCCCCTGCAGGCCGGCGAGGAGCACGACGGTGGTCTGCGGCATGCCCGCCCACACCCCGACGATGATCACCGCCGGCAGGGCGGTGCCGAAGTCGCCGAGCCAGTTGGCCCGCAGGCCGTCGGCGCCGACGCGGTGGAAGAACTCGTTCAGCAGGCCCGCGTCCGGGTGGTAGACCAGCTTCCACAGGATGCCGACCACCACCGGTGGCATCGCCCACGGCACCACGGCCAGCACCCGTGCCACGCCCCGGAAGCGCAACCGCTGGTGCAGCAGCAGCGCGAGCCCGAGGGCCAGCAGGAACTGCAGGACGGTCACCCCGAACGCCCAGAGCAGGCCGACCTGGAAGGAGTTCCAGAACAGCTCGTCGCCGAGCAGTTCGCGGTAGTTCGCCAACCCGGTGAAGCTGACCTCCACGTTGCGCCCGGCCCGGGCGTCGGTGAACCCGAGGTACATGCCGCGTACCAGGGGGAAGACCGACAGCACCAGGATCGGCAGCAGCGACGGGAGCAGCAGCAGGTAGATCATCGTCCGGTCGGAGCGGGACCGGCTGTGCCGACGGGCCGCTCCGGCCCGGTCGACGTCCGGCCGCTCGGCCACAGTCGTCATGACGGCACCTCTTCGGTCGGCGGACGGGGGGTGGTCACGGCGGCCCGGCTGGAGGCGCGGACGACGAGGCTGGGCGACACCTGTTCGCGGCGGGGCGGCAGGGCGGGGTCGGCGATCCGCTGGAGCAGCAGTTCGGCCGCCCGGCGACCGCGCTCGGCCGAGCCGAGCGAGACGCTGGACAGTTGGGGGAACATCATCTGGGCCAGCTCGGTGTCGTCCATGCCGATCACCGCCACGTCTTCGGGCACCCGGTGCCCGGCGGCCAGCAGCGCGTGCAGCGCGCCGACCGCGATCAGGTCGTTGGCGCAGACCAGGGCGTCCGGGCGGGCCCGGGCGAGCAGCCGTTCGGTCGCCGCGCGACCGGCCGCGTACTGGAAGTCGCCGACCTCGACCAGGCGTTCGTCGAGGGGAACGGCGTGCGCGGCGAGGGCGGCGCGGAAGCCGGCGTCGCGGGCGGCGCCCGGGACGGTGTCCAGCGGGCCGTTGACGAAGCCGATCCGGCGCCGCCCGCTGGCCACCAGGTGGTCCACGGCCAGCGCGACGCCCCGCCGGGAGTCGGTACGCACGTTGTCGACGGGCGCGTCGGCGCCGAGCTGGCCGATCACCACCACCGGCACCGGACTCTGCACGAGCGCGGCGAGGTGGTCGTCGGTGACCCGGATCGGCGACAGGATCATGCCGTCGACGTAGCGGTTGGCCAGCCGGCGCAGCAGCGCGGTCTCGTTGGCGATCTGCCCGCCGGTGGCATGGACCAGCAGCTGCCGCCCGGACGCGGCCACCACCGCCTCGATGGCCCGCATCATCGACACGTAGACCGGGTTGCCGATGTCCTCGACCGCGAGCGCGACCAGTCCGGTGCGCTGGGACTGCAACGACCGGGCGATGGCGTTGGGCACGTACCCGACCTCCGCCGCCGCGGCGCGGACCTTGCGGATGGTCTCCTCGCTGCCGCCGACACCGTTGAGCACCCGGGAGGCGGAGGCGATGGAGACACCGGCGCGGGCCGCGACGGTGTGGACGGTGGGCCGACTGTCGGCCGACTCCGGTAAACGTTTACGACCCACGCCCTGGCACCTCCACCTGTTTCCTGTAAACGTTTCCGGGAGTCTGCGCCGCGCGCGGCGAGGAGGTCAAGGGTCCGTTACGAAAACGTTTCCAACAGGGGCGAGGCGCTGGTCAGCGCGTCATCGCCGGACTACCCGGGGTGCCCACGGAGCGGGACGGCCCTGCGTGCGGGCCCGCGCGGGGGCCGGCGCGGGCGTCAGGACCGGCGTTCGCGCTCCTGGCTCAGCCGCTCGTCGAGCCGGCCCAGCTCGTAGATGGCATTGAGGTTCGTCGGCAACCGGGTCACGTTGTCGACCAGGGGTTCCCCCGCGGGGTCGGGCGTGGGCGCGGGCGCGCCGGCCGGGCCCATCTGCGCGACGGCGGGCCGACGCCGGCGCAGGACGAGCAGCACCGGCACGGCCACGGCGGTCGCCGCCAGGCCGTAGAGAAGCCACCGCTCCGCCGGATCCCCGTCGCCGCGCAGTGGCGGGGCAGCGACCGTGGACGCATCGCCCGAGGTCCCGGTCCGCCCGTTCGGGGCGGGCACCGCCGCCTTGCGCTCGCCCGGACCCTCGGCCGTCCGGCCCGGGTCGACGGCGCGGGTGGACGTGCTTGTCGACGTGGACGGGCCCGGGGCGACCGGCGCCGCCGACGGGCGGGGCGACGCCGGGGCGGTCGAGCCGGACGGGACCGGCGTCGGGGAGGCGCCCGGGGTGGCCCCAGCCCCTCCGGTGAGCAGGTCGTCCACAATCTGCCCGACACCGCCGAGGAGGCCGCCGACCGGCCCGCCCGAGGCCGACGGTGTGGGCGCGGGAGCGAGCGCCAGGGTCAGGGCGAGTGCGGCCACGGCGGACATGGTTCACCTCGGAATGGGTCGATGTGTCACGCACGGTACCGCACTGCGGGTGGTCGCCGCGTGACACCCCGGCGCGGTGGCCCGGCCGACGACGGACGGGGGGACGCCGCGCGCGGCGTCCCCCCGGGTCGGGGTCGTCAGACCGGCAGACCGCCGACCTGGGTGTTGATCCAGGACCGGATGGACGGCAGGTCGACGTAGATGGACGGGCCGGTGGCGCAGGTGGAGTTGTTGTTGCCGGACCGGCTGGTGGCGCCGATCAGGCTCCACACCCCGTTGATCCGGCGCACCTGCGGGCCGCCCGAGTCGCCGTAGCAGGCGCCCGAGTTGCCGTTGGTGTTGTTGGTGCAGATCTCGTACGGGCCGTTGATGCCGATGCAGCGGCTGTCCGACACGATCGAGGTGTCCAGTTCGTACGCCACGGTCGGGGCGCCCCCGCAGCCGGGGGTCGGGCAGGTCTGGCCCCAGCCGATGATCCGGGTGGCGGTGCCGACCGCGCCCGAGGTGCTCGGGATCGGCGCCGGGGCGTAGCCGACCGAGCTGGACAGTTGCAGCAGCTTCACGTCGACGCTCGGGTGGTTGACCGCGCGGATCACGGAGACGACGGTGCCACCGCTGTTGCGGTAGATGCTGCCCACCCGCACCGAGGAAGGCGTCGAGCAGTGCCGGGCGGTGACCGCCCAGTTGGCCTTGATCAGCGTGCCGGTGCAGCCGGAGACGTACACCATCCACGGGTAGTTCTCGGTGGCCGGCCGGCCGCCGACGACGTACGGCTCGATGTCGTCGCCGTCGTTCCACGAGTACGTGCCGGTGGGCACCGCGGACGCGGCCAGGCCGCCGGCGAACAGCGAGTTCACCCGGGACGCCTCGGTGGCGCTCGGGTACGCGTTGCGGCAGGAGACCGGGGCGCTGCTGCCGGACATCAGGTCGGAACACAGCCCGGTGCGCCGGTCCGGCAGGCCGAGGATGTGGCCCAGTTCGTGGCTGGCGATGCGGGTGCGGTCGTACCCCTGGTTGACGGCGGTCCAGCCCATCCAGATCCGGCCGGAGCCGAGCCCGGTGACCTGCGCCCGCGGCCAGCCGCTGTCGACGTAGATGGTGACGTTGCCCGGCGTGCGGGCCACCAGTTGGACGTTGCTGACCTGGCTGTTCCAGATGGCTGCGGCCTGGTCGAAGTTGGTGCGGAACTCGCCGGCCCGGCTCGCGTCGTAGTAGACGGTTCGGGCGGCGGCGGACGCGCTGGCGTCGGTGGCGACCTGCATTCCGGTTGCGGCCAGGACCGCCGCCAGCACGGCGCCCGCCGTGCGCAGCAGTTGTCGTCGGAACATACACGCACTCCCTGCGGTTGTCCGGCGGCGTGCCACCGCCGGTCATCGATGTACGTGAATGTTAAAGCGGGGACCGCCAATATGCGGCATAACGGAATCGTCATACCGGCACCCCACGAGTTCACCGCCAGGCCAGGTCGAGGGGCACCCCGCCGCCGGTCCGCCGCCCCGGGGACGACGGCGAGCGACACACGGGTGAGCGCCGACGGCGGCGGGCGGGCGGTCGCGCCGGTCAGGGCAGCGGGTCGGGAAGCATCGCCAGGGTGGCCGGCAGTTGCGAGTGCAGCGGCGCCGGCAGGGCGTCGCGGGTGAACCAGCCGATCCGGTCGAACTTGTGCGGCTCGCCGATGGCCACCTCCGCCGGGTCCACCCGGACCGCGAAGAGCACCGCCACCCAGTGCGAGGGCGGGTCGTCGCGCAGCACGTTGCGCACGCCGAGCAGGGCGACCGACCGCGGCGTGGCCGCGTACTCCTCGGTGACCTCGCGGCCGACCGCCGCCTCGAAGCTCTCCCCGAACTCCAGCGCCCCGGCGCCGGTGTCCCAGGCCCCCGGCTCGTCCCGGGCGCCGGCCGCGCGCCGGGCCAGCAGCAGCCGGCCCGCGCCGTCGTGGCAGACGAAGACGCAGGAGACCTTCGGCGTACGGCCGGTCATGGGTGGTCCCTTCCGAGGGTCGGGGTGCGGCGGCAAGCGCAGTGCGCCGAGGTGCGCCGACACCGTACCCGGACGCAGCCCGCACCGGTCGGCCGGTTCCGTGGTCGAGGTCGGCACCGCCCGATCGAGCAGCAGCGCCGCGGGCACGGGCTGTTACCCGGGCGTTACCGCACGGCGAAGCTGCTGCCGTGGGGGCGTTCCACCGTGGATCCGACGACCCCGGCGACGAGGCCGGGCACCGACCGGGAAACGGAAGAACGGGAGAGGACGATGCGGATCAGGAGTGGACTGACGGCCCTGGTCGTGGTGCTCGCCGCGCTGGTGGCGGGTGCCGGCACCGGCACGGCGGCGACCACGACGGCGGCGGCGACCGGGTCGCCGTACTGCGGGATCACCTGGGGCAGCGCGGAGAAGTCGGCCGGCACGCCGAGCAGCGCCCCGCTGGTCGACGTGCGCACCGGGCGGCACGACTGCTTCGACCGGGTGGTGTTCGAGTTCGCCGGCCCGGTCACCGGCTACACGGTCGGCTACGGCGAGACGTGGACCGAGGGCGAGGGCCTGCCGCTGTCGCCGTACACCGCCGGCGACGAGCTGCTGCGGGTCTCGCTGCGGGCCCCGGCGTACGACGACGCGCACGTCGGCACCGTGCCCTACCGGGTCGGCGAGCACGCCGCGAACGTGCTGCGCCACCAGACGCTGCGGGACGTGGTCTTCGGCGGCAGCTTCGAGGGCTACACCACCTTCGCGGTCGGCGTGCGGGCCCGCCTGCCGTTCCGGGTGTTCGTGCTGACCGGCCCGGGCACGCACAGCCGGATCGTGCTCGACGTGGCACACCAGTGGCAGCAGTGACCGCCGCGGAACCGGGGGTCCGGCGCCGGCCGGGCCCCCGACACCGTCCGTTCCGCCAGGTCGGCGCGGGCCGTCGCGGGGCTACCCTCGGCTGGTGGAGGGCCGCGTGCTGGTCGTCGAGGACGATGCCTCCATCCGGGAGGTCACCGCACTCGGGCTGCGCCGCGCCGGTTTCCGGGTCGACACCGCGGTCGACGGGCGGGAGGCGCTGGCGGCGTGGCGTGCCCGGCCGCCCGACCTGATCGTGCTCGACGTCATGCTGCCCGGCCTGGACGGCATCGAGGTCTGCCGGGAGATCCGGCGCACCAGCGGCGTACCCATCCTGATGCTGACCGCGCGCACCGACACCGTGGACGTCGTCGTCGGCCTCGAGTGCGGCGCCGACGACTACCTGCGCAAGCCGTTCGACCTGCCCGAGCTGGTGGCCCGGGTCCGGTCGGCGCTACGCCGGGCGGGCGCCCCCGTCGTCGCCGCCGTCATCGAGGTCGCCGGGTTGGAGATCGACCCGGGCAGCTTCGTCGTCCGCAAGGACGGCCGGGAGGTGGCGCTGACCGCCACCGAGTTCCGCCTGCTGCGCGAACTCGCCCGCCGCCCCGGCCAGGTCTTCACCCGGGAGGTGCTGCTGGAGCGGGTGTGGCAGCACGGCTACCTCGGCGACTCCCGGCTGGTCGACGTGGCGGTGCAGCGGCTGCGCGCCAAGATCGAGGACGATCCCGCCCGCCCCCGGCTCGTGCGGACGGTACGCGGGGCCGGCTACAAGCTGTCGCCGGGCTGAGGGAGGTGCGCGATGGCCGGACGCGCCGTACCGCCCGGACGCCTGCGCCGCCGGCTGACCATCGCGTTCGTGCTCGTCGCCGGCGTCTCCGCCGGGCTGCTGGCCGGCGGCTCCTGGCTGCTGCTGCGGCAGGCCCGGTTCGACGCCTCGCTGCACCAGGCCGCCGCCGACGCCCGCTACCGGCTCGTCCTGGCCGGGCAGTTCCTGCCGCTGACCGAGGACCGTCGCGGCGAGCTGCTGACCAGCTTCGAGGGCAGCGGCCGGCACGTGGTGCTGGTCGACGACGGGCAGCACCCCTCCCACCCGGCGTACGCGCCGCCGCTGGGGGCGCGGCTGCGGGCCGCCGTCGCCCAGGGGCAGCTCGGGTACGAGCGGTCGTCGCCGCATGACCGGCCCCGGCTGCTCGTCGTCGGTGGCCGCATCCCCGGCTCGACGGCCGAGCTGTACGTCGTCACCGTCGAGGACGACATCGCCGCCGACCTGGACCAGTTGCGCACGGCCCTGCTGGCCGGCTGGGTGCTGGTGGTGCTGCTCGCCGCCGGGGTGGGGCACACCCTCGCCCGCCGCACGCTGGAGCCGGTCGGCCGGGCCAGCCGGGCCGCGCGGGCCCTCACCGAGGGGCTGCTCGACACCCGCCTGCCGGTACGCGGGCGCGACGAGTTCAGCGACTGGGCCGCCTCGTTCAACGAGATGGCCGAGGCGCTGGCGGCGAAGATCGAGGCGCTCTCCGCCGCTGAGGCGCGGGAGCGGCGGTTCACCGCCGACGTGGCGCACGAGCTGCGTACCCCCGTGACCGCCCTGGTGGCGGCGGCGTCGCTGCTGCGCGACCACCTGGACCAGCTGCCGGGCGACGCGCGGCGCGCGGCGGAGCTGCTGGTCGCCGACGTGGTCCGGCTGCGCCGCCTGGTGGAGGACCTGATGGAGATCTCCCGGCTGGACGCCGGGCAGGAGCGGCTCGCCGTCGCCGCCGTCGACCCGGTCGCCCTGCTGCGGGCGATCGTCGCGGCCCGAGGCTGGTCCGACCGGGTGCGGATCGACGGCGCGCCGGTGCCGCTGCGCACCGACCGGCGCCGGCTGGAGCGGGTGCTGGCGAACCTCGTCGCCAACGCGGTCGAGCACGGCGGCGGCGAGATCCGGGCCGCGGTCGCCGGCGACGGGTCGCGGGTCGTCTTCGAGGTCAGCGACCAGGGCCCGGGCATCCCGGCGGAGCACCTGCCGCGCCTGTTCGACCGTTTCCACAAGGTCGACCCGGCCCGCTCCGGCCGGGGCAGCGGGCTGGGCCTGGCCATCGCCCGGGAGAACGCCCACCTGCTCGGCGGGCGGCTGAGCGTGCGCAGCGAGCCGGGGGTGGCCACCCGGTTCCGGCTGGACCTGCCCGCCGAGCCGGCGTCGGACGGTGCGCGGTGAGCCGGCGCGCGGTGACCCGGCGGGTCGCGGCCGTCGCCCTGCTCGCCGCCGCGCTGCTGCCCGCCGGCTGCGCCGCGCCCCGGTCCGGCTCGCTCGGCCCCGCGCCCGCCGCGCCGCCGCCGGTCGCCACCACGTCCGCGCCGGCGCCGTCGCCCAGCTCTGCCGCGGCACCGCCGACAGCCGGCCCGGGCCGCTCCCCCACGCCCGCCGCGACCGCCGCCGCCCCGACGCGGGCGCAGACCGTCACCGTCGAACTGTGGTACGTCCGGGACGGGCGGCTCGCGCCGACCCGGCGCACCCGGCCGACCACGGTGGCGACGTCCCGGCTGGCGCTGACCGAACTGGCCGCCGGACCCACCCCGGCGGAGGCCGCCACCGGGCTGACCACCCTGCTGCCCGCCGGCGGCGAGGTCACCCGCATCGCCGACGGCGTGGCGACGGTCGCGCCCGCCCCGACGGACGGCGACGCGCCGACCCGGCGGCTGCGCGAGGCGCAGGTGGTCTACACGCTCACCCAGTTCCCCACCGTCAAACGGGTCCGCCTCGCCGCCGGTCCCCCGGTCGGCCGGGCCGACTACGCGGACCTGCTGCCACCCGTCGTGGTCACCGGCCCGCCCATCGGCGCACGGGTCGGCAGCCCGGTCACCGTCACCGGCACCGCCGACGTGTTCGAGGCCACCGTCACGGTCCGGGTGCTCGACGCGGCGGGCCGGACGGTGGCGACCACCTTCACCACGGCCACCTGCGGCACGGGCTGCCGGGGCGACTTCCGGGTCGCCGTCGCCTACCGGGTGCAGCGGGAGCAGCCCGGCACGATCGAGGCGTACGAGGTCTCGGCGGCGGACGGGACGCGCCGGCACGTGGTCGCGGTGCCCGTCACCCTCACGCCCGTCCGGTCCTGAGCACCGGGCCGGCGCGTCGGCGCGGACGGCCTGCGCCGGTCACGTCCGCCCCGGCGCCGGCCACGTCGCCGGGTCCGGCGTCGGCGCCCCGGGCCGTGGCCGTCGCGCCGCCGGCCGCCGTCACGCCGTCGCGGCGCTCACCCGCGCTGCCAGCGGATCTCGCCGCCGACGACGGTGGTCATGACCCGGGTGCGCAGCACCGCGTCCGGCGACTCCAGCCAGGGATCGGTGTCCACCGCGATGAAGTCGGCCAGCATGCCGGGCGCGAGGACGCCCTTGCGGCCCTCCTCGCCCGCGGCGTGGGCCGCGCCGAGGGTGTGGGCGGCGAGCGCCTCGGCCATGGTGAGCCGCTGCTCGGGCTGCCAGCCGCCCACGGGCGTCCCGTCGGGACGGGTACGGGTCACCGCGGCGTACAGGGCGGCGAAGGGGTTGGGATGCTCGATCGGGGCGTCCGAGCCGAAGGCCAGACCGACGCCGGCGTCTAGCATCCCGCGCCAGGCGTAGGAGGCCAGGTCGTGCCCGGCCAGCAGGGTGTCGACGAGGTCGATGTCGCTGGTGCAGTGCACGGGCTGCATCGAGGCGGCGACACCCAGCCGGGCCATCCGGGCCAGGTCGCCGGGCCGCAGGTGCTGGGCGTGTTCGATGCGGTGCCGCAGCCCCGGCGTGCGGCCGACGGCCTCGTAGGCGTCGATGACGAGGTGGTTGGCCTGGTCGCCGATGGCGTGCGTGGCCACGGCGATGCCGTTCTCCGCCGCCCTGGCGAAGAGCTTGACCAGGTCCTCGTACGGCGTGACGGCGATGCCGACGTTGGGGTGCTCGCCGGCGAAGGGCTCGCTCATGTGGCAGGTGTGCGAACCCAGCGCCCCGTCGCTGAAGATCTTCACGGGCCCGGTGCGGAACCAGTCGTCGCCCTGCCCGGTGCGGCGGCCCTCGGCGATCGCCTCCTCCAGGTGGACCGACGGAATGGCCTTGTGTACGCGCAGCTTCAGCTCGCCGGCCTCCCGCAACTCCAGGTAGGCCGCCCGGCAGTCCTCGCCGTCGATGTCGTGCACGCTGGTCAGACCGAGGGCGAGCAGTTCGTCCTGCACGACGCGGAGTTGCTCGCGCAGGTCGCGGGAGACCATGAGGTCCTCCAGCGGGCGACAGGCCGTCTCGCGCAGGATGCCGGTGGGTTCCCCGCGTTCGTCCCTGACGATCTCACCGCCCACCGGGTCGGGGGTGTCGGCGTCGATGCCGGCCAGGCGCAGGGCCGCCGAGTTGGCCCACACCGTGTGGCCGTCCGCGTTCGGCAGCACGACCGGCAGCTCCGGACAGACCGAGTCCAGGGCGTACCTGTCCGGCTGCCTCGGCGGATCCCAGGTGTTGCTGTTCCACCTGCCGCCGAACAGCCAGGCGCCCGGTCGCAGCCGCGCCGCGTGCGCGGCCACCATGGCCAGCGCGTCGTCCAGGGAACGCACGTCGCGCAGGTCCACCGCGTCCAGGCTCTGGGCGTACTGCGCGGTGTGGATGTGGGCGTCGTAGAGACCGGGGAGCACGGCGGCGCCCGCCAGGTCGACCAGCTCCGCGCCGGGTCCCGCGGCGGCGCGCACCTCCGCCTCCGTGCCGACGGCCAGCAGTCGCTCGCCGGCCACGGCCATGGCCCGGGCCGACGGGTTGCCGGCGTCCCCGGTGCGGATGGCGGCGTTGCGGTACACGCGGATGCTCATGTCACCTTCAGGGGCTCGAGTGATGGGTGACCACCCACTGTAGGAGTGGCGGAGAGAAGTCGGAAGTCACCGCCCCGGTCGCCCCCTACCGCGGTGGGCGCGACCTGCGGCCGCGCCCACCGATGCGTCCGGCGACGGGTCAGCGACGCGGGAGGAAGACGAACCGCCGCTCACCGTTGTCCGTGGTGGCCAGCGAGAACCCGCCGATTCCCGGCAGCGACAGGAACGGGATCTCGGTGTCCTGGGGAAGCTCCTCGATCTTCCCGGTGCCGACCGCGACGGTGACGGGCACGTTCGCGTCTCCCCCCTGCCCGTAGCCGTACGCGGTGCCGTCGTCGTCGACGGACACCAGGCGGACGCCCTCCTGCCCTTCCTCTTCGTCTTCGCCGAAGCAGCGGGCCACGCCCGTTTCGGAGTCGAAGGCGATGGTCCCCGCCACGGCGTAGCGGCCATTCGGCGACAGAACGGGATCGTAGGAGCGTCCGTCCAGCCCGCCCTGCGGGTCGCACACCACGGACGTCTGGAGCTTTCCGGACTTCAGGTCGTGCACGGCTGCCACCGGGATGCCGCCCTGCTTCGTCACGCCCTGCTTGGCGTACCACGAGGAGAAGACGTGGTCGCCGAGAACAGCCCACACCTTGCCGTTCTCGTACTTGCCGTGATTCTTCGGATCGGCGGCCGGTGGAACGGCGTTGCTGGCCTGCCAGACACCGGGGACGCCGAAGCCGCCCGGGTCGATCGCGACGAGCGGGCCGTCGGGGGAGAGCCCTGCCACCCGACCGCTGTTGCAGACCACGTCCTCTTCCTCGCAGTAGGGCAGTCGCACGCTCTCGTCGTACGTCTTGATGCGTTCCGTCGACAGGTCGATCGCCGCAGCGTGGTAATCGCCCCTGTCCTCCCAGTGGACCAGGAGGCCATTCCCGCCGTCGACGACCTTCACCGAGCCGGAGTCCTCCCTCGAGACGGAGCGGGTGTGGGCGGGGGCGATTCCCTTCCCTGAGGAGTCGGCCGGGTAGAGGACGAGGGAGACCACGTCCTCGTCCGTGAACGAAGGGGTGTACGACCAGACGACGACATACTCGCGTCCGCCCTCATTCACGACGAGGAGCCGCGGAAGGTACGACGGATCCGGCGCCACGTTCTCGGGAAGAGCCGGTGGCTGCCACTCCTGGCTGTCCCAGCGGGGCGCGCCGGTGGCGGCGTCCCGAGCATCGACGACGTAACCCGCACCCTTCTTCTGGAGGAAGGCGACCACGCCCGCCTTCGCCGCGGCTCCCACCGTCAGGTTCTCCGCGTTCTCCGGCAGCCAGCCGACGGTCTCCTGCCAGCCCTTGGCGGTGTCGAACCCCTCCGGCGCGTTCACCACGGGCTGCGGAGACGCCCCGACGCCCGGCGACGAGCCGCCCGGATCTCCGCTGCGCGCCGCGCCGTCGTCACCGTCGCCACAGGCCGTCAGCATCGCGGCCGCCACCATGATGGTGACGGCCCTTCCCATACCCCTCATGCACACCTCCGCAGAGCAGGGAGGCGTTCCTGGTACTGCGCCTCCCGCAAGATCATCCAAATCGCCGGGAGGGGAGCCTGTCAAAACGGACAGGCTCCGACATGAGCACGGTGGCCGCGATCGGCGACCGGTACGAGCAGCTGGAATCCGGGACCGTCGCCGCGGACAGTGTCCATCATGGCCATGATCACATCCGGGCCGTCGCCGTCCTGGGGCCTGGACCGGATCGACCGTCGACGCTGTCGCCAGGCGCCGGGCGCTTCGGCCGGCGGCGGCACGGACCGGGGCGGCGTCGCGGCCGTCACATGCCGGTGCACGGGTCGTCGCCCACCACGCAGCCCTCGGGCGCCTTGGTCGCCGGGTCGCTGTCGCGGACCTCGAACGTGAACGTCCGCGACTGTCCGGCCTTCACGGGCGGCCCGGTGAAGGTGACGGAGTGCCCGTCCTGCCGCCAGTCGGCGCCGCTGGCGTCGGAGACCCGGCCGCCCTCGGCCAGCGTCACGACCACCGTCCAGTCCTTCGCGGCCGCGCCGCCCGAGTTGTCGACCACCACCTCGCCGGTGTAGCCGAAGAGCCGGGTCGACACCGTCTCGTAGCGGGCGGTCACGGCGGGCCCCGACGGCGCGGCGGAGGTGGACGTACGTGAGGGCCTCGCCGTGGGGGTGCGGCTCGGGCGGGTGGCCTCCGGGGTGGCGGTCCGGGTGGGGCGGGCGGAGGGGGTCGACCGGGGCGAGCCGCTCGGGGCGGTCGTGGCGGTGGGCACCGGCGCGGGCGCCGGTGCGGCGGCGCGGTCCGGCTCGGCCGGCAGCACCGCCCACACGGTCACCCCGGCGGCCAGCGCGGCGCCGGCCAGCCCGGCGACCAGCAGCGGCCGGCTGCGGCGGCCGGCCGGCGCCGGCTCGTCGTCGAACGCCTCCGTGACCGGCATCTCGGCCGTCATCCCGGCCTCGCCACGGCGCAGGTCCACCTGCTGGAAGGCCAGCCAGTCGAGGATCGCGGGCAGCCGATTGGTCAGGGCCTGCCGGTAGCACTCCGCGCGGCTCTCGCGCTGCTCGTCGGCCCAGACGCCGTGCTCCAGCACCTCGCGGACCGACAGCCGACAGCCCTCGGCGGTGGCGGTGACGGCACAGGTCAGCCGGCTGCGCCGGCCGCCCTCGAGGCACCGCAGCGCGATCAGCTCCGGCTCCTGCCGTTCGGTGACCTCCGCGTCGACGGCGGCGCCGAAGCCGGGCAGCCCCGCCGTGTGCAGCAGCAGCCGGTTCCGCGTCCCCGCCATCATCTCGACCTCGGCGAACCACCGGGCGAGCAACTCACGATCCGTCAATGCGCGCCACACCCGCTCGGCGGGGTGGAACAGGTCGACCTGCGTGCCGATCTCGCTCACGGCGAGACTCTACGGTCCCGGTCGCGGGACCGCCGGGCGGGGCGGCACCGACGGGCAGATCCGACGTCCATCCCGGACGCCCACATCCACCGGTGCGCGGGCCGCGTCGGCGCGGCCCCGGCCTCGCTGCGAGCGGAGGACTCGAACCTCCATCGCCCGTTCCAGAGACGGGTGTGCTGCCGATTGCACCAGCTCGCAAGGGGTTCCGTCCCGCGTCGCGGATCCGGACCGTGCCCCGACCAGGATTCGAACCTGGGCTTTCCGGTTTCGTGGACCAGCGCTCTCTCCGCTGAGCACCGGGGCGGACGACCGGCGCCCACCCCTCCTGGGCGCCGGTCGGCGGTCAACCCTTCACGCAGACGACCTGCTTGAGGTGCGCCACCACCTCGACCAGGTCCTCCTGCTGCGCCATCACCTGGGTGATGTCCTTGTACGCGCCGGGGATCTCGTCGACCACCCCGGCGTCCTTGCGGCACTCCACGCCGGCGGTCTGCGCGGCGAGGTCGGCGGTGCTGTACGTCCGCTTCGCCTGCGCCCGCGACATCCGCCGCCCGGCCCCGTGCGACGCGGAGCAGTACGCGTCCGGGTTCCCCTTGCCCCGCACGATGTACGACCCCGTGCCCATCGACCCGGGGATGATGCCCAGGTCCCCCCGACCGGCCCGGATCGCCCCCTTGCGGGTCACCAGCACGTCGACGCCGTCGTAACTCTCCTCCGCCACGTAGTTGTGGTGGCACGAGATCGGCTCGTCGTAGCGCACCTGCGGGAACTGCTCCCGTACCACGCCGCAGAGCAGGGCGAGCATGACCGCCCGGTTGCGCCGCGCGTACTCCTGCGCCCACCACAGATCCCGGCGGTAGGCGTCCATCTCCGGCGTGCCGGCGAGGAACACCGCCAGGTCCCGGTCGGGCAGGTCGGTGTTGTGCGGCAGCCGCCGGGCGACGGCGATGTGCCGCTCCGCCAGCTCCTTGCCGATGTTGCGGGAGCCGGAGTGCAGCATGAGCCACACCCGGCCCTCGTCGGCGCCGCCCTGCTCCAGGCACACCTCGATGAAGTGGTTGCCGCCGCCGAGCGTGCCCAGCTGCCGCTGGGCCCGCGTCTCCAGCTGCGCCACCCGCCGGTCGAGGTCGGCGAACCGGCGCCAGAAGTCGTCCCAGCCCGCCTGCTCCAGGCCCCGGATCCGGCGCGGGTCGACCGGCGTCTCCCGCTGGGCGAACCCGACCGGGATGGTGGCCTCGATCGCCGACCGCAGCCCGGCCAGGTCGTCCGGGAGGTCGGCGGCGGTCAGCGAGGTCCGGACCGCGGACATGCCGCAGCCGATGTCGACGCCGACGGCGGCCGGCGAGACGGCCTGCCGCATCGCGATGACGGAGCCGACCGTGGCGCCCTTGCCGAAGTGCACGTCGGGCATGACCGCGACGCCCTCCACCCACGGGAGCGCGCCGATGTTGCGCAGCTGCTGGGCGGCCTGCGGCTCGATGCCGTACGGGTCGGTCCAGACCCGGACCGGCGCGCGGGTGCCCGCGAGCGGGGTGAAACTCATCGTCGTCTCCTCGTGTCGTCGGCTGGTCGGCGCCCGTCTCGGCGCGACCGGAAGGATCGACGACCGCCCGGGAATCGAACCCGGTGGGAGGGGGCGTGCACGACCCCTCTGCGCCCAGCGCGCGGCCGGCCCGGCGGGCGCGGGGCCCGGCGGGTGGAGCGGTTGGCCGGATTCGAACCGGCGATCTTCACCGTGGCATGGTGACGCGCTGACCTGGCTGCGCCACAACCGCGTGCCGGCGACGCCGCTCCGGCGTCGCCGCGTAGGCCGTACGGGATTCGAACCCGTGACCTCCCGGCTGAGAACCGGGCGAGCTTCCAACTGCTCCAACGGCCCGTGTCAGGGCAGGGTCGACGCCCTGTCCTGCCGTCCGGGACCGGGGAATCGAACCCCGTGTCTCTCGCGCCCAAAGCGAGCGGGTCAGCCAGCTCCCTCGTCCCGGTGATGGTGTCGTCTCCCCGGTCGGCCCGTGGTGGGCGGCGACCGGGATTTTGCTTCCACTGTGGAGTTGAAAAGGGTCGACGGCGCCGGAACGGGGCGGAGTGATGTCGGTACGGGTGGACGAAAAAGCCGCCCGGTCCCCGGTGGGGTGGGCGGCTGCGCGTACGCGCTGACGCTAGTCGCGCCGCCACCCCGACTGCCGGCCCTGCTCGGGACGGCACTGGCCTAGGGCACGCTCCCCTGTGGGCAGCGAGGCACCGCCGCGCGGCGTCGGCCACACGGCGTCGGTGCGGGTGCGCTGCGACACGGCGTACTCCCTGGGTCGTTCGGTTGACCTTGCGCCGATGACGGTAGGCGCGCCGGACGGTGGCCGCAATGGATATTCGACTACGGGCGCACGAGCGCACGAGCCGCGCGTCACAGGGACCGGGAACCACTCCCCCGGCTTCCCTATCGCTCCCTATCTGCACTAGACTAGGGAGTGATGAGTGAGGAAATGTACTCCGTCGAGCAGGTGGCCGAGCGGCTCGGTCTGCACGTGCGCACCGTGCGCGGCTACATCCGCGCCGGCCGACTGCGGGCGGTGCGGATCGGCAAGCAGTACCGGATCGCCCGCGCCGACCTCGACGCCCTGACCGGGCGGCCGGAGCCGTCCCGTCCCGCCGCGGGCCCGGCGGTGGAGGTGTCGAGCATCGTGCAGATCGACGGCGTCGACCGGGCCGCGGCCGACCGGCTCGGCACGCTCGTCGTGGCCGGGGCGAACACCGGCCACGACCCCGGCCACCCGTTGCGCGTCCAGACCGTCCACGACGAGGAGCGACACCGCATGAAGATCGTGATACTCGGCGGCGCCGCCGACACCGCCGAGGTGCTGCGCCTGCTCGACGCGGTGCTCGACGGCGACAACGGCCTGCTCACCCGGGAGGTCGGGAATGCCTGACGTGGTGCGGGAGCGGGCCGGCGTGCCGGTGCTGATGTGCGACCCGGACGGCCCGCCGGTGGCCACGGCGCAGGACGCGCTGGACCTGATCGGCGCGGCCTTCCTCGGCGCCGAGGTGGTGGCCGTGCCCGCGCACCGCTTGGACCCGTCCTTCTTCTCCCTCGGCACCCGCTTCGCCGGCGAGGTCATGCAGAAGTTCGTCAACTACCGGCTGCGCCTGGTCGTCGTCGGCGACATCTCCCGACACCTCGCGGCCAGCGCTGCCCTGCGCGCCCTCGTACAGGAGTCGAACCAGGCCGACCACGTGTGGTTCGTCCCCGACCTCGACGCGCTCGACGACCGGCTGCGGGCCACGACCCGGCGGACCGGCCCGGCAGCCGGCTGAGCCACCGCACCGCCCCGGTGGGCGCCGGCCGAGGATGGGCTACGGTCGACGACCGTGGCCCTGATGCGTGCTGACTTCTACTCCGAGGTGCTCGGTCTCAGCACCTCGATGACGGTGCTCCTGCCGCAGCGAACCTCCTCGCAGATCGGCATGGCCGGCAGTGCCCCGGACGGGGACCCGCCCGTGCTCTACCTGCTGCACGGCCTGTCCGACGACGACACGATCTGGCTGCGCCGCACGTCCATCGAGCGGTACGTCGCGCCGCTCGGCCTGGCGGTGGTGATGCCCCAGGTCGGGCGCAGCTTCTACAGCGACGAGGAGCACGGCAACCGGTACTGGACCTTCCTCAGCGAGGAGTTGCCGGGGCTGTGCCACCAGTTCTTCCGGCTCTCGGCGCGCCGGGAGGACACCTTCGTCGCCGGGCTCTCGATGGGCGGCTACGGGGCGGTGAAGTGGGCGCTGCGCGACCCGGGCCGGTTCGCGGCGGCGGCGAGCCTGTCCGGCGCGCTCGACGTGGCCGGCCGCCGGCACCATCCGGCCCACCCGATCGACGCCCAGGTCTGGCACACCGTCTTCGGCGAGCGCGCCGTCGCCGGCAGCGACGACGACGCCGTCGCCCTGCTCGACAAGGCGGGCACCGACCTGCCCGCGCTCTACGTCGCCTGCGGCACGGAGGACTTCCTGTACGAGGACAACCTGACCTTCGTCGCGGCGGCCCGCGAGCGGGGCGTCCCGCTCACCGTGCACTTCTCCCCCGGCGCGCACGACTGGGCGTACTGGGACGCGAAGATCCAGGACGTGCTGGCCTGGCTGCCGCTGCGCGCCGACGGCTGACCGCCGCGCCCGGGCGCCCCCGCTGCCGTCGCTGCTCCCCAGGCGCCGGCGATGCCGTCGGTGCCGGTCAGGCGCCGACGGTGCCGTCGATGCCCTCGCGCAGGAAGTCGGCGTGGCCGTTGTGCCGCGCGTACTCGTGGATCAGGTGCAGCATCACCAGCCGCAGCGACACGTCCTCGCCCCACCTGGCGTTGTGGCCGGTCACGTCGAGCGACTCCGCCTCCCGCTCGATCCGGCGGGAGTGCGCGACCTCCCGCTGCCAGGCGTCGAACGCCTCCGCCCGGGTGGCGCCGCTGGCGTCGTACGCCACCTGGAAGTCGCCGGAGTCCGACCAGACCAGCGGGACGTCCTCGCCGTCGATGGTCCGCCGGAACCAGTTGCGCTCCACCTCCGCCATGTGCCGGACGAGGCCGAGCAGTGACAGCGTGGACGGGGGCATCGACTGCCGGCGCAGGTCCTCGTCGGACAGCCCGTCGCACTTCATGGCGAGGGTCGCCCGGTGGTAGTCGAGGAAGGCGCGGAGCATCTCGCGCTCGCCTCCGGTGAGCGGTGGGCCGATGCGTTCGGTGGTCACTGCCGGCTCCCCTCGCCGACGACGCGCCGCCGTCGGAGTGTCCCGCGGGCCCGCGCGGCGCCCCTCCCGAGGCGATCATGCCGGACGGGCCCGCCCCGCGCCGCATCGCGTCCCGCCGCGCGCCTCGCCGAGACCGGCCCTTGCCCCGCCGCGCCGATCGCCCGCCGCGCCGGCGGGCCGCTCCGCCGGCTATCCGCTCGGCACCGAGGTGCGGGCCACCGGCACGTCGAAGTAGGTGTCCGGCCAGGGCTCGTCGCGGTAGCGGTAGTGCCACCACTCGCGGTCGTAGTTGACGAAGCCGCCGTCGGTCATCAACTGCCGCAGCAGCCGCCGGTTCTCCCGCGCGGTGCCGGTGATTCCCGGCGAGTCGGTGTGCGCGAGCGGGTCGAAGCAGTCGAAGCCGGTGCCCATGTCGACGCTGTTGTCGCCGAACCGCTGCCCCCTGGGGGCGGTGCAGGAGACCAGCGGCTGGCCCGGGGCGTACGGGGCCTGGGTGGGGGTCGGCACGTCGACCAGGGTCAGGTCGAGCGTGCTGCCCCGGCTGTGCGCCGTGGGGGCGCCGATGTACCCCTCGTCGAACAGCTTCGACTTCGCCACCCGGGGATAGAACTCGGCCTTCATCTGCTGCTCGCCGGGCTGTTTCGCCCAGGTGACGAAGTCGTCGGCGGCGCGCCGGGGGCGGTAGCAGTCGTACACCTTCAGGCTGCGGCCCCGGGCGAGCGCGGCGTCCTGCACCCGGCGCAACGCCTCGGCGGCCTGCCGGGTCAGCAGGCAGAGCGGTTCGAGGTAACCGGCGACCGGCCGGCCGACGAAGTTGTGCGCGGTGGCGTACCGGATGTCGGTGCGGATCCTCGGGTCGACGTCGGTGAGGACGACGAAGCCCGGCGCGCGCGGCGTCGCGGTCGCGGTCGGGGCCGCCGACACCGACACCGACACCGACGGCGACGGCGACGGACCGGGCCGGGTGCAGGCCGGCGCCAGCGCCGTGACCACCACGGCCACGGCGACGGCCCGGGCGGCGGCGCCCCGGGGCCGCCGGCCGGCCCGGCCCGCCCTGTCCACGCCTCCTGTCTATCAGGGTGCCGGCCCGTCGGACCCCGGGTCCGGCGACAGGCGTACGCGCGGGAACCGCCAGCCCCGCCCCCGCCCGGCCGAGGGACGGCCGGGCGGGGCGGTGGAGACGGTCAGTGGTGGTGGTGCCGGACGGCCCGGCGGATGTCGACCGGCAGGGCGGGCGCGCCGTCCACCGGCGCCGGGTCCTCGGCCGTGGGGGCGATGCCGCCGGCGGCGATCCGGTCGAGCGTGGCCAGGCCGGCGGCGTCGATCGAGCCGAAGACGGTGTAGTTGGGGCGCAGCGCCGAGTCGGACTGGACCAGGAAGAACTGGCTGCCGTTGGTGTCCGGGCCGGCGTTGGCCATGGCGAGCGTGCCCCGGGCGTAGAGCCGGCGCACGCCGGTCGGGTCGGTCGGTGCCGGCGGCAGGTCGGTGGGCAGTTCGTCGAGGTACCGGTAGCCGGGGCCGCCCGAGCCGGTGCCGGACGGGTCACCGCACTGGAGCACCTTCAGCGTCGGGTACGCGGTGAGCCGGTGGCAGGAGGTGCGGTCGTAGAAGCGATGCCGCACCAGGTGCAGGAAGCTCTGCAGGGTGCACGGCGCGGCCTCGCGGTCGAGCGTCAGCCCGATGGGCCCCTGGTTGGTCCGCAGCGTCACCCGCACCGTGCCCCGGTCGGGCGTGCGCCTCGGGTCGGGCGGCAGCGGAACCGGCCGGGCGGCCGGCTCCTCCGGTGTCTCGGTGTAGGCGCACGGTCCCGGCGTGACCCGGGGACCGGCGGCGGAGCCGGCCGGGGACCCGGCGGGCGCGGCGACCGCGGCGGCGCCGCCACCGGTCACCAGCGCACCCGCCACCAGGGCCACCCCGGCGAGGCGGGTCAGCGCGCGGGCCGGTCGGCGGGGCGCCGCGATCGACGGCGGGACGGGGTGCGGTCGGGATTCGCTCGGCACGTGGATCCTCCCTGGACGTGCGACACCAGAACGACCGGAGTCTATGGACCCCGTCGCCGGTTGTCGATCCGCTCCGCACCTGCGGCGACCTGCGGCAGGTGGGTGGCCACGAGCACCTGGTGGCTGCGGCGACACACGTCCCGCCCACGGTCAGGGGGTCCGGCGCCGCCCCGCCCGGCGCCGCCAGAGCAACGCCACCGCCGCCAGCCCGAGCACGGCCACCGCGAGCGCGGCCGCGGGCCACCGTCCGAGCAGCCCGTCCTCCAGCGGGCCGCTGGCCGCGGCCGGACGAGGTTCGCCGGCGGCGGCGAGCGCGGGCGGCGTGGCGGCCGCCGAGGCGGCCAGTTCCCCCGGCTCGACGAGCCGGCCGACGGCGGAGTCCCGGGGCAGCGAGAAGCCCCAGTCGAGCAGCGCGGCGCCCTGCTCCCAGCCCCGCGCGGGCCGCGGTTCGGCGCCGAGCAGCGTGACGACCAGTCGGCGGCCGCCCCGGTGGGCCGCCCCGACGTAGGTGTGCCGGGCCAGGTCGGTGAAGCCGGTCTTGCCGCCGAGCGCCCCCGGGTAGCGGTAGATGAGCTGGTTCTCGTTCTGGATCTCGAAGCCCTTGGTCCGCTGCGCCGGCTGGGCGGGGATGCGGTGGGTCTCGGTCAGCGCGTACCGGCGGAAGGTGGGGTCGGCGAAGCAGACCCGGGCGATGAGCGCCAGATCGTACGCGCTGGTGAACTGGCCCTTCCCGTCGAGGCCGGACGGGGTGACCGCGTGGGTCTGCAGGGCGCCGAGCCGGTGCGCCTCCTCGTTCATCGCCCGTACGCCGCCGGCCATCCCGTCCGGGCCGCCGCCGAGGCGGGCCAGCAGGTTGGCCGCCTCGTTGCCGGACTGCAGCAGCAGCCCGAGCCAGGCGGTCTCGATCCGGTAGCGCCCGCCGGCGACGAGCCCGACGGCGGAGGAGCCCGGCTCGATGTCCATGTCGCCGTCGGTGACGGTGACGACCTGCTTCGGGTCGAGCCGGGGCAGCATGGTGGCCGCCAGCAGCAGCTTCTGCACGCTGGCGGGGGTGCCGTACTCGTGCGGGCCGCAGCCGCCCAGCACCTGGCCGGTGTCCAGGTCGGCGACCAGCCACGAGGTCGCGGTGACCGCCGGCGGTCGCGGCACCCCCGCGGGGACGACCAGGCCGGCGGTGGCCAGCGCCGGCCCGCCCACGGCCCGCTCCTCGGGCACGGCCGGCGGCGGCGACGGGCGCGGCGGCCGGGACACCGCCGGCGCGGGCGCTTTCGGGCACGGTGCCGGCGGCACCGCGCCGGACACGCCCGGCAGGGCGGCGGTACGAGCGGTCGGGGCGCCCGCCACCGGGGCGGGCGCGCCGGCGGCGAGGAGGACGGCGGTCGCCGTGGCCGCCAGCAGCCGAACCTTCATGCCCCGCACCCTAGTCGGCCCGATCCGGGGGCCGGGCCGGCTTCCCGATGCCCCGGCGGCCGGCGTGGCGGCGAGAACGGAGAGGTCCGCCGCCGCGGGCGACCCGGGCGGCCGGATTCCGGGACCATCGGCCCTGCCGCCGGGCGGGTCCGGCGCGGAAGCTGGTAACCGAAAGCGGTAGACGATCTTCCGGTTTGCGCGACGGTCGGCGCCGCACGGACTGCCCCGCCCCGCGCACCGGCGCGCCACCTCACCGGAAGGACGCACGATGGAAGGCCACTCGCTGACCCGCCTCGCCGACGAACAGCTCGCCGCCGCCCGGGAGGCCGACAGCGGGCGCAGCGCCCACAACCTGCACCGCGGCCGGGACCGCCGGTTGCGGCAGACCCTGCTCGCGCTCCGGGGCGGCCGCTCGCTCGACGAGCACGACAGCCCGGGCGAGGCGACGCTGCAGGTGCTCCGGGGGCAGGTACGCCTGGTGGCCGGCGACGAGTCCTGGGAGGGCCACGCCGGCGACCTGGTGGTCGTCCCGCCGCGGCGGCACGCGCTGCACGCCGTGACGGACGCCGCCGTCCTGCTCACCGTGACGCCACGCCCGTGACCGCCGTCCCCGCCCGCCGTCGCCGCCCGGCCGGACCGCCCACGGCGACCACCACCGGCCGCGCGCGGGCCGGGGGCCGGTCACCCGGCTGGCTGCCGCCGCAGCACGGCGCCTGGGCGATGCTGCTGCTGCCGTTCCTGGCGGCGGTGACCGTCACCGGCCCGCACCCGCTGCACCTGCCTCTGCTCGGGGCGGTGCTCGCCGCCTACCCGCTGTCGTACTTCGGGTTGCAGGCGGTCAAGACCGGCCGGTTCCGGCGGGTACGCCCGCAGTTGGCCGCGTACGGCGTCGCCACCGCGCTCTGCGCCGCGCCGGTGCTGGCGGCCCGGCCGGCGGTCCTCGCGTACGCGCCGCTCTACGGCGTCCTGGCCGTCGTCAACGCCGGCTACGCGCGTCGGCGCCGGGACCGGGCGCTCGTCAACGACCTCGCCTTCGTGGCGCAGTGCGGGCTGCTCGGGTTCGTCGTCGCCACGGTCGCCGGGGTGCCGCCGGCCCGGGTGACCGGCGCGACGGTGGTGGCGCTCGGCTACCTCGTCGGCACGATCCTGTACGTCAAGACGATGATCCGGGAGCGGGACAGCGGTCGGTACCGGTGGGCGTCCTGGGCGTACCACGCCGTCGCCGCGCTCGCCGCGGCGCTCTGGGCGCCGGTGCCGGTCGCCCTGGTCTTCGCGGCGCTGCTGGCCCGGGCCGTCGCGCTGCCCGGGCGCCGGCTCACGCCGAAGCGGGTGGGGCTGGTCGAGACGGCGTGCACCCTGCTGGTGCTGGCGGCGGTGGCCGTCTGAAACCCGGCCGGTTGGTCGTGCGGCGGCAGGGCGACAGCGGCCGCGATCCGCCGATCCCCGCGGCCGCCGGGGTGGGTACATTCGACCCCGATGGACATCGACGGTGCGGTCAGGCGCTTCCTCTTCCTCCTGGGTAGTTCACGCCCCGGTGGCAACACCGAACTCCTGGCCCGACGCGCGGCAGCCGCGCTGCCGGCCGGTGTCGAGCAGCGCTGGCTCCGCCTCGCCGACCATCCACTGGCGCCGTTCCACGACATCCGACACGGCCAGTTCCCTCCCCCGCCGTCCGGCAACGAGGCGCTGCTGCTGACGGAGACCCTTGCCGCGACCGACCTGGTGATCGCCTCACCGGTCTACTGGTACAGCGTCAGCGCCCCCACCAAGCTCTACCTCGACCACTGGTCGACCTGGCTGCGGCTGCCCGGTGTCGATTTCCGGCCCCGCATGCGCGGCCGCACGATGTGGGCGGTCAGCGCCCTCAGCGACGAGGACCCGGCCAAGGCGGACCCGATGGTGAACAGCCTGCGGATGAGCGCCGACTACCTCGGCATGCGATGGGGCGGTGCGCTGCTCGGCCACGCCGACCGCCCCGGCGACGTGCTCGGCGACGCGACCGCACTCCGCGCCGCGGACGCCTTCTTCGCCTCGACGGCGCTCGGCGAGGCACGGGACGGGCGGGTCGCGGGGCGCGCGTCCGGCTGACCGCAGGTCATGGCCAGGGCCTCGGCCGGCCGGGCCGGACAACACCGCGTCGGCGACGCCCTCGCGCTGCCGCTACGCGACTCCACGATGGACGCCGCGTGGCTGTCCACGATGATCCATCACGTCGCCGACCTGGACGCGGCGGCCCGCGAGCTGCGCCGGGTGCTCCGGCCGGGCGCGCCCGTGCTGATCCGCTCGCCGTTCCCCGGCCGGCACCAGCGGATCGCCCTGTTCCACTGGTTTCCCGAGGCGGTCCGGGTACTGCGGCGCTACCCGGACCTCGCGCGGGTGCGCTCGGCGTTCGCGGCGGCCGGGTTCACCGTGAGCAGCGTCGAGCCGGTCGCGCAGACCACCGCCGCGTCGCTGGCGGAGCTCGCCGAGCACCTCGACCGCCGGGCCCACACCCCGCTCCAGTTGATCACCGACGAGGAGTACGCCGGCGGCCTGGCGCGACTGCGGGCCGCCGCCCGCGAGGCGACCGGCCCGGTCGTCGACCACCTCGACCTGTTGGTGCTGCGCTGAGTCAGGCCGGCAGCGTCGGGTCGCGGTGCCGCAGGTAGTCGTACAGCGCCGCCGAGGCGCGCAGCCGCCGCAGGCTGCGCCGGTGCAGCTCCTGCTCCCGCCGGGCCAGCTCCGCGTGGACCCGTTGGGCGCTGCCGGTCGTGCGCATCTCGTCGAGCACGGCCGCGATGATGTCGAACGGGTACGCGCCCCGGCGCAGCAGCGCGACGACCTGTGCGGCACGCAGTTCGGCCTGGTCGTACACCCGGTAGCCGGTGCCGCGCTCGCGGACCGGCCGGACCAGGCCGCGTTGCTCCCACAGCCGTAGCTGGGAGGTGCGGACCCCGACCAGGTCGGCGACCGCGCCGATGCGCACCCCGCGCCGCGGCGCCGGCAGGGTCGCCGGCGGGCTGGTCACCACGGTCTCGAACGCGCCGAGCACCCGCCGGATGTCCGCCCGCTCGCGGTCCAGCTCGGCGTGGCCTCCGTCGAGCGCCGCCAGCGCCGCCGCCAGGTCGCCCCGGTGCACGGCGGCCATGATCTCCCGGGTACGCGCCCAGCCGTGGCCCTCGGCCATCCGGCGGGCCACGGCCAGCGCCCGGAGGTGGTCGGCGGTGAAGATGCGGTAGCCGGCGGGGGTGCGTTCGACCGGTGGCAGCACGCCCAGGTCGACGTAGTTGCGGACCTGCTGGACGGAGATCCCGGCGGTCGCGGCGAGGTCCACGGCCCGCAGCCGGCCACTGCCCTTCCGCGCGGTCACCACCGGGCCACCGTACCGCCCACCCACCGGCCGGAACTTCGTGCCCGCCCGGCGGTCGACGCCGGGGATGTGCGGAAGGGCCCCTTCCTGTCCACGACTCGACAGGAAGGGGCCCTTCAGACCGGGCCGGCGGGCTCAGCGCGTGAGCCGGTACAGCTCCCCGCCCCGGGCGTAGTACATGACGCCCGACGCGTCCATCGTCCACACGTCGCTGATGCCGGTGGCCAGCTTCTCGACCGAGAGCGTCTCGGGGTCCACGCAGGCGACCGTGGTCCGGAAGTTGCCGCACACCGCGCCGTCCGGCGCGACCGCCAGGTGGTCGCTACGCCAGACGTGGGAGACGTTCCAGTCGAAGGGCTCCACCTCGACGGTCCGGACCACGGTCCGGCTGACCGGGTCGAACTCGAAGAGGGTGCCGACCGTGGACCCCCAGATCCGGCCGTCCGGCGCCACGATCAGCCGGGTGATCGCCTTGGCGCCCGGAATCGCGGTGCCCTCCCAGACCTTCGTCGCCGTCGCCGGGTCCCAGAGGAAGAGCTTCGCCTCCGTCTGGGTGGGCGCGATGCCGAGCCCACCCCAGATGCCGGTGCCACCCAGGATCAGGTTCCCGACGGTGGCCAGGGCGGTGACGCTCTGCTCCGGCACGACGTTGCGGTGCACCTCCTTCGCCCCGGTGGCCGGGTCGACGAGCGTCAGCGCCCCGCCGAGCTGGCCGTACTCCGGGATGGTGCCGAAGGCGATCCGGTTGCCGACCCCGGTGATGGCGAACGGCCGGTCCTGGTGCTCGGTGCGAAGCGTCGCGAACTGCCGCGGGTTGGTGCCGCGCACGACGGGCTTGGTCGGGTCGAGTTCGAGCAGGTTCGCGCCCGGGTACACGCCGGCGTAGATCTTGCCCTGGTAGGAGTGCAGGCCCTCGGCCTGGCCGAGCGCCCCGGCATTCTCGCTGAAGGCGCCGGTCGTCGGGTCGTAGGAGGTGATGCCGCCGCTCGGGTAGGCGCTGGACCAGATCTTGCCGTCCGGGCCGGCCTCGACCGTCTGCAGCTGGGCGGGCAGCCCCTTGACCCCGGCGGAGACGACCTTCTTGGCGCCGGTCTGCGGGTTGTAGTAGGACAGGTTGCCGCTCAGGCTGATCGTGACGAGCGTCCTGCCGGGCCACGCCGGGTCGTCCAGGTGCGCCCAGCCGAATCCGCGGGCGGTGCCGAACCCGGTGAAGCTGGTCGGGGTGAGCGTCCGGGTGTCGAGGTTGTAGGCCATCAGGCGGCCGGCCGAGGAGCCGAAGTAGACGTTCTTCTTCGCGTCCGGCGGGGAGAAGTTCAGGCCCGCGGCGGTACCGAGTTCGCCGATCCACCGGCCGGCCTTCAGGTCGTGAACGAGCACCTGGTTGCTGTTGGCGAGCCGGGCGAAGAGCGTGTGCTGGTAGACGTCGAGGTCGTAGACGAACTGCTCGCTGCGGTACTGCTCGGGCAGCGGGATCTCCCGCCGTTCGCCGGAGTCGACGTCGACCTCGACGAGCCGGGCCACCGTGCCCAGGCCGACGTAGATCTTGCCGTTGGCGACGCCGATGCTGCGCGCGTACTGCTCGCCCGGCCAGATCTGCCCGTAGTCGCGGACCGCACCGGTGCGGTGGTCGAACGAGTAGACCTTGCCGGTGGGGAAGGTGCCGACGAAGACCCGCTCCCCGTCGTTGGCCAGGCGCCACGTCGTGGTCTCCCCCGGCACCGGCGAGCCCAGGTCCTCCACGTGGTCCGCACCGGGCCGGTAGCGGAACAACTTGCTGTCGGCGCCGATGTACGCGGTGCCGTCCGGGGTGACGGTGCCGCCCCACGAACCGCCGGCACCGGGCAGCGGCAGGGTCCGGACCACCGTCGCGGTGCGGGTGTCGATGACGTTGAGCGCGCCGGTGGTCCCGCGTGCCACGGCGTACGCGTAGTCGCCCGCGGGCGTGGAGCCGAAGGTCGCACCGTAGATGGCCAGGTTGTGGTGCGGCACGCCGACCAGGGTCTCGGTCGGCGTGGCGGCCACGGCCGGGGTACCCGACACGGCGGTGGCGGCGACGAGGGTCGCCACGATGGCGACCGACGCCAGGCGGCGGCGCTGCTGGAGAGGCATAGGCATCCCTTCTGCGATTTCGGCCATCACCGTAAATCTCGGCACATCGAAGGTCAACCACGGATCGCAGCGACTTCGTGCATCGCAGCAGACCTCACCGACCAGACTCCACTCAGGACGCCGGTTACGGTCCAGCCGTTATCCATCGGCGCCGGTTTGACGCGCCACCTCCCACGTGGATCGCACCCTTCGGACGCCAGCGTCACCCCTGCTTACACGTTATTTGAGACTTCCCGTACCTCTCTGGGCGTGGGAGGCAGGCCAACGCGGCAGAACCCTCCACACGCACGTCAATGAGACGATCGAAGGAAGCCGCCCCCGAAGACACACCCGGGCGGAACCCCGCCCACAATCTCGCGAAGGGTTCGCATGCAGCAGCCAGCACGGTCCGCCGCCGACAGCCACGACATGATCGAGGTACGCGGAGCGCGGGAGAACAACCTCGCGGCCGTCTCCGTCGACATCCCCAAACGCCGGCTGACCGTCTTCACCGGCGTCTCCGGGTCGGGGAAGTCATCCCTGGTCTTCGGGACCATCGCCGCCGAGTCGCAACGCCTGATCAACGAGACCTACAGCGCCTTCCTCCAGTCGTTCATGCCGAGCCTGAGCCGGCCCGACGTCGACTCGCTGCGCAACCTGACCCCGGCCATCGTGGTCGACCAGGAGCGGATGGGCGCCAACTCCCGCTCCACGGTCGGCACCGCCACCGACGCGTACGCGATGCTGCGGATCGTGTTCAGCCGACTCGGCACCCCGCACGTCGGCGGCGCCGGGGCGTTCAGCTTCAACCTGGCCGAGGGGATGTGCCCGACCTGCGAGGGCCTCGGCCGGGTCTCCGACCTCGACGTCAACGAGATGGTCGACGTCGAGCGCTCCCTCAACGGCGGCGCGGTCACGGTGCCGAACTTCGCCGTCGACTCCTGGTACTGGCAGACCATCGTCAACTCCGGCCTGTTCGACCCCGACGTCAAGCTCCAGGACTACACGCCCCAGCAGTGGGAGGACTTCCTCCACAAGCCGGCCACCAAGATCAAGGTGGGCAGCAACAACTGGACGTACGAGGGCCTGGTGGTCAAGGTGCGCCGGCTCTACCTGGCCAAGGACCGCGAGTCGATGCAGCCGCACATCCGCGCGTTCGTCGACCGGGCGGTCACCTTCACCACCTGCGCCGCCTGCCGGGGCGCCCGGCTCAACGAGGCGGCGCTCTCCTCCCGGATCGCCGGGCGCAACATCGCCGAGTGCTCGGCCATGCAGATCAGCGACCTGGCCGGGTTCGTCCGCGGCATCGACGACCCGTCGGTCGCCCCGCTGGTCGGCAACCTGCGTGAGCTGCTCGACTCGCTGGTGGAGATCGGCCTCGGCTACCTCAGCCTCGACCGCGAATCCGCCACCCTCTCCGGCGGCGAGGCGCAGCGGGTGAAGATGGTCCGGCACCTCGGCTCCAGCCTCTCCGACGTCACGTACGTCTTCGACGAGCCGACCGTGGGCCTGCACCCGCACGACATCGCCCGGATGAACGACCTCCTGCTGCGCCTGCGCGACAAGGGCAACACGGTGCTGGTCGTCGAGCACAAGCCGGAGACCATCGCGATCGCCGACCACGTGGTCGACCTCGGGCCGGGGGCGGGCGCCGCCGGCGGCCAGGTCTGCTACACCGGGGACGTGCCGGGCCTGCGCCGCTCCGACACCCTCACCGGCCGCCACCTCGACCACCGGGTCCGCCTCCGCGAGCACGCACGCCGGCCGTCCGGCCACCTGTCGATCCGCGGCGCCGACCTGCACAACCTGCGGGACGTCAGCGTCGACATCCCGCTCGGGGTGCTGACAGTGGTCACCGGCGTGGCCGGCTCCGGGAAGAGCTCGCTGATCCACGGCTCGCTGCACCGCCGCGACGGCGTGGTGGTCGTCGACCAGACCCCGATCCGGGGTTCCCGGCGCAGCAACCCGGCCACCTACACGGGCCTGCTGGACCCGGTCCGGACGGCCTTCGCCAAGGCCAACGGAGTCAAGGCGGCGCTGTTCAGCGCCAACTCCGAGGGCGCCTGCCCCACCTGCAAGGGAATCGGCCTGGTCTACACCGACCTGGCGATGATGGCCGGCGTCGCCTCCGTCTGCGAGCAGTGCGACGGCCGGCGCTTCACCGACGAGGTGCTCACCTACCGGCTGCGCGGGAAGAACATCAGCGAGGTGCTCGCCATGTCGGCCACGGAGGCCCGGGACTTCTTCCCCAGCGGCTCGGCCCGGGTGATCCTCGACCGGCTGGTCGACGTCGGGCTCAGCTACCTCACCCTGGGGCAGCCGCTCAACACCCTCTCCGGCGGCGAGCGGCAGCGGCTCAAGCTGGCCATCCACATGGCCGACAGCGCGAGCACCTACGTGCTGGACGAGCCGACCACCGGCCTGCACCTCGCCGACGTGGACCAGTTGCTCGCGCTGCTGGACCGGCTCGTCGACGCCGGCAACACGGTCATCGTCATCGAGCACCACCAGGCGGTCATGGCGCACGCCGACTGGCTGATCGACCTCGGGCCCGGGGCGGGGCACGACGGCGGCCGGATCGTGTTCACCGGCACCCCGGCCGATCTGGTCGCCCACGGCGACACCCTGACCGCCCGCCATCTGCGCGAGTACGTCGGCCGCTGAGAAGGCGGCGCGCCCTGGTCCCGGTGCCGCAGACCCCGGGACCAGGGCAGCCACGCGGCACGGGAACGCTCATCGGCCGGGCAGCGGGACGGCCCGGGCGGTCGGGGCCGCCAACCGGCGCACCCAGCGCCGCAGCGGCGGCACCGAGGCGGCGACGGGGGTGAGCAGCCCGACGGTGATCAGCAGGGCGTCGAGGAAGAGCGTGGCGAGCACGACGAGCACGGCCAGCGACGCGACCGTGCGGGCGATCGTCGGCACCGGGCGCGCGGCGGCGCGGTGCACACCGCGGTAGCGGACAAGGGTGCGGGGTGGGGCCATCGTGCTGGTACCTGCCTCAAGGTTCGGACGAGGTGTCCCTCTTACCCACCGTGAGCTGCGCAAACCTCACCGATGACACGAACCACGACAAGGTGGCCGGCCGTGCGTGCCACGATCGCGCCGGATCAGGCGAGGCGGCGCAGCCAGCGACGCTGCCAGGGGGTCTCCACCGCCCGCGGCCGGTAGGCGGCGCGCACCCAGTCCACGGCCCGCTCCGGCGGCAGCCCGTCCAGGATCGCCAAACCGGCCAGCGCCGTACCCGTGCGTCCGGTGCCGCCCTTGCAGGCCACCTCCACCCGTTCGCCGGCGCGGGCCCGACGCAGCGCCTCTGTCAACGCGTCGACCGCGTCCGCCCGGTCCAACGGGACCCAGAAGTCCGGCCACCGGATCCGCCGGTGCGGCCACGCCGGCGCCGGCCCAGGCGCCAACAACAGGGCGAAGTCCGCAGACGAGGCCACGTCGGCGACGCGGCGCCCGCGCACGGCCGCCCCACTCGGCAGTACGACCACACCCGGCTGGTCGCGCCACTCCCGCTGCACATCCACCGGCCCATTCTGCCTCCCCCGCGCCCACTCCCCCGCCCCGCCTCGCAGTACGCGAGGTCGTGGCGGCGTCGACCCGCACGGGTCCGCCACCGTCGCCACACGAGGACGAACGCGGACAGGAGACAGCGCCGCCCCCGGGCCGGATCGGCACGGGGGCGGCGCTGGGCGTCGGTGTGCAGGTCGCCTCTCGGCGCGTGGCGCGACGCGGCTCCAGCCGAACGGTATTCCGCGAAGGCAATTCAGGTGAGGCCCGGGGACACTGGGCACACCGACACCTCATTCAACCAGCCGACGGCCGTCGGTGTTCCCGCACCTGCCGTACTTTCCCGGCCGGCCGGCTGTCGGCTGGTGAAGATGTGCCGCTGGCCGGCGCCCGTGTCGGGTGCCGGCCAGCGTTCCCCCTTGTGGTGGAAAGTCTGTCTCTGGTGTCAGTTGTTCCAGTGTTCGGCGACGAGGTCGGCGGCCTGCTGTTCCCACTGGGCGTAGTGGTCGGGGTACGCCGACACCTGCACGGTCTGTGCGGCCTCGGTCAGGGGCATGT
>NZ_JBEOVW010000041.1:0-52404 GCF_040295705.1 Micromonospora sp. NPDC002717 | reverse complement strand
TCGGCGGGGGCGGCGTGGGCGGCGGTGACGGGGCCGGCGATGGCGCCGCCGGTGAAGGCGAGGCCGGCAGCGGTCAGGGCGGCCTTACGGATCAGAGCGGTACGCATGATCGTATGCACCTTTCGATCGGGGGATGCGCGGCGCGCACGGGGGAACGGCGTGCCGCGAAAGGGGAAAGGTCAGAACGGATCACTCCGGCGGCGGGGCCTGCTCGGGCGTCCGGGGTGTCTCAACGACCCGGGCCGGCGACGCATTCCGCCGGTCGTTCGGGCCGCCGCGGCGCGGGGGAGTGCCGCGGGTATGCCATGTTCAACGACCCCGGCCGGCCGACGATTCCGCCGCCGGGGTGGCGCCGGCCACGGGACGGGGCCGCACACGACGGCGACATCCGGGGCATATCGGTCGGCGTGAACCGGACATACGGCACACGCGGCGCAGGTCGTCGGAGTCGCCGAACGGTCGTCGGCAGCCGCCCGACAGGACGTGGGGGCGCAGTCTGGGCCGCCGCGCCGGCGGGTCCGCCACCGATCCGGTTGGCGGGCCCGCCGGGCGTGCGACGTCAGGCGGACGGGGCGGACGCCCCTTCGGGGCCGCGCTGGGTGGGGATCGTCGCCGGGGACGCGGCCGGAGCCGGCTGCTCCGCCGGCCAGGGCACCTCCGGGGCGGGGTGGAAGGCGATACCGGCGGTGGACCAGCGCGGGCCGTGCCCGGCCAGCCGGTCGCGGAACCCGGCCCAGTCGTGCGCCGCCCGCGGGGACCAGCCCAGCTCGGCGATCGCGGGCAGCCGGGGGAAGAACATGAACTCGACCTCGGCCCGCGAGGTGACCGACTCGGTCCACAGCGGCGCCTCCACCCCGAGCACCGCGTCGGCGGGAACGCCGGCCACGTGGGCGGCGGGGTCCCAGTCGTACGCCCGGCGGACGTCGATCAGGCCCGCCCAGTCGTGCCCGATGGGGGTGTCGGGGGCGTACTTCATGTCGAGGTAGGCGTGGTTGCCGGGGGAGAGGATCAGCCGGGCGCCCCGGCGGACGGCGTCCGCGGTGACCGGGTCCTCGCCCGTCGTCCCCCACCACTGGAGCACCCGCCCGTCGGCGTGCCCGGCGGGCGCGATCTGGTGCCAGCCGACCACCGTCTTGCCGGTGTCGGCGACGATCCGCTGGACGCGCTCGACGAACGCGGCGTACGCGTCGGGGAGCACCTTGAACGCCTCGTCGCCGCCGATGTGCAGCCACGGCCCGGGGGTGAGCGCGGCGATCTCGCCGAGCACGTCGGCGACGAACTCGTACGTCCGCTCGCTGGCCGGGTCGACGTAGCTGAAGCCGACCTCGGCGCCGGTGTACGGCGCCGGCGCGACCCGGTCCGGCGCCAGCTCCCCGTACGCGGTCAGTGCCGCGTGGGTGTGCCCCGGCAGGTCGATCTCCGGCACCACGGTGATGTGCCGCTGCGCCGCGTAGGCCACGATCCGGCGGTAGTCGTCGCGCGTGTAGTGCCCGCCGGGGCCGTCGCCCACCTCGAACGCCCCGCCGACCGTGGCCAGTCGGGGCCACGAGTCGACCGCGATCCGCCAGCCCTGGTCGTCGGTGAGGTGCAGGTGCAGGTGGTTGAGCTTGTAGCGGGCCAGGTGGTCGATCACCCGGAGCACGTCCGGCACGCCGAAGAAGTGCCGGGCCACGTCGAGCATCGCCCCCCGGTAGGCGAACCGGGGGCGGTCGGTGATCGAGCCGCCCGGCAGCGTCCAGCGCTCGGCGACCGGCGTGGGGCTCTCGATCGCCGCCGGCAGGAGCTGCCGCAGCGTCTGCGCGCCGAAGAAGAGCCCGGCCGGGGTGGCGGCCTCGATGCGTACCCCGTCGGGTGCCACGTCGAGCCGGTAGCCCTCCGCGCCGAGGTCGGCGGCGTCGACCAGCGCCAGCGCGATGCCGCCGGCCGGCTCCGGCCGGGTGGCGTCGGCGACCGGCAGCGGGAAGCCGGTGGCCGGCCGGAGCAGGGCGGCGAGCTGCTCGCCGACGGCCCGGACGGCGTCGTCGGCGCTCACCCGGACGGCCGATTCGGCGGTGAGGACGAAGTCGGCGGCCGGGTCGGGCGCGACCAGCTCGGGGGCGGGCACCACGTCGCCCAGCCGGACCGGGGTGGGCGGGGCGAGCAGGTCGCCGGCGGTCCGGGCCGCCGCCCGGGCCAGCTCGGCGGCGGCGGGCGCGTGGGCCGGCAGGTCGAGGTGCCCGGGCGCCCGGTCGTCCGGCCCGATGGCGGACGGGTCGAGCGGCTCCGAGGCGGTGGGAACGGATGGCACGGCGATGGCTCCCGGGGGTGTATTCGCGGCTGTTATGGCAAAGGTGAGGTTCACCGAAATGCGTGCCGTCAAGAGTACGAGGGGGAGGCCGGAGTTGCGTGATCGTGCACGTGGAAGCGTTCCCAAAAACCGGTACGAACGCGGATAGTCGTGATGGCTGTGCCTATTGTCACCGAACGGCCCCGGGCCACGCGATGTTCGCTTAGCCTTCGCCCACCAGCCGGCATGGCATCGGGATTACCGGTGGTCCGCCCGGGGGTATGGAGCAACTGAACCTTCGTTAAGTGTCGGACCGGCGCGCGTGGGAGGCTCTGGTGGCAGCGCAAGAGACGGTGGAACACAAGTACGTCTACGACTTCGCCGAGGGCAACAAGGACCTGAAGGACCTGCTCGGCGGCAAGGGGGCCAACCTGGCCGAGATGACCAACCTCGGCCTGCCGGTCCCGCCGGGCTTCACCATCACCACCGAGGCCTGCAAGGCGTACCTCGCCACCGGTGAGGAGCCCGACGGGCTGGCCGACCAGATCGCCGCGCACCTGGCGTCGCTGGAGCAGGCGATGGGCAAGCGCCTCGGCGACCCGCAGGACCCGCTGCTCGTCTCCGTCCGCTCCGGGGCCAAGTTCTCCATGCCGGGCATGATGGAGACCGTCCTCAACGTCGGCCTCAACGACCGCAGCGTGGTCGGGCTGAGCGCCCAGGCGGACGGGAACGACCGGTTCGCCTGGGACTCGTACCGCCGACTGATCCAGATGTTCGGCAAGACCGTCTGCGAGGTGCCGGGCGAGGAGTTCGAGCACGCGCTGGACGACGCCAAGCGTGCCAAGGGCACCCAGAACGACCTCGACCTCGACGCGGACGACCTGCGCGGGCTGGTCGACGCGTACAAGAGGATCTTCCTCAAGCACACCGGCCGGGAGTTCCCGCAGGAGCCGCGCGAGCAGCTCGACCTGGCCATCCGCGCGGTCTTCGAGTCGTGGAACGCCGAGCGGGCGGTGGTGTACCGCCGGCAGGAGCGGATCCCCGCCGACCTCGGCACCGCGGTCAACGTGGTGGCGATGGTCTTCGGCAACCTCGGCTCGGACTCCGGCACCGGCGTCGCGTTCACCCGCGACCCCGCCAGCGGCGCCCAGGGCATCTACGGCGACTACCTGGCCAACGCCCAGGGCGAGGACGTGGTCGCCGGCATCCGCAACACCGTGCCGTTGCAGGAGCTGGAGAAGCTCGACAAGACGTCGTACGACGAGCTGCTCAGTTACATGGCCCGGCTGGAGGGCCACTACAAGGACCTCTGCGACATCGAGTTCACCATCGAGCGCGGCAAGCTCTGGATGCTCCAGACCCGGGTCGGCAAGCGCACCGCCGCGGCGGCGTTCGTCATCGCCGGCCAGCTCGTCGACGAGGGCCTGATCGACCTCGACGAGGCGCTGCACCGGGTCAACGGCGCGCAGCTCGCCCAGCTGATGTTCCCGCGCTTCCAGCTCGACCACGAGTTCCAGCCCGTCGCCAAGGGCATCGGCGCCTCCCCGGGCGCGGCGGTGGGCAAGGTCGTCTTCACCTCCGCCCGCGCGGTCGAGCTGGCCGCCGAGGGAGAGGACGTGATCCTGGTCCGCCGGGAGACCAACCCGGACGACCTGAACGGCATGATCGCCGCCAAGGGCATCCTCACCTCGCGGGGCGGCAAGACCAGCCACGCCGCCGTGGTGGCCCGGGGCATGGGCAAGACCTGCGTCTCCGGCGCCGACGAGCTGGACATCAACATCCCGCAGCGGAAGTTCACGGTCGCCGGGCAGACCGTCACCGAGGGCGACGTCGTCAGCATCGACGGCACCACCGGCAAGGTCTACCTCGGCGAGGTGCCGGTCATGCCCTCCGAGGTGGTGCAGTACTTCGAGGGTGAGCTCGACCCGGAACAGACCGACGACGCGCTGGTCAAGGCCGTCCACCGGATCATGTCGCACGCCGACGCCGCGCGCCGGCTGGCCGTCCGGACGAACGCCGACACCGCCGCGGACGCCGCCCGGGCCCGGCGCTTCGGTGCGCAGGGCATCGGGCTGTGCCGCACGGAGCACATGTTCCTCGGCGACCGGCGCGAGCTGGTCGAGCGACTGATCCTGGCCCGCGACGAGAAGGAGCGGGAAGCCGCGCTGGGCGCGCTGCTGCCGTTGCAGCGGGCCGACTTCGTGGAGATCTTCCGGGAGATGGACGGGCTGCCGGTCACCGTCCGGCTGATCGACCCGCCGCTGCACGAGTTCCTGCCCCCGCTGGAGCAGCTCGCGGTCAACGTGGCGGTCGCCCAGGAGCGCGGCGAGGACGTGGCCCAGGAGGAGGCACTGCTCGCCGCCGTTCGCCGCATGCACGAGCAGAACCCGATGCTGGGCCTGCGCGGCGTACGCCTCGGGCTGGTCATCCCCGGCCTGTTCGCGATGCAGGTCCGGGCGATCGTGGAGGCCGCGGTCGAGTGCGCGAAGAGCGGCGTGACGCCGCGCCCGGAGATCATGGTGCCGCTGGTCGGGGCGGTGCAGGAGCTGGAGACCGTCCGCGCCGAGGCCGAGCGGATCATCGCCGAGGTGACCCGGGAGCAGCCGGTCGAGGTGCTGATCGGCACGATGATCGAGGTGCCCCGGGCGGCGCTGACCGCCGGCCAGATCGCCGAGGCGGCGCAGTTCTTCTCCTTCGGCACCAACGACCTGACCCAGATGGGCTGGGGCTTCTCCCGGGACGACGTGGAGGGTGCGTTCTTCTGGCGCTACCTGGAGCTGGGCATCTTCGGCATCTCGCCGTTCGAGTCGATCGACCGGGACGGCGTGGGCCGGCTGGTCCGGATCGCCGCGGAGGAGGGCCGGGCGGCCCGGCCGGAGCTGAAGCTCGGCGTCTGCGGCGAGCACGGCGGCGACCCGGACTCGGTGCACTTCTTCCACGAGGTGGGCCTGGACTACGTGTCCTGCTCGCCCTTCCGGGTGCCCGTCGCCCGGCTGGAGGCCGGCCGCGCCGCGGTGGAGACGGACGGCTCCGACAGCCGCTGACGTGGGGACGTTCGGCAGACCGGCGGCGGAACCGGGGGAGCGGATCCGCCGCCGCTGCCGTGCGGGCGCGACCGCATCGTCGGTCGACTCCCGCATGGCTCAGATCGGCGGGCGGCGCCAGGTGTGGTGGGTGACGCGCCGGGGCAGGCCGCCCCTGGAGGTGCGGGCCGCGAGCGGGGCGGGCGCTTCCGGCATCGGCGGCACCGCGACCGGCCGGCGGGTGTCGAGCACCGAGCCGGTGCGCCGGGCCACCGCCCGGGCGTCGGCGTGCAGCGCCTCCAGGTCGGCGGCGCCGTCGGCGACCAGCGTCAGCAGGGCGTTGCGCCCGGCCGGGTAGGTGACCACCGCGCCGGACGCGGTGCGGAGCACCGATTCCCGGAACTCCCCCTGCCGCACGGTGTCGGCCACCCGGTGGCCGAGGCCGAAACTCGCCGCCGCGAGCGCCGCCAGGTGTGTGGCGTCCGTCGGCGGCAGGTCGCTGGAGATCAGCAGGCCGTCGGTGCCCGCCAGCACCGTGCCCGCCACCTCGGGGCGGCGTAGGCGCAACCCCTGCAACTCCGTTCCCATCATCGTGTCCGCGTCCACGGGTGTCACTCCCACCGTCGGGCCCTCAGTCTGGTCACGTTCCGCTCCGGGCACGCTACCGCCGGCCATGCCGGACCGGGGTCCCGTAACGGTCGGCGATCGGCCGACAACTCTCGTCTGAACGGAGGTTGCGGGCCCGTCCGGCGCGCGCCGGCGGCGAGCCGTTCGGGCCGCCCGGGCGTAACCTGATCGGCATGAGCAGCGCCTGGGAGAGCCTGACCGTCGACGCCCGGGACCCGGCCCGGCTCGCCCGCTGGTGGGCCGAGGCACTCGGCTACCAGGTGGTCGCCGAGAAGCCGGACGAGGTGGAGATCCGCCGGTCCGCCGACCGGCTGCCCGGCATCGTCTTCGTGCCGGCCGCCGACGAGAAGGAGACCAAGAACCGGCTGCACCTCGACCTGCGCCCCGACGACCAGGAGGCCGAGGTCGAGCGGCTGGTCGACATGGGCGCCCGGCACGTCGACGTCGGGCAGGGCGACGTCGGGTGGACCGTGCTCGCCGACCCGGAGGGCAACGAGTTCTGCGTGCTGCGGCAGCGTGCGGACTGAGCATCCCGGGCCGGACGACCCGGACACGGCCCGCTGGGTCGGCGAGCCGCCGAAGGACACCGGGTACGGGCGGTCGGCGTACGAGCGGGACCGGGCCCGGGTGCTGCACTCGGCGGCGTTCCGGCGGCTCGCCGCGAAGACCCAGGTGCACACGGCCGGCACCGACGACTTCCTGCGGACCCGGCTGACCCACTCGCTGGAGGTCGCGCAGATCGCCCGGGAGATGGGCGCCCGGCTGGGCTGCGACCCGGACGTGGTGGACACCGCCGGGCTCGCCCACGACCTGGGGCACCCGCCGTTCGGGCACAACGGCGAGGACGCGCTGGACGTGCTGGCCGCCGGGTGCGGCGGCTTCGAGGGCAACGCGCAGACGCTGCGGGTGCTGACCCGGCTGGAGGCGAAGGTGGTCGCCCCGGACGGCACGTCCGCCGGCCTGAACCTGACCCGCGCCTCGCTCGACGCGGTCAGCAAGTACCCGTGGCCCCGCCGTCCGGGCCGGCGGAAGTTCGGGGCGTACGCCGACGACCTGCCCGTCTTCGCCTGGCTGCGGGCCGGCGCCCCGCCCGGCCCGCCCGCGTCCGGCGGCGGCGCCGCGGCGGCCGACGCGCGGCGTTGCCTGGAGGCGCAGGTGATGGACTGGGCCGACGACGTCGCGTACTCGGTGCACGACGTCGAGGACGGCATCCACGGCGGGTACGTGACGCTGCGCCCGCTGCTGGACGACCCCGACGAGCGGGCCGCGCTCTGCGCCGACGTCGCGGCCACCTACTCCGGCGAGTCCCCGGCCGACCTCGACGAGGTGCTGCGGGAACTGCTCGACGACCCGGTGCTCGCCCCGCTGGCCGGCTACGACGGCAGCCACCGCGCGCTGGCCGCGCTCAAGGCGACCACCAGCGTGCTGACCGGCCGGTTCGTCTCGACCGTCGTGGCGGCCACCGAGGAGCGGTACGGCCCCGGCCCGCACCGCCGGTACGCGGCCGACCTGGTGGTGCCCCGGCGGATCCGGGCGCGGTGCGCGCTGCTCAAGGGCATCGCCCTGCGGTACGTGATGCGCCGCCCCGGCGCCGAGGGCCGCTACCGGCGGCAGCGGGAGGTGCTGGCCGACCTGGTGCACGCCCTGGCCGGCCGGGCGCCGGACGCGCTGGACCCGGTCTTCGCCCCGCTCTGGCGGGCCGCGCCGGACGACGCCGCCCGGCTCCGGGTGGTGATCGACCAGGTCGCCTCGCTGACCGATCCGGCGGCCGTGGCCTGGCACGCGCGGCTGGCGTCCGGCCCCGGACGTGCCCGGGGTGCGGCCGGCGGAGGGGCGGGAATGGGCGACCCGACGTACTTAGGTTAGCCTAACCAGCATGACGGAGCGCCCGAAGAAGGTCACGTCCGCCCGGGTACTGCGCACCGAGCGGCCCACCCCCCACCTGATCCGGCTCGTGCTCGGCGGGGAGGAGTTGACCGGCCTGCCGGTGGGCGAGTTCACCGACCACTACATCAAGATCGTGTTCCCGGTGCCGGGGGTCGACCACCCGAGCCCGATGGACCTCGCCGCGATCCGCCGTGACCTGCCCCGGGAGCAGTGGCCCCGGCTGCGCGCGTACACGGTGCGGGCCTGGGACGCGCTGGCCGGAGAGCTGACCGTCGACGTCGTGCACCACGGCGACGAGGGGCTCGCCGGGCCGTGGGCGGCCGCGCTGCGCCCCGGCGACCCGGTGCACTTCGTCGGCCCCGGCGGCGCGTACGCCCCGAGCCCGGACGCCGACTGGCACCTGCTGGTCGGCGACGAGAGCGCGCTGCCGGCGATCGCCGCCGCCCTGGAGCGGCTGCCGGCAGGCGCCCCGGCCGTCGCGTTCGTCGAGGTCGCCGACCCGGCCGAGGAGCAGCGGCTGGCCAGCCCGGGAGCGGTGCGCCTGACCTGGCTGCACCGGGGCGGGCGCCCGGTCGGGGAGGCCCTGGTCGCGGCGGTCCGCGACCTGGAGTTCCCGCCCGGCGACGTGCACGCCTTCGTGCACGGCGAGACGACCTTCGTGAAGGAGCTGCGCCGCCTGCTCCGCGTGGAGCGTGGCGTCCCCCGCGACCGGCTCTCCATCTCCGGCTACTGGCGCCGGGGCATGGACGACGAGGGCTGGCGCGCCAGCAAGACCGACTGGAACCGCCAGGTCGAGGCCGAGGAGTCCGCCGCTGTCCCCGCCTGAGGCCCTCCCGGGCACCCGGGAGCGGGCGTTCGCCCGATATCGCCGTGTGTCGCCCCCGTGCCCAGCAGGATGGGCGGGGGGTGACCATGAGCGAGCAGGTGCGGGACCGGCCGCAGGCCGTGGGCCGGGTCGACCCGGTGGTGCTGGCGCTCAGCGTCGGCGGCGTGCTTGCCGTGGTGGCCTGGGGCGTGCTGGGCCGGGGGTCCCTGGCCGGCTTCGGCGAGTCCGGCCTGGGCTGGGTGATCAGCACCTTCGGCTGGTTCTTCGTGGTGGCCGCCGACGCCTTCCTGGTGCTCTCGGTGGTCATCGCCGCGACGAAGTTCGGCCGGATCCGGCTCGGCGCCGACGACGACGAACCGGAGTTCAGCACCCTCGCCTGGGTCTCGATGATGTTCAGCACCGGCATGGGGATCGGCCTGGTCTTCTACGCCGTCGCCGAGCCGATCGAGCACTACGCCGCGCCGCCCCCGGCCAGCGGCGTCGCGCCGAACACCGGGGCGGCCGGGTCGGTGGCGATGCAGTACACGCTCTTCCACTGGACGCTGCACCCGTGGGCGATCTACGCGGTGGTGGCGCTCGCGCTGGCGTACTCGACGTTCCGCAAGGGGCGGGAGAACCGCATCTCGGCGGCCTTCCAGCCGCTGCTCGGCGCGCGGGTGGACGGCCCGGTGGGCCGGGCGATCGACCTGCTGGCCGTCTTCGCCACCGTCTTCGGCTCGGCCACCAGCCTCGGCCTCGGCGCCCTCCAGGTCGCCGCCGGGCTGGACCTGGTCACCCCCGTGCCGGACAGCACGGCCGTCGAGCTGGTGGTGATCGCCGCCCTCACCCTGGCCTTCGTCGTCTCCGCCTTCTCCGGCCTGCACAAGGGCATCAAGTGGCTGTCCACCACCAACGTGGTGCTCGCCGTCGCGCTGATGGTCTTCGTGTTCGTGGCCGGCCCGACCATCTACGCGCTGGAGGTGCTGCCCGCGTCGGTCGGCGACTACCTCAGCCACCTGATCACCATGTCCACCCGTACCGGCGCGTTCTCCGACCCGGCCTGGCTGGGCTCCTGGACGATCTTCTACTGGGCGTGGTGGATCTCCTGGGCCCCGTTCGTCGGCATCTTCATCGCCCGGATCTCCCGGGGCCGCACCGTCCGGCAGTTCGTCGTCGGCGTGCTGCTGGTGCCCAGCGGGGCCAGCGTGGTCTGGTTCGCGGTGATGGGCGGCAGCGCCCTGCGGGTGCAGGCCACCGGCACCCGGGACCTGGTCGCCGACGTCGGCGCGGGCACCGAGCGGGCGCTCTTCGGCCTGCTCGAGGCCCTGCCCCTGGCGGGCCTGACCACCCTGCTGGCGATGGTGCTGGTCGCGCTCTTCTTCGTCACCGGCGCCGACTCCGCCGCGCTGGTGCTCGGCTCGCTGACCTCCCGGGGCGCGCTGCGCCCGCACCGCGCGCTGGTCGTGGTCTGGGGCGTCCTGATCGGCGCGGTGGCCGCGGTGCTGCTGCTGGTCGGCGGGCTGGACGCGCTGCAACAGGCGACCATCCTGGTCGCGCTGCCGTTCGTGGTGGTCATGCTCGGCCTGGCCGTCGCGCTGGTCCGGGACATGGCCGGGGACCCGGCGGTCAACCCGCCGCCCCGGGCCCGCCGCTACGGCCTGGCCGCGGCGATCCGCGCCGCCCGGTCGTACGAGGAGGAGGACCCGCCGCCGGTGCGGCGCTACCTGCGGCGCCGGCCGCGGTGACCGGCGCGGCCCGCCGGGGGTGACCCGGTCGCGCCGGCGGAACCGCCGAGGTGGCGGCGGTGGTCGCCACAACCGGCGTCCCCCGGCGGCGCGACGCCGGCCGGGCAGGGCAGGATGTACGGCGAGGGGGTGGCGGACATGGCTGGGCGGATCCGGGACGAGGACATCGCGCTGGTCCGGGAGCGCAGCTCGATCGCCGACGTCATCTCGGAGACGGTGACCCTGAAGTCGGCCGGCGGCGGCAACCTCAAGGGGCTGTGCCCGTTCCACGACGAGAAGAGCCCCTCGTTCAACGTCTCGCCCGCCCGCAACGTCTGGTACTGCTTCGGCTGCGGCGCCGGCGGCGACGCGATCAAGTTCCTGATGGACGCCGAGCACCTCAGCTTCGTCGAGTCGGTGGAGCGGCTGGCCGCCCGGGCCGGGATCCAGCTGCGCTACGTCGAGGGCGACTCCGCCGCGCCGCGGCCCCGCCCCCAGCAGGGGCAGCGGCAGCGCCTCGTCGCCGCGCACGCCGCCGCCGTGGAGTTCTACCGCGCCCAGCTCACCACGGCCGGCGCGCGCCCGGCCCGGGAGTTCCTGGCCCGCCGCGGCTTCGACCGGGCCGCCGCCGAGCGCTACGGCTGCGGGTTCGCCCCGGACGCCTGGGACCTGCTCACCAAGCACCTGCGCCAGCAGGGCTTCACCCACGACGAGCTGGTCACCGGAGGGCTGTCCCGGCCGTCGCGCTCCGGCACGCTGATCGACCGGTTCCGGCGGCGGCTGATGTGGCCGATCCGCGACATCACCGGCGACGTCATCGGCTTCGGCGCCCGCAAGCTCTTCGAGGACGACGACGGCCCGAAATACCTGAACACCCCCGAGACGCCGATCTACAAGAAGTCGCACGTCCTCTACGGCATCGACCAGGCCAAGCGGGAGATCGCCAAGCAGGGCAAGGTGGTCGTGGTCGAGGGCTACACCGACGTGATGGCGTGCCACCTGGCGGACGTCCCGACAGCGGTGGCGACCTGCGGCACGGCGTTCGGCGCGGACCACATCGGCGTGCTGCGCCGGGTGCTCTTCGACAGCGACGAACGAGCCGGCGAGGTCATCTTCACCTTCGACGGGGACGCCGCCGGCCAGAAGGCCGCGCTGCGGGCCTTCGAGGACGACCAGCGTTTCGTCGGGCGCACCTTCATCGCGGTCAGCCCCGACAACATGGACCCGTGCGACCTGCGTCTGGCCAAGGGCGACATGGCGGTCCGCGACCTGGTCGCCCGCCGCGAGCCGCTGGTCGACTTCGCGCTGCGGCACGTCATCAGCCGGTACGACCTCGACACCGTCGACGGCCGGGTGGAGGCGATGCGCCGGGCCGCGCCGCTGGTGGCCAAGATCAAGGACCGGGAGAAGCGCCCGGAGTATGTCCGCAAGCTCGCCGGCGACCTCGGCATGGAGATCGAGCCGGTGCAGCGGGCCGTGCTGGCCGCCGCGTCCGCCCCGCCCGGTCGGGACACCCCGCCGCCGCCCCGCCCCGCCCCGGCCGAGCCGGTCGTCGACAACCCGCAGTCGATGGTCGAGCGGGAGGCGCTGAAGCTCGCGCTCCAGGAGCCGGTGCTGGCCGGGCCGATGTTCGACGCGGTCGAGGCGTCGGAGTACCGCCACCCCGTGCACGTGGCGGTGCGGGCGGCCGTCGCGGCCGTCGGCGGGGCCGCCACGGCGACCGGCGGCGCGGTCTGGATCGAGTCCGTCCGCGACGCCTGCGAGGACCTCGCGGCCCGGGCGCTCGTCGGCGAGTTGGCCGTGGAGCCGCTGCGCATCGACGGCGACCCCGACCCGCGCTACGTGTCGGTCACGATCGCCCGGTTGCAGTGGGGCTCGGTGACCGGCCGGATCAGGGATCTGAAGTCCCGGATCCAGCGGATCAACCCGGTCAACAACAAGGACGAGTACTTCGCCGCCTTCGGCGAGCTGCTCTCGCTGGAGCAGCACGCCCGGGCATTGCGCGAGCAGGCCGCGGGAGGGCTGTAGATGGGACTGTTCCGCCGCAGGCCGAAGCTGCCGACGGCCGCCCGGCCGCCGCTGGCCCCCGACGAGCGGGTGCTCGCCTGGGCCGCGGCCGGCAACGGCGAGGGCGACGGCGTGGTGGTGGCCAGCAACCTCGGGCTCTGGCTGCCCGGCCGGCCGCACGGGCTGGGCTGGCACGACATCCTCAAGGCGGTCTGGTCCGGCCGGGAACTCACCGTCACGCCGGCCGAGCGGGTCGCCGAGCGCGACGGCTACCTGGTGGTGGCCGACTGCCCGGCCGAGACCTACCTGCTGCTCGACCCGGGTGAGCTGCCGCACCAGGTGCGGGAGCGGGTCACGCGCTCGGTGGCGTACACCCGGCACCACCCGGTGCCCGGCGGCGCCGGCCGGGTCGCCGCGCGGCGGGCGCCGGGCGTGGACGGCCTCACCTGGACGGTCCGCCTCGACCCCGGTACCCCGGCGGACGACCCCGACGTGCTCGCCGAGACCGACCGCCTCGTCGCCGCCGCCCGCGCCGCCACCACCCCGGCGGACGCCTGACCGGCGCGGTCACCCGCCCCGGTAGAAGCGGGCCGCCCCGGGGTGCAGCGGGATCGGGTCGGTGCCGGCGGCGCTGCGCCGGGTGAAGTTGCCGCCCTCCGGGTGTACGTCGACCAGGTCGGCCTGGTAGGTGAAGAGCAGCCGGGTCAGGTCGTACGCCAACTGGTCGGGCATGTCGGCGCCGACCAGGATCACGTTCGCCACCGTGACGGTCGGCGTGGCGCTCGTCGTGCCGTAGACCTCCTTCGGCAGCTCGGCGGTGGTGTAGACCGAGCCGTGCCGGGCGCCGAGCGGCTCGATGAGGTCGGCGATCGGCAGCAGCGCGAACGTCCCCGGGGCGCTGGAGAGCAGGTCGGCGATGCCCGGCGTGGGCAGGCCGCCGGAGAAGAACATCGCGTCGAGCGTGCCGGCCCGCATCCGCTTGACCGTCTCCGGCAGCGACAGCGTGGCCCGGCGGACGTCGCGGTCCGGGTCGAGGCCGGCCGCCGTCAGCAGGCGCCCGGCGATGATGTCGGTGCCGGACTTCGGGGAGCCGGTGGACACCCGCTTGCCGCGCAGCCCCGACAGGGCGGTGATCTTCGCGTCGGCCCGGACGATCACGTGGGTGTAGTTGCTGTAGACCCGGGCCAGCGCCCGGACGGGCTGGGGCTGGCCCTCGAAGGCCCCGCGCCCCTGCACCGCGTCCGCGGCCGTGTCGGCGAGGCTGAACGCGATCTCCATGTCGCCGCTGGCCAGCCGGTTGATGTTCTCCACCGACGCCCCGGTCGGCTCGGCCCGGGCCTCGTAGCCGGGCAGGTGGCGGCTGATCACGTCCGCGTAGCCGCCGCCGAGCTGGTAGTAGACGCCGGTGGTGTTGCCGGTGGCGAGGAAGATGCGACCGCCGTGCCAGGGCTGCGGCCCGGCCTCGGACGTGCCGCAGCCGGCGGCGAGCAGGGCCGCCAGCAGGGCCGCCAGCAGCCGTCGGGGCCGTCCGGTCACGCCCGGACCGCCGGCTCCAGCGCCTCCGCCACCCGCTGGACCAGCATGGCGGTCTCGTAGCCGATCTGGCCCAGGTCGCAGCCGGGCGCGGCCAGCACCCCGACGAGCGCGCGCTCGCCCACCGCCATCACCAGCATCACCCCGCCGTCCATGTCGACGATCTGCTGGCGTACCCGGCCGGCGGACATCAGCCGCGCGGCGCCGACGGTCAGGCTGGCCAGGCCGCTGATCACGGCGGAGAGCTGGTCCACCTGGTCCGGCGCGAGGTCGGGGGAGGCCGCCAGCCGCAGCCCGTCGCCGGAGACGGCGAGGGCATGCGACACGTCCGGCACCTGCTCGGCGAAGTTGGCCAGCAGCCAGTCGAGGCCGGCGCTCGCGGATGGGGTCATGGGGTTCTCCTGGGGGGTGTCGTCTGCTGGGTACGTCGCGTCGCGGCGGCGACGCCCTCGGCGAGCGCGGAGAGCCGGGAGCGCACCAGCTCGGGGTCGAGCAGGTCGTCCTTCGGCGGCGGCGCGGGGGCGTCGTGCAGCGCGGCCGGGAGTTGGCCGCCCCGGGTGCGGCGGGGCAGCCCGACCCCGGTGGCGGAGGCCGGCGCCGGGCCCGGCGGGGGCGGCGCGGGGACGGAGAACGGCGGGGGCGGCACGGTGGCGGAGCCGGCCGGCCCCGCCTTGAACACCGGGAGCGTGACCGTCGGCGCGCCGTGGAGGCCGGCCATGTCGGGCAGGGCGGCCGGGTCACCCGACTCGCCCGGGCGGGCGCCGGTCGACACGGGCGGGACGGCCCGGGTGGACGGTGGCCGGAACCAGGGGGCCGCGGCGGCGGGCTCCGGCGTACGCCGTTGCGGGGCGGGCCGCGGGGCGACCGACTCGACCCGGGTCAGCGCCGACTCCGGGATGTCCACCTGCGCGACGGTGCCCGCGCCGGTGGCGTACAGGTGCACCCGCACGCCGTGCCGGGCCGCCAGGTGGGACACCACGTGCAGGCCCATGCTGCCGGCGGCGGCGCTGGAGAGCATCGCGGGGACGCGCAGCCGCTCGTTGATCGCGGCGAGCCGGCTGTCGCTGATCCCGATGCCCCGGTCGTGCACGCGCAGCGTGAGCCCGTCGATGGTGCGTCGGCCGTCGACGTGCACCGGCGCGTCCGGCGGCGAGTAGACGGTGGCGTTCTCCAGCAGCTCGGCGAGGAGGTGGACGAGGTTGCCGACGGCGTCGCCGTGCACCGCGACGGTGGGCACGTCGACCTCGACCCGGGGATACTCCTCGATCTCCGAGGCCGCCGCCCGGATCACGTCGGCCAGCAGGTGGGCGCCCTCGTGCGCGCGGCCGGGCTCGCCGCCGGCGAGGACCAGCAGGTTCTCCCCGTTGCGCCGCATCCGGGCGGCGAGGTGGTCCAGCGCGAAGAGCCGGGCCAGGGCGTCGGGATCGGTCTCCTCGCGTTCGAACTCGTCGAGCAGGCGCAGCTGCCGGGTGATCAGGGTGCGGATCCGCCGGGCCAGCGCCTCGACCATCCGGGTCACGTCCATCCGCAGCTCGGCCTGCTCGCCGGCCAGCCGCAGCGCGGCCCGGTTCACCGTGTCGAACGCCTGGGCGACCTGGGCGACCTCGTCCCGGCCCTGCCGGATGCCGGCCGTGAGCCGGGTGGCCGCGCCCTCGGTCTGCGTACCGTCGCCGGCCGCGATCGCGGTGATCCGCTCCGGCAGCTCGCGGTGGGCCATGGTGAGCGCCGCGACCCGCAGCCGGCGCAGCCGGCGGCTGGTCCGCACGGCGAGCAGCGCGGCGGCGGTCAGCGACGCCAGCGCGACGGCGGTGGTCGCGCCGCCGGTGACCAGGGCCCGCCGCCGCGCGTCCCGGGCCAGGCCGGCGGCCTGGCGGTCGAGTTCCTCGGACAGTTCCCGGCCGAGCAGGTTGTACCGGCGGATGGCGCCGCTCTGGGCCACGTACCAGGCGTCGCCGTCGGTCCGCAGCCCGCCCGGTTCGGTCTCCGCGTTGAGCGCGCTGTCCCGCATCCGCCGCGCCGTGGAGACGTCGGTGCCGGTCACCAGCCGGGCGTACGCGGCCGTCGACCGCCCGCCGGCGATCCGGGAGAACTCGGCCTGGCGCTGCTCCTGCGCGCCGCGCAACTGGCCGAGGCGGACCAGTTCCCCGTCCGCCAGCGCGCCCCGCACGAAGACGGTGCGGAGCAGGTCGCGTTCCAGGGCGGCGAGGTGTTCCTGGGCGGCCACCGCCGCCACCTCCCGGGCCCCGTTGGCCAGGTCCCGGTCGCGGACCTGGGCCGGCAGCGCGTCGGCGACGGCGAGCAGCGACTCGACCAGCGCCAGGTAGGTCGGGTCGGCGGTGGTGGCGTTGAGCGCGGCCTGGCGGGCCGGGGCGAGCTGGCCGAGCTGCGCGTCGGCGCCGTCGAGCACCTGGCCGAGGTCCGGGGCGGCCCGGCGGGCGTCCCGGCTGGCACCGCGGTAACGCTCCACGGAGGTGTCGACCCGCCGCCGCTGCGCCTCGACGAGGGGACGGCCGGTCGAGCCGCCCCGCTGGCGCAGGGCCGCCGTCTCGCCGAGTTCCCGCTCCAGCTCGTGCACCAGGCGCACGGTGGCCGTCGCGGTGCCGGCGAGTACCCGGGCGCGGTCCGCGTCGGCGGAGGCGTCCAGCGCGGTGGCGGTCTGGGTGGTCCCCAGCACCACCAGACCGACCGTGGCCACCAGGATCGGCGCGAGCAACTGGGTGCGTACCGACCACAGCCGGTCGGTGTGGTCGGTGGGCCGGTGGTGCCGGCGCACGCGGGCGGGGTCGGGAAGCGACACGCGGGCTCTCCGGGGTGGGTCGGGAGGGTGCCGGGCCCCGGGCGGTACGCCCCGGACCCGGCACCGACGGGTCAGCTCGCGCCGAGGTCCTGCAACGCCTTGGCCGCGCCGCGGTGCAGCGGCACGGGGTCGGTCTTGCGGGCGGTGTCGAGGCTGATGCCCTTGGCCGCCGGGTTGGCCTGGGCCAGCGCGTCCTTCCTGTCGAACACCGTCCGGGCGATCGCGCAGGCCACGTTCGCGTTGAGGTCCTTGCGGACCAGCAGCACGTTCGGCACCACGATGGTCGGGGTGTCCGCCGACGTCTTGTACACGTCCGCCTTGATGGTCCCCGCCTGGTACGCCGGGTTGAGCTCGGCCATCTTGGGCAGCAGCGGGGTGATGTCGAGGAACTTCACCTTGTCGCCGGCCGTGGTGAACAGGTCGGTCACGCCGCCCGTGGGCACCCCGCCCGACCAGAAGAAGCCGTCGATGCTGCCGTCCTTGACGCCCTCGACGGTCTTGGTCAGGTCGAGCCGCTGCGCCTGGATGTCCTTGGCCGGGTCGAGGCCGGCGGCCTCCAGCAGGCGGTTGGCGATGACCTCGGTGCCGGACTTGGGGGAGCCCGTCGAGATCTTCTTGCCCTTCATGTCGGCGACCGAGTTGATCCCCGCGTCGGCCCGGACGACGACCTGCGTGTAGTTGTCGTAGATGCGGGCGAGCGCCTCGACCGGCTGCGGGGCGGTGAAGCTGCCCTTGCCCTGCACCGCGTTGACCGCCGTGTCGAACAGCGAGAAGGCGACGTCGTACTGGCCGCCGACGAGCTGCTCGATGTTCTGCACCGACGCGCCGGTCTCGGCGGCGGTGCCGCTCAGCTTGCCGTCGGTCGCCCCGGAGAGCTGGCCGGCGAGGGCGTTGCCGACCACGTAGTAGACGCCGGTGGCGTTGCCGGTGGCGATGCCGACGCGGGTGCTCTCGGTGACCTTGCAGGTGATCTCGCTGGCGGCGTCGTCCTTGGTGGCGCCGTCCTGACGCCCCCCGCAACCGGCGGCGCCCGCCGCGACGAGCGCCAGCGTGCCCACCCCCGCGGCGATCCGCACGTTGATCCGTCTCACTGTTTCTCCTCCCCATGGATGACCGTTGCACCTGCTGACGGCACGCCGGTCGGGCCGGCGGTGCCGCGTCTGACGAGCACACCCGCCACCATGACGGCAGCCAGGGCGGCGCCGACGGCGACGGGTACGGGTTCGAGCCAGAGCAGCGTCAGCCCGGCGAGCGCGCCGAGGATCCGCTCCGGCGTGCCGGCCGGGCCGACGCCGGGCAGCCAGCCGCCCGCCGCCACCGCCAGCACGGCGACGCTGAGGGCGGCCACCACCCCCGCCACGGCGATCCGCTGCGCGCCCCCGATACCGAGCAGCCCGAGGCCCGTCGGCGTGACCACGAAGGCGAGCGGGATGAGGTAGGCCGGCAGGGCGTACCGCAGGGTCTGCCACATGGTCGGCACCAGCCGGCCGCCGGTCACGGCGGCGGCGGCCACGGCGGCGAGCGCGGTCGGCGGGGAGGCCTCGGAGAGGACCGCGAAGTAGAAGACGAACATCGCCGCGGCCGGCGCGGTGACGCCCAGGTCCAGCAGGGCCGGACCGATGATCACCCAGCCGATCACGAAGGACGCGGTGACCGGCACGGCCAGCCCGAGCAGGGTGAGGGCGACGGCGGCGAGCAGCGCGGTGAGCGCCAGCACCACGGCCGGATCCGAGCTGACGGCCTTGGCCCCGCTGACCAGCAGCGCCGCGGCCTGCGGACCGAGGCCGGTCTTGGTGGTGGTGGCGGTGATGATGCCCGCCGCGGCGCAGACCGCGCTCACCGCGAGCACCCCGCGTACGCCGGCGCTCAGCGCGGCCAGCAGCCGGGCCGGGGTGAGCCGGTGCCGCCGGTCCAGGAAGGACAGCACCGCGGCCAGGACGGTGGCCACCACGACGGCCCGGGTCGCGGAGAAGCCCACGGCCAGCAGCACGACGATCGCGAGCAGCGACAGGAAGTGGTAGCCGAACCGGCCCAGCAGCCGCCACGGGGAGGCGGTGTCGAGCACCACCGGGCGCACCCCCGAGCGCCGGGCGTCGATCTCGACCGCGAGCAGGATGCCGAGGTAGTACAGCACCGTCGGGACGGTGGCCCAGCCGAGCACCTGGAGGTACGACACGCCCAGGTACTCGGCGATGATGAAGGCCGCCGCGCCGAGGGTGGGCGGGGACAGGATCGCCCCGACGCCGGCCGCGGCGAGCATGCCGCCCGCGCGCTCCGGCGGGTAGCCGGCCCGGCGCAGGACGGGCCAGGTGACCGCGCCGATGCTGACCGTCGTCGCCGCGCCCGAGCCGGAGACGGTGCCGAGCAGGAAGCCCGAGGCGACGGCTGTGCGGCCGGCCGCCGTCCGGGAGCGCCGGAAGGCGGCGGCGGAGAGCTCCACGAAGAACCGCCCGGCTCCGGAAAGGTCCAGCACCGCGCCGTAGATGGTGAACAGCACGATGTACGTCGCCGCGACGTCGAGCGGGGTGCCGTAGAAGCCGCTGTCGGAGTTGTAGAAGGCGTCGACGAGCTGCCCGAAGTCGAGGCCGGCGTGGGCCACCGGCCAGGACTGGGGCAGCAGCCCGCCGTAGTAGCCGTAGCCGAGGAAGACCAGGCAGACGGCCGGCAGGATCCACCCGGTGGTGCGCCGGCACGCCTCCAGCAGCAGGAGCAGCAACACGGTGCCCATGGCCACGTCGACCCCGACCAGCAGGCCCTGCCGGTCGAGGAAGGCGTCGTACCCGCCGCCGCCGTCGCCGAGGGGGACCGGCAGCACCGGGTAGAGGCAGCTCACCAGCGCCGCGGCGGCCAGCACCCAGTCGACCACGGTCGGGCCCCCGCCCTCGTCGCGGTCGCCGGTGTCGGGCCGGCTCTCCCCGTCCGCTCGCCGGGCCCCGCGCCGCAGCCGCTCGGGCAGCCGCAGGTCCGCCGGGTACGCCAGGAAGACGACCGGCAGGACGCCGGCCAGGAAGATGACGAGGTAGAACTTGCTGCCCTGCGACAGCGGGCTGAACACCTGCCAGAGGGCGAGCAGCGCGATCGCGAGCGTGGTGCCGGTGATCAGGACGCCGACCGGCCCGGAGAGGACCCGTCCCGGCTTCTCGTCCTCGAACTGGGCGGCGAGGTCGCGCGGATCGGTGCCGGCGGAATCCGTCTTGTCGGGCGGTTCCGGCGGCAGCGGCATCGGGTCTTCGTCCACGGTGGATCCCGGGCCCACGGAAGGTGGCTGTGGGGCGGGGTCGCCGGAAGAACGTACTGGTGACACGAGGGGGCACGATACGCGAATTGCATACCTTAGGGAATATTGCCGGCCATGATTGCAGCCGGTAATGGTGACGGGTGGACAATTACGCAGAGATACTGCGGTTGTGGTCGCCTTTTGATCGGAATGTAACCCGGAACTGGCGACAATACGGAATGTCCGGCGGCGATTGAATCCGTCTTGTCCACTATGGTCCCGACAACGCCCTCCGGATCTTCCGCCCTGCCCACCGGGCGACGCGGGCACGCCCGCCCCGGCGGTGCCGCGACGGAGAGTAGTGTCGTCGCTCTCCGTGCGCCCGCTCGGCCGATCCGGCGGCCGAGGGGTCCCCTACCTGGCCACCGCCCCTGTCGGGCCGCCGCCCCCTGTCGGTCCGAGGGGCGGCGGGACCCGGCCCGGTCGGCCCGCGGCGCGTCCCGGTGGCGGGGTCGGGCGTTCCGCCCGACAAACCGGTGGGACGTGTCGGACCGGGCGGTTAGGGTCGGGCGGTGACCACGCCTCAGCCACTCATCCGGGCGCGGGGGCTGGTGAAGCGGTTCGGCGACTTCACCGCCGTCAACGGCATCGACGTCGAGGTGCGCGCCGGTGAGGCGTTCGGCTTCCTCGGGCCCAACGGCGCCGGCAAGTCCTCCACCATGCGGATGATCGGGTGCATCTCCCCGCCCAGCGGCGGCGAGCTGCGCATCCTCGACATGGATCCCGTCCGCGACGGGCCGGCCATCCGGGCTCGGCTCGGCGTCTGCCCCCAGCTCGACAACCTCGACCCGGAGCTGACCGTCCGGGAAAATCTCACGACCTACGCGCGCTACTTCGGCATCCCCCGCCGGGTGGCCCGGGCCCGTTCCGCCGAGCTGCTCGACTTCGTCCAGCTCACCGAGCGGGCCGACAGCAAGGTCGAGCCGCTCTCCGGGGGCATGAAGCGGCGGTTGACCATCGCCCGCGCGTTGGTCAACGAGCCCGAGATCGTGCTGCTGGACGAGCCGACGACCGGCCTCGACCCGCAGGCCCGGCACCTGGTGTGGGGAGCGGCTGTTCCGGCTCAAGCAGCAGGGCGTCACGCTGGTGCTCACCACGCACTACATGGACGAGGCGGAGCAACTCTGCGACCGCCTGGTCGTGATGGACGGCGGCCGGATCGTCGCCGAGGGCTCGCCCCGCGCGCTGATCGAGCGGCACTCCACCCGGGAGGTGGTGGAGCTGCGGTTCGCCGCCGAGTCGCAGGAGGCGTTCGCCGGCAAGCTCGACGGCCTGGGGGAGCGGGTCGAGGTGCTGCCCGACCGGATCCTGCTCTACGTCCCCGACGGCGACGCGGCCGTGGCCGAGGTCGGCGCGCTGGGCCTGCACCCCGCCAACGTGCTGGTCCGGCGCAGCAGTCTGGAGGACGTCTTCCTCCACCTCACCGGCCGCACCCTGGTCGACTGAGTCGCACACGTCCACCGGCGGCGCGGGGGGCATCAGCCTCCTGCGACTCGTTCCGTAGCATCGGCGGGCCGGCGGCACGTCGCCGGCCGGGCGACGAGCACGGGGGTCTCATGTCGAGGTTAAAGTTCCAGTCCCGCCACCAGGCCGGGCTGGGCGCGCTCTACCTGGGGGTCTTCGCCACCATCTGGTTCAGCGTGCCGGCCGCCGACCAGCCGTTGCGGGCCCTGCTCGTCGTCGCCAGCGGCGCGGCGCTGCTCACCGCGGTGGCCGGAGCGGTCGTGGTGGCCCGGAGCCGGCGGGTCGCCGCCGTCGGTCGGGACCGCGCCGCCGAACGCCGTTACCTGCTGATCGTCGTCGCCGAGTTCGCCGCCGCCGGGCTGGGTGCCGCCGTGCTCGGTCTCGCCGGCTGGTCGGAGTACATCCCGGTGCTGGTCTGCGCCGTGGTGGGGCTGCACTTCTTCCCCCTCGTGCCGGTGCTGCGCGACCCGCTGCTGCGGCCCCTCGGCGTCGCCATGTGCGCCGTCGCGCTGGCCGGGCTGGTCACCGCGCTCACCTCGGGGGTGTCGGCGGGCCTGGTCGTCGGCACCGGCGCCGGGCTGCTGCTGCTCGGCTCCGCGGTGCTGTCGCTGCTGCGGGCGGTCCGCGGCTGACCGGCCCGCGCCCGGCCTTGCGGTGCCACCAGAGCCGAGCCGGTCGGTCGTGCTGGTCATCGCGCCCTCGCCCAGCTCAGGAAGCGGTCGGCCAGCCCGTCCGGCACGACCTGCCCGTTCAGGTCGGCCAGGTCGCCCGTCGCCTCGTACATCAGCGTGCCGAGGTAGATCAGCAGGCCCGTCCGGTTCTCGCGGTACTCGCCGAGCAGCGCCAGCCGGGCCGGGGAGCAGGGCCACGCGGCGCCGCACACGCGGCAGCGCCAGGACGGGCGCGCCGCGACGTGCGGGCGGTAGCGCGGCATCAGCGCGGGCCCTCCTCGGCCCGGCGCGGCGACGGTAGCCAGTGGCCGCCGTTCGCCCGCCATTCCTGCGCCCGGGTCAGCCGCCCCGGGCGTCCCGGGCCATCGGTCGGGAAGACCCCCGTCGGCGCGGTCGCCCACGCCGGTCGGTCGTTGGGCGTACGCCGGGGGAGCGTGGCGGGTGGCGTCGAGCGCCGGCAACGCCAGAACCTGAGTCGCATGCGGTGAGCCTCCGTCGAGGTGGGAGGGGGCGCCCTGGACCTCGTTGTCTCCGGGCGCCCCCGGCCTGGTTCCGCCCGCCGTCCGATCCCGTGAGCGGTTCCGCTGCGTGACAGTCTGGTGAGGAGTCGACTACGGTGGGAGGTCCCACGCGCCGACGACCAGGGCGTACGGCGGCCGTTCCCTGGCGGTACGAGGATGTACGGAGGCTGTCCGTGGAACGCTCGTCCATGCTGGACCACTTCGCGGAGGAGTTGCGGCTCGCACGGGCCACCAGTGGCATGTCCCAGACCACGCTGGCCGAGGCGCTGAGCTATTCGGGTGCCCTGGTCGCCAAGGTGGAGACGTGCGAGCGCCGGCCGAGCCTCGACTTCGCCCGCCGCTGCGACACCGTGTTCGGTGCGGACGGGCGCTTCGAGCGCATCCAACGGCGGATCAGCCGGGAGACCGTGGTGCCGTGGTTCCGCGACTGGGCCGGCATCGAGCAGGAGGCCACGGCACTGCGCACGTTCGAGCCGTTGTGCGTGCCCGGCCTGTTGCAGACTGAGGGCTACGCCCGGGGGCTGCTGGCCGGCGGCGGGCTGTTCGCGCCGGACGAGATCGAGCAGCAGGTGACGACTCGGCTCGACCGCCAAGCGCTGCTCACCCGCGACCGCCCTCCGCTGCTCACTGCCGTCATCGACGAGTACGTGCTGCGCCGGCGCGTCGGCGGGCCGGGAGTGATGCGCGAGCAACTGGAGCACCTGGTGAAGCTCGGCTCGGCGTTTCCCCGGGTCCGGATACAGGTCGTGCCGCTCTCCGCCGGTGCCTACGCTGGGCTCGGCGGTCCCTTCGTGATTGCTACCTCGCCGCAGGGGGAGGATCTTGTCTACCTCGCCGGACAGCGCCACGGGCAGGTGATCGACCGCGCCGAGTACGTGCGGCAGGTGGTCGAGGTGTGGGAGTCGATCCGTGGTGAGGCACTATCGCAGCAGCAGTCCCTCGATCTGATGGCGGAAGTGGCGGAGACATGGATTTGACCGGCGCCCGGTGGCGCAAGACCACCCGTAGCGGCCCCGATGGCGGCAACTGCGTGGAGGTGGCCGACAACCTGCCCGGCGTGGTTGCCGTACGCGATTCCAAGGACCCGGCCGGTCCGGTGTTGGCCTTCGACCCAGCCGCCTGGCGGGCGTTCGTCTCAGGCGTCGCCCGGCGGTAGCTCGCCCACCACGGCCACCTGTCGGTCCCCGCGCCGCCAGCCTGGACGACGTGTTCCCGCACGTCGCCGCGCTTACCCCGTACTGCGGGCGCTGGTCCGGGCGTTCCGCGGCGGAGCGCCGCCGGTCAGCCGGCGATGAGCAGCCCGACGCCGGCCAGCAGGGTCGCGGTGAACACGGCGGCGAGGGTGGCGGCGCGACGGCGGGCGTGCGTGCCGCCGATCAGCTTCAGGGCGAGGGCGAGCGGGCCGACAGGTTGCATGGCGTGAGGTCCTTTCGGGCTGGTGGCGGCGATCCGGACGGCGGCGCCGAGGGTGCCCGCGGCGAGCCGGAGGGGTGACATGCCGAGTTCGGCGGCGCCGTGCACGTCGGCCTGCCACTGTTCGAGATGACGGGCGCGGGAGGGGCCGGGGAGCAGCGCCGCGGCGCAGCGCACGAGGAGGAGCGCGGCCCGGACGGGCGTCATCGCGCCTCCCGCAGCCGGGCCGGGCGGTGGTGAGTCGCCCGGGTGTCGGCCCGGGCGCAGACCCGCCGGGCGGCCACCGCTCCGTCGGCGGTGAGCTGGTACATCCGCCGCCGTGGGCCGCGGCGGTCGGTCTCGTCCTCCCAGTGCGAGGTCACCCAGCCGTTGCGCTCCAACCGTTCCAACAGCGGGTAGACGCTGCCGGACGGGCGCCCGGTGACCTTGATGATCTCCAGCCCCCAGCGTGGCCGGTCGCTGTCGACCAGCACCCGCAGGACGTCGACCGTCGCCGCGCCGATGCGTCCGAGTGGCTCCACGAGGCCAAGGCTACCTATGTAGATTAAGCCCGTCCAGGGAATGGAAGGACCCCGCTCGGGGCGGAAACTGCCACGACAGGTGAGTGCGCCGGTCGTAGGGTGGCTGCGGCCTGTCGTACCCCGGGGGTAGGAAGGCCGTGGTGGACGGGGGTGGTCGCGTGAGCGTGGCGCAACAGGCGCGGGAGCGGGCGCGGCCGTCGCTGCCACGCGTGCCGGCGCTGGCGGTGCTGGCGCACTACCTGGTCGGCTACCGGCGCACCTGGCGGGCCGGCGTCTTCTCGTCGTTCCTGCTGCCGGTGCTGACCGTGCTGGGGTTCGGGGTCGGCGTCGGGGCCTACATCGACCAGGGCGTCGGCGGGGTGCGTTACCTCGAGTGGATCGTGCCCGGCCTGATCGCGTCGACCGCCCTCCAGACGGCGATCGGCGAGTCGACGTGGCCGGTGTTCAGCAACTTCCAGTGGATCAAGACCTACTTCGCGCAGAGCGCCGCGCCGCTGCGGGTGGGCGACATCCTCAGCGGGCACCTGGCGTTCGTGCTGTTCCGGGTGGTCACCACCATCGCGGCGTTCCTGCTGGTGACGACGCTGTTCGGGGCGCTGCGCTCGCCGTGGGCGGTGGCCACGCTGCCGGTGGTGGCGCTGCTCGGCCTCGCCGTCGCCGCGCCGACCTTCGCGTACGCGTCGGTGGTGTCCACCGACAGTTGGCTGGCGATGCTGCTCCGCTTCGCGGTGATCCCGATGACGCTGTTCGCCGGGGTGTTCTTCCCCGTCGAGTCGCTGCCCACGGCGCTGCGCTGGCTGGCGTACGCGACGCCGCTGTGGCACGGCGTCGACCTGTGCCGGGCGGCGACGCTCGGCGTCGCTCCGCAGTGGTCGGTCGCCGGCCACCTGCTCTACCTCGCGGCCTGGGCGGTCGGCGGCTGGTTGCTGGCCCGCCGCGCCTTCCGTCGCCGGCTCGTCGTCTAGGAGGGGTTGTGCTCAGTCTCGTCCTGCCCCGGCTGGTCGACGTCGCCGCCGCGACCCGCCGGTCGACGTCGGTGGCCGAGCGCAACGTCGCGGCCCTGAAGTCCGTCTACTGGCTGCTGCTCGTCTCCGGCTTCGTGGAGCCGCTGCTCTACCTGCTCTCCATCGGCGTCGGGGTGGGCGCGCTGGTCGGCGACCTCACGCTGCCCGGCGGCCAGGTCGTCACGTACGCGGCGTTCGTCGCGCCGGCCATGCTCGCCTCGTCGGCGATGACCGGGGCGCTGTCGGAGACGACGTTCAACTTCTTCGGCAAGATGAAGTACATGAAGCTGTACGACGGGGTGATCGCCACCCCGGTGCAGCCGTTCGAGATCGCCCTCGGAGAGTTGGGCTGGGCGATGCTGCGGGGCGGGTCCTACTCGGCCGCGTTTCTCGTGGTGATGGTGGGGATGGACCTGACCACCGTGGCCCGGGCCCTGGTCGCCTTCCCGGCGGCGGTGCTGGTCGGCTTCGCCTTCGGCGCCCTCGGCATGACGATCTCCACCTTCATGCGCAGTTGGCAGGACTTCGACCTGATGGGCTCGGCCCAGTTCACCCTCTTCCTCTTCTCCGGCACGTTCGTCCCCGCCGAGGCGTACCCGTCCCTGCTGCGCTGGGTGGTCGAGGTGACCCCGCTCTACCGCGCGGTGCACCTGATCCGCGGCGTCACCGTGGGCACGGCCGGCTGGGCGTGGGTGCTCGACGTGCTCTACCTGCTCGCGGTGCTGGTTGTCGGCCTGCTGGTCGCTTCGCGCCGGATGGGCAGGTTGCTCTACCGGTAGGTGGTTAGTCGTCGCCGCTGCCGGGGCATGTCGGGGGGACATGAGCCGAGCAGAGGGAGGGGCGATGGCCTCCGACGAGTCTTCCGCCCGCGGCGGGCGCGACCGCGACGATTCCGGCGCCGTGGCCGCCGGCGGGGCGGGCGGTGACCGCCGGACGGGCCGCGCCGACCGCAGCCCGGATCCGGCGCGGCGGCACCGCCCCGGGCGCGGCCCGGTCGGGCCCGACGAGGGCCCCGAAAGCCCGACGGCGCTGCCGGGCACCGGGTGGAAGGCGGCGCTGCGGCGCACGCTGCGGGAGTTCCAGGACGACAGCCTCACCGACTGGGCGGCGGCCCTGACCTACTACGGGGTGCTCTCGATCTTCCCCGGCCTGCTGGTGCTGGTCTCGATCCTGGGTCTGCTCGGCCCGCGCGCGACGCAGGGCGTCAAGGACACCGTCAACCAGGCCGTTCCGCAGGAGAACATCCGGCAGATCGTCGAGGGGGCGATCAACCAGGCGCAGCAGAGCGGGGGCTTCGCCGGGCTCGCCGCGGTCCTCGGTCTGCTGGCCGCCTTCTGGTCGGCATCCGGCTACATCGCCGCCTTCATGCGCGCCTCCAACACGATCTACGACGTTCCGGAGGGACGGCCGATCTGGAAGACGCTGCCGATCCGGATCGGGGTGACCGCGGTGATCGGCGTGATGCTGCTGGTCAGCGCGGTGATCGTGGTCTTCACGGGCGGCCTCGCCGCGCAGGTCGGCGAGGCGATCGGGCTGGGCTCCACCGCGGTGACCGTGTGGAACATCGTGAAGTGGCCCGTGCTGCTGCTCCTGGTCAGCCTGATGTTCGCGATCCTCTACTGGGCCTCCCCGAACGCGAGGCACGGCGGGTTCCGCTGGGTGAGCCCGGGCGGCGTGCTGGCTGTGGTGATCTGGCTGGTGATCTCCGGGCTGTTCGCCCTCTACGTCAGCAACTTCGGCTCGTACAACAAGACGTACGGGGCGCTCGCGGGTGTGATCATCTTCCTGGTCTGGCTGTGGCTGAGCAACATCGCGATCCTCCTCGGCGCGGAGTTCGACGCCGAGCTGGAGCGTAGCCGCGCCATCGAGGCGGGCCACTCGCCCGACGAGGAGCCCTACGTCGAGCTGCGCGACGACCGCAAGCTCAGGAAGAAGCGGAACGCCGCCAACCGCCGCTGACCCGACCCCCATCCCCAGCCCCACCACGCCCCGCCGCCCACCCCGGGCGGCGGGGCGCCCCTCTGCCCCCACCGGCACCCCCGCGCCCGCACACCCCGCGATCTTGCACTTTCGACCCGGATCTCGCCCCGGTGCGTCGCATTTCGCCGGGCGCGAACTGCCAGATCGCCGAGGGTGTGCGGGCGGGTGCGGGGCGTGCGGAGTCGCGGGGGACTTTTGCTCGATCTGACAAAAGTTGGCGTTGGATGTGCTGAAGGTATGGACAGTCAGCGCAGAAGGCTCCTACTGTGTCGGACACAACACATCGGTGGCACGTCGATGTGAACGAGGCGCGGGAAGAGGTGAGTCCGGTGCGGACGGTCGACCCCCTGCACGTCCGGCTGCTGCGGTTGCTCCGCGACGAGGGGGCGGTGTCCCGGGCCGAGCTGGGCGACCGGTTGCAGATGCCCCGCCCCCGGCTGCTGGCCGAGCTGGAACGGCTCGTCGGGCTCGGCTACGTCGCCGAGGCGGGGCTCGCGGCCTCCCGGGGCGGCCGGCGCTCCACCCTCGTCGAGCTGAGCCCCCACCTGCGGTTCGCCGCCGTCGACCTGGGTGCCAGCTCGATCGACGTCGAGGTGGTGAACGGCCGGCTGGAGCCGGTCGCCGCGTACGCCGAGCCGGCCGACATCCGCAACGGTCCGAAGGTGACCCTCCAGCGCGTCAACGAGCTGCTGCACAAGGCCCGGGTGGACGGCGCCTACGAGCGGCTCGACGCCGTCGGCATCGGCGTGCCCGGCCCGGTCAGCTTCCGCGACGGCGTGCCGGTCTCCCCGCCGATCATGCCGGGCTGGGACCGGTTCCCGGTCCGGGAGCTGCTCACCCGCGAGCACGGCTGCCCGGCGGTGGTCGACAACGACGTCAACATCATGGCGATCGGGGAGCGGCACGGCGGGGTCGCCCACTCCGTGGACGACTTCCTCTTCGTGAAGATCGGCACCGGAATCGGGTGCGGCATCTACCTCAGCGGCGAGGTCTACCGGGGCACCGACGGCTGCGCCGGCGACATCGGCCACATCCAGGTCGACTCGCACGGCCCGATGTGCTCCTGCGGCAACCTCGGCTGCCTGGAGGCCCTGTTCAGCGGCGCCGCGCTGGCCAAGGACGCGACCGCTGCGGCGCGCGCCGGCGCCTCGCCCGCGCTGGCCGAGCGGCTCGCCGCGCGGGGCGCGGTGACGGCCCGGGACGTCGCGGAGGGCGCCGGCGAGGGCGACGTCACCTGCATCCAGCTCATCCGCGACGGGGGTCGGCGGGTCGGTGGGGTCCTGGCCGGGCTGGTCAGCTTCACCAACCCGTCGATGATCGTGATCGGCGGCGGGCTCGCCCAGCTCGGGCACATCCTGCTGGCCGAGATCCGCAGCGTGGTCTACCGCCGGTCGCTGCCCCTGGCCACCGGCAATCTCCCGGTCGTCCTGTCCGAGCTGGGGCCCCGCGCCGGCGTGGCCGGCGCCGCCGTCCTGGCCAGCGACGTGGCCTTCGCGGAGGCGTCGTGAACGAGCGCGAGGAGGAGAACGTGGCCCAGCCCGAGAGGACCGCCTCCGCCGCGCCGGCGGATGTCGTCCCCGCCGACGCTCCGCTGGTCGAGGCGCCCGCCGACGCCGTCGCGGGCGAGGTGGTCCTGCGCCTCACCGACGTGGTCAAGACCTTCCCGGGCGTACGCGCGCTGGACGGGGTGCAGTTGGAGGTGCGCGCCGGCGAGGTGCACTGCCTGCTCGGGCAGAACGGCGCCGGCAAGTCCACCCTGATCAAGGTGCTGGCCGGGGTGCACCGCCCCGACTCGGGGCAGGTCGAGTGGCGCGGCCAGCCGGTCGGCTTCGCCAACCCGCAGGCCGCCATGCGCGCCGGCATCGCCACGATCTACCAGGAACTCGACCTGGTCGAGGACCTCTCGGTCGCGGAGAACGCGTTCCTCGGCCACGAGCCGCGCCGGTTCGGCTTCGTCCGCCGGGGACACATGGCCCGGCGTACGCGGCAGATCCTCGGGCGGCTGGGGCACGCCGAGATCCCGCCCGGACGGATGGTCCGCGCGCTGCCCGCCGCCGGCAAGCAGGTGGTCAGCATGGCCCGCGCGCTCTCCCACGAGGCCCGGCTGATCATCATGGACGAGCCGAGCGCCGTGCTGGCCCACGACGAGGTGGGCAACCTGTTCCGGATCATCCGGGAGCTGACCGCGCAGGGCATCGCCGTCATCTACATCTCGCACCGCCTCGAGGAGATCCGCGAGATCGGCGACCGGGTGACCGTACTCAAGGACGGCCGGACCACCGCGGCGAACCTGCCGGCCCGCGGCACCCCGACCCGCGACCTGGTCAGCCGGATGACCGGCCGCACCATCGAGTACGTCTTCCCGGACCGCCCGGCGGACCCGGCCGGCGGGGCGGACCTGCTCACGGTCGAGGGGCTGACCCGGGCCGGCGAGTTCGCCGACGTCTCGCTCGGCGTCCGGGCCGGCGAGATCGTCGGCATCGCCGGGCTGGTCGGCTCCGGCCGGTCGGAACTGCTGGAGACGATCTACGGCGCGCGCCGTCCCGACGCCGGCACGGTGCGGATGGCCGGCCGGCCGCTGCGCCCGGGCAGCGTCGGCGCGGCGGTGCGGGCCGGCATGGGGATGGCCCCCGAGGAGCGCAAGAGCCAGGCGCTGCTGCTGGGCGAGCCCGTCTACCGCAACGTCACCCTGGCCACCTTCGCCCGCTACGCCCGCGCCGGCTTCACCGACGCCGGGCGGGAGCGGGCCGAGGCGAACCGGATCGCCGAGAGCCTGGAGTTGCGCCCCCGCGACGTACGCCGGCCGGTGCGCACCCTCTCCGGCGGCAACCAGCAGAAGGTGGTGGTCGGGCGCTGGCTGCTCGGCGACACCCGGCTGCTGCTGCTCGACGAGCCCACCCGGGGCGTCGACGTCGGCGCCCGGGCCGAGCTATACCAGGTCGTCCGGGGGCTGGCCGCCCGCGGCGTCGGGGTGCTGCTGGTCTCCAGCGAGGTCCCCGAGGTGCTCGGCCTGGCCGACCGGGTGCTGGTGATGCGGGAGGGGCGGGTCGTCCGCGAGGCCCCGGCCGGCGAACTCGACGAGAACACCGTGCTCGACCTCGTCATGGCGGGGTCCCTGATGGAAGGCGCACCGGCATGACCGATGGTCCTACTTCCACCGAAGCGCCGGAGCGGGCGGCGCAGTTGCCGGCGCAGTCCCCGCCGGTGGCCCCGGCGACCGTCGACAAGGTCTCCACCGCCGGGCGCCTCTCCTGGTGGCGGGGCGACGGCGGCGAGGGCGCCCGGCGCAACCTCGCCCTGCTCGGCGTGCTGGCGGTGCTCGTCGTCATCGGCGCCCTCACCCGATCCGACCTGTACTCGAATCCGGACTGGGTGTGGGACAACATCCTCAGCATCCTCAAGCTGGCCGCCGTGGTCGGCGTGGTCACCGTCGGGATGACCTTCGTGATCATCGGCGGCGGCATCGACCTCTCCGTCGGCGCGATCGTCGCGCTGGCCGGGGTCTGGTGCACGACCGTGGCGACCCAGAGCTACGGGGCCGGCGGCATGATCTTCAGCGCGCTCACCGTCGGGATGGCGGTCGGCCTCGTCAACGGGCTGCTCATCTCGTACGGCCGGCTGGTGCCGTTCATCGCGACCCTGGCCATGCTGGTGGCCGCCCGGGGCCTGGCCGCCGAGATCTCCGACAAGCAGACCCAGGTCTCGGACAACGGTTTCATCAACGGCCTCGCCAGCAACGACCTGCTCGGCATCCCGCTGCTGGTCTACATCCTCGCCGCCGTGGTGGCCGCCGGCTGGGTGCTGCTCAACCGCACCACCTTCGGCCGGCGTACGGTCGCCGTCGGCGGCAACCCGGAGGCGGCCCGGCTCGCCGGCATCAACGTCAAGCGGCACACCCTGCTGCTCTACGCGCTCTCCGGCCTCTGCTGCGGCATCGCCGCCATCATGCTCACCGCCCAGGCCAACTCGGCCCAGGCGGCGATGGCGAACCTCTACGAGCTGGACGCGATCGCCGCCGCGATCATCGGCGGCACGCTGCTCAGCGGCGGGCGGGGCACCATCATCGGTTCCCTGCTCGGGGTGGTCATCTTCGCCACCATCACCAACCTCTTCGCCATCAACGGTCTCTCCACCGAGGCCCAGAACATGGTCAAGGGCGGCATCATCGTCGCGGCCGTCCTGGTCCAGCAGGTCCAGTTCCGCAGCCTCACCCAGTTCCTCGGCCGTAACCGGCTCACCACCACCTGACCCGTACCCGCACCACCGGCAACCGCACCCGATCCGCGCAGTGTCCAGGCCACCCGAGCGACGGTGGCCGGGCCCCGCACGCCCTCGTCCCGTCCAGATCCGCGAGTTTCCTCCACCACCGCGAACCCAGGAGGTCGTCATGACCCAGCACAGTCGCGACGTGTCGCGCCGCCGGATGCTCTTCGGCGGGGCCGCCGTCGGCGCCGGCGTGCTGCTCGCCGGCTGCACCAGCAACGAGACCCAGCCCACCGAGGCGCAGACCAAGGCGGCGGGCGCCCCCGGCGGCAACAGCGAGCCCGGCAAGCGGGTGACGATCGGCTTCTCCGCGCCGGCCGCGGACCACGGTTGGATCGCCGCCATCACCAACAACGCCAAGGCGCAGGCCGGCACGTACTCCGACGTGGAGTTCAAGACGGTCGAGGCCGGCGCCGACGCCGCGGCCCAGCGGGCGGCGCTGTCCACCCTCATCTCGCAGAAGCCCGACGTGATCGTGCTGCTGCCGCACGACGGCAAGGAGCTCAACGCCTTCGGCCTGGAGGCGATGAAGGCCGGCATCCCGGTGGTCAACCTGGACCGCGCGTTCCCCGACGCGCGCGCCTACCGGCTCCAGATCAAGGGCGACAACTACGGCATGGGCGTGGCCGCCGCCACCTACATGGTCGAGCAGTTCAAGGCCAAGGGCGTCAGCAACCCGGTCATCGGCGAGATCGCCGGCATGGACGAGCTGGAGCTGACGCAGGAGCGGTCGAAGGGCTTCGTCGACACCCTGACGGCGAACGGCCTGAAGATCGCCAACCGGCGCGCGGCCCGCTTCACGGCCGACTCCGGGCAGCAGGAGGCGGCGCAGCTGCTCCAGGCCCTGCCGAAGATGGACGCCCTCTGGAACCACGACGACGACCAGGGCATCGGCGTGCTGGCCGCGATCAACCAGGCCAACCGCAAGGAGTTCTTCATGGTCGGCGGCGCCGGCTCGAAGAAGGCGATGGAGGACATCCAGGCCGACAACACGGTGCTCAAGGCGACCGTGACCTACAGCCCGTCGATGGCCTCCTCGGCGATCTCCCTGGCCCGGCTGATCGCCCAGGGCCGGGGCATGTCCGACCTGGTGGAACTCCAGGTGCCCAAGGAGATCGTCCTCGCCTCCGAGACGATCACCAAGGAGAACGCGGGCAACTACCTGAAGCTCGGGTTCTGACACACGGGGGGAGACCCACCTTGTCCACGACAGACAGGCAACTGCGGGTCGGCATGGTCGGCTACGCGTTCATGGGCGCCGCGCACTCGCAGGCGTGGCGCACCGTGAACCGGGTGTACGACCTGCCGACACGGGCCCGGATGGCGCTCATCTGCGGCCGGGACGCCGGGAAGGTGGCCGACGCCGCCGACCGGCTCGGCTGGGAGGCGTACACGACCGACTGGCGCGACCTCGTCGCCCGGGACGACATCGACGTGGTCGACGTCTGCACACCCGGGGACAGCCACGCCGAGATCGCCCTCGCCGCGCTGGCCGCCGGCAAGCACGTGCTGTGCGAGAAGCCGCTGGCGAACACGGTCGCCGAGGCCCGGGCGATGGCCGCCGCGGCGGCCACGGCGCGGGCGTCCGGCGTGCGGTCGATGTGCGGGTTCAACTACCGCCGGGTGCCCGCGGTCACGATGATGCGCCAGCTCGTCGCCGACGGGCGGCTCGGGGTGATCCGGCACGTCCGGGCGACGTACCTGCAGGACTGGATCGTGGACCCGCAGTTCCCCCTGGTCTGGCGGTTGCAGCGGGACCGGGCGGGCTCCGGCGCGCTCGGCGACATCGGCGCGCACATCATCGACCTGACCCAGTACGTCACCGGGCAGCGGATCAGCGGGGTCAGCGCCGTGACGGAGACCTTCGTCAAGGAGCGCCCGCTGCCGGGCGGGTCGAGCGGGCTGGCGGCCACGGTGGACGGGGGCGCGGTCGACGGCACCGGCGCCGACGGGCACCGCCCGGCCACCGGCACGGTCACCGTCGACGACGCGGCGGTCTTCGTGGCCCGGCTCGACGGCGGCGCGCTGGCCACGTACGAGGCGAGCCGGTTCGCCACCGGCCGCAAGAACGCGCTCCGGGTGGAGATCAACGGCTCCCTCGGGACCGTGGCCTTCGACCTGGAACGCCTCAACGAGCTGGAGTTCTTCGACGCGACGCGACCGGCCGCCGAGCAGGGCTTCAGCCGCATCCTGGTGACCGAGGGGGAGCACCCGTACATGTCGGCGTGGTGGCCGCCCGGCCACATCATCGGCTACGAGCACTCCTTCACGCACCAGATGCGGGACTTCGTCGAGGCGGTCGCCACCGGCGTCGACCCGGCCCCCTCCTTCGCCGACGGGCTCCAGGTCCAGCTCGTGCTGGACGCGGTCGCCCGGTCGGCGGAACTGGGCTCCTCGTGGACGGAGGTGGAGCCCGCGCTGGCCTCGGTGGCCGTCTGAGCCACCTCCGGCGCCGACCGGCGAGGGACCGGCCGCGGTTGCGCCCCGCGGCCGGGACGAGGTCGGCACCGGAGGACGTGCAGCCGGGCCGCCACGGCCCGGTGGCGCACGAGCAGGACGGTCGTCCGGTGCGGCCGGACCGGGATTCCCCAGTCGCACCGGAGGACCGCCACCACCCGGCGATCCCGCCGGGCCGCGTCACCCCACGACGTCCGGTCGGGGCGCGCCGTCGTCCCGACCGGCGGATGCGGGGGAGGCAGGGGCGAGACGCCGACCGACCCTGCCTGCCAGCCCCGTCCGTCCGCGCCCGCACCGGGAGCCGGTCCGGCGTCGTCGCCGCCGACGTCGACACCGGGCCGGTCGGCTCCCCCGGTGCGGCCGGCGGACGGGGCCCATCCGCACAGATCCATATCTTTCCGAACAAACTTCTGATATCCATGTAAGCCAATGCACGGCTGGTTCCTCCTGACGGGAAGGAGCACCATGCGTACGGGTGTCTGGCTGGTGGGGGCGCGCGGCTCGGTCGCGACCACCAGCATCGTCGGGGCGCTCGCCCTGCGAGCCGGGCTCACCGGCCCGACCGGCTGCGTCACCGAGCTGCCCGACGTGCGTGGGCCCGCCCTGCCGGCCTTCACCGACCTGGTCTTCGGCGGGCACGACGTCGCCACCGTCCCGCTGGCCAAACGCGCCGAGGCCCTCGCCGCCGCCGGCGTGCTGCCCGGCCGGCTGGTCGCCGCCCTCCCCGACGAACTGGCCGCCGTCGAGCGCGAGCTGCGCGCGGCCCCCACCGCCGGCACCCAGGCGGACCGGGCCGCCGCGACCGTACGCGACCTCACCGACTTCCGGGACCGGCACGAGCTGGACCGGGTGGTCGTGGTCAACGTCTCGGCCACCGAACCGGTCGCCCGACCGCACCCGGCGCACGCCGACCCGGACACGCTGCGGGCCGCGCTCGCCGGTCCCGACGAGGTGCTGCCGCCCAGTTCTCTCTACGCGTACGCGGCGGTGCATGCGGGCTGTTCGTACGTCGACTTCACCCCGTCCACCGGGCTGCGGCTGCCGGCCCTGGCCACGCTGGCGGCGCAACGCGGGATCCCGTACGCCGGGCACGACGGCAAGACGGGGGAGACCCTGGTCAAGTCGGTGCTCGCGCCGATGTTCGCGATGCGGCACCTGGCGGTGCGCTCCTGGTCCGGGATGAACCTGCTCGGCGGCGGCGACGGCGCCACCCTCGCCGACCCGGCCGCCAACGCCGCCAAGGTGGAGAGCAAGCAACGGGTGCTCGGCGAGACGCTCGGTTACCTCCCGCAGGGCGGCACCAGGATCGAGTACGTCGAGGAGCTGGGCGACTTCAAGACCGCGTGGGACCTGGTCACCTTCGCGGGCTTCCTCGGCACCGGGATGCGGATGGAGTTCACCTGGCACGGCTGCGACTCCGCGCTGGCCGCGCCCCTGGTGCTCGACCTGGCCCGGCTCGTCGCCGCCGCGCACGCCGCCGGCCACACCGGCCCCCTGCACGACCTGGCCTTCTTCTTCAAGGATCCGCTCGGCGCGTCCACCCACTCGCTGGCCGACCAGTGGACCCGGCTGTGCGGCTTCGCCCGCCGGTTGCACGCGGGAGGTGCCGATGCCCCGCGCGACTGACCTCGTCGAGCTGGTCCGGGCCCCGGCCGCGCTCTCGGTGCCCGGCGACGTCGTCGCCGGTGCGGCCGCGGCCGGCGCGCTCGACCGGCGTACGCCCGCCCTGGCCGCCGCGTCCGTGCTGCTCTACTGGGCGGGAATGGCCGCCAACGACTGGGCCGACCGGCGGCTGGACGCCGTCGAACGCCCCGAGCGGCCCATCCCCAGCGGCCGGGTCGCCCCCGGGACCGCGCTCGGCCTCGCCGCCGGGCTCACCGCCGCCGGGGTCGCGCTGGCCGCCACCGCCGGGGGCCGGCGCGCCGCGAGCGTCGCCGTCCCGCTCGCCGCCGCCGTCTGGGGGTACGACCTGGCGGCGAAGGACACCCCCGCCGGACCGGCCGTGATGGCCGCGTGCCGGGGGCTGGACGTGCTGCTCGGCGCCACGGGTGGACGGGTGCTGCGGGCGGTGCCGGCGGCGGTCACCGTGGCCGCCCACACGTGGACGGTCACGGCCCTCTCCCGCCGGGAGGTCACCGGCGCCGACGCGGCGCTGCCGCTGCGTACCCTCGCCGGCACCGCCCTGGTCGCCGCCGCCGCCACCGTCCCGACGGGTCGTGCCCGGCCCGCCGGTCGCGCGATGCCCCGCCGGCGGCGTGGCCCGGCCGGCGTCGAGGTGCTGCCGGCCCTGCTGGCCGGCTCGTACGCGGCCCGCTACGGCGCGGCCCAGGCCCGGGTGGTGGCCGATCCCTCCGCCGCCCGGGTGCGTGCGGCGGTGGGGGCCGGGATCACCGGGCTGCCCGCGTTACAGGGCGCCCTGGCCGCGCGCGCCGGGGCCGGGCTGCTCGGACTGGCGGTGGCGGCGGCCGCGCCCCTGGGCCGCCGGCTGGCCCGGAAGGTCTCCCCGACATGACCGCCCCGCGCCCCCGACACGCGGCCCGGGAACCCGGGAGCACCGGGGCGGCCGGCAGCGGCGACGGCGGGCTGCGGTTCGGCTACGGGACCAACGGGTTCGCCAACCACCGGCTGGCCGACGCGCTGGCGGTCATCGCCGACCTGGGCTATCAGGGCGTCGCGCTCACCCTGGACCACGACCACCTCGACCCGTTCGCGCCCGCGTTGGCGCGGCGGGTGGCCGCCGTCGCCCGCCGGCTGGCGGCGCTCGGCCTCGCCGTGGTCGTCGAGACCGGCGCGCGGTACCTGCTCGACCCGTGGCACAAGCACGCCCCGACGCTGCTGCACGACGACCCGACGCGGCGCGTCGAGTTCCTGCGCCGGGCCGTGCGGATCGGCGCCGACCTGGGCGCGGAGGCCGTCTCCTTCTGGGCCGGCGTACGCCCCGACGCCGTCCCGCCGCCGACGGCCTGGGACCGGCTGGTCACCGGCTGCGCGACGGTGGTCGACGCCGCCGACGTGGCCGGGGTGACCCTCGGCTTCGAACCGGAGCCGGGAATGCTGGTCGAGGACATCGCCGGCTGGCGCCGGCTGCGCGGCACGCTCGGCGACCCGGCCCACTTCGGCATCACGCTCGACATCGGACACTGCCGCTGCCTGGAGCCGCGGTCGGTCCCGGCGTGCGTGCACGAGGTGGCCGAGCACCTGGTCAACGTGCAGATCGACGACATGCGCCGGGGCGTGCACGAGCACCTGGAGTTCGGTGCCGGCGAGATCGACTTCCCGCCGGTGCTGCGGGCCCTGGCCGACGCCGGCTACCGGGGGCTGGTCGCCGTGGAGCTGCCCCGGCATTCGCACGCGGCACCCGCCGTCGCCGCCCGCTCGCTCGACTTCCTGCGGAACGCCACGAAGGAAGCCGCGCAACGGGATCGGTGACGGGGCACGCGCAGGGCAGCACGAGAGAGGAGACGGGATGACACCGGATTCACTGCGGGCCGCGCTGCGGGGGGTATCCCCCGAGCCTGACTGGCTCGACGCGGCGGTGCGGCGGGTGGCGGCGGAACCGGCGGCGATCGGCGGGCTCTTCGCGGCTGCCGGCCGGCGCTGCGGCCGGGCCCCGCTGACGGAGCCGGCCGGCTGGAGCGCCGACGAGGCGGCCCGGGCGCTGCTGCTGACCGCACTGCCCGCCGACCACGCCCCGCACGCCGAGTCGCTCTACCGCCACGGCGACGCCGCCGAGAAGCGGGCCGTGCTCAAGGCCCTGCCGCTGCTGCCGATCGGCGCGGCCGGGGTGCCGCTGCTGCACGACGCGATCCGCACCAACGACACCCGGCTGGTCGCCGCCGCCCTCGGCCCGTACGCCCGGCACCTCGACCCGGCCGCCTGGCGGCAGGCGGTGCTCAAGTGCGTGTTCACGGGCGTGCCGCTGGCCGTGGTGCACGACCTCGACGCCCGCGCCGACACGGAACTCGCCGCGATGCTCGCCGGGCTGGCCGCCGAGCGGCAGGCCGCCGGCCGCACGATGCCCGCCGACGCCACCGCGCTGCTCGGCCGGCTCACCACCGGCCCCGTCCCGATCACCGCCAGGGAGGCGTGATGCGCATCTTCGACCCGCACATCCACATGACCTCGCGGACCACCGACGACTACGAGCGGATGGCCGCGGCCGGCGTCCGGGCGGTGGTGGAGCCGGCGTTCTGGCTCGGCCAGCCCCGCACCAGCGCCGCCTCCTTCGCCGACTACTTCGACTCGCTGATCGGCTGGGAGCCGTTCCGGGCCGGGCAGTTCGGGATCCGCCACCACGCCACGGTCGCGCTGAACCCGAAGGAGGCCAACGACCCCCGCTGCCGCCCGGTGCTCGACCTGCTGCCGCGCTACCTCGACAAGGACGGCGTGGTGGCGGTGGGCGAGATCGGCTACGACTCGATGACGCCGGAGGAGGACGACGCGTTCGCCGCCCAACTGGCCCTGGCCGTGGCGCACGACCTGCCGGCGCTGGTGCACACCCCGCACCGGGACAAGGCCCGGGGCGTCGAACGCAGCCTCGCCGTCGTGGCCGAGTCCGGCATCGAGCCGGGCCGGGTGGTGCTCGACCACCTCAACGAGGTGACGGTGAAGCTGGTCCGGGACACCGGCTGCTGGCTGGGCTTCTCCATCTACCCCGACACCAAGATGTCGCCGCCGCGCATGGTGGAGCTGCTGCGGGCGTACGGGACCGAGCGGGTGCTGGTCAACTCGGCGGCCGACTGGGGGCGCTCGGACCCGCTGCTCACCCGGGCCACGGGGGAGGCGATGCTGCTGGCCGGCTTCACCGACGACGACGTCGACCGGGTGCTGTGGCGCAACCCGGTCGAGTTCTACGGCCAGTCCGGGCGGCTGGACCTGGCCGACCTGGACCGCGCCGACGTCGACCCGCCGACCGGCACCTGGGCCGGCAACTCGATCCTGCGCGGCGGCAGCTGATGCGGCTGCGGCACGCCGGCGGCGACACCGTCCACCTCGGCTACTGCACCAACGTGCATCCCGCCGAGGACCTCGCCGGCATTCTCCGCCAGTTGGACACCTACGCCGTGCCCGTCCGCGAGGCGGTCGGCGCGGACCTGCTCGGCCTCGGGCTGTGGCTGGCCGCCCCGGTCGCCGCCGAGCTGGCCGCCGACCCGGCGGCCCGCCGCCGGCTGCGTACCGAGCTGACCGTTCGGGGGCTGGAGGTGGTCACGCTCAACGGCTTCCCGTACGCGGCCTTCCAGGCGCCGGTGGTCAAGGGCGACGTCTACCACCCGGACTGGACCACGGGCGGGCGGCTCGCGTACACCCTGGACCTGGCCCGGGTGCTCGCCGACCTGCTGCCGGACGGCGCGGCCCGGGGCTCGGTCTCCACCCTGCCGCTGGCCTGGCGGCGGCCCTGGGACGCCGGCCGGGCGGACGCCGCGCGCCGCCGGCTCGACCAGCTCGCGGCCGGTCTCGCGGCCGTCGAGCGGGACACCGGCCGACCGGTCCGGGTCGGCTTCGAGCCGGAGCCGGGCTGCGTGGTGGAGAGCACCGGGCAGGCCGTCGCGGCACTCTCCGGCGTGGACACCGACCGCCTCGGCGTCTGCCTGGATCTCGCCCACCTCGCCTGCGCCTGGGAGGAGCCGGCCGACGCGCTGCGCCGGCTGCGGGCCGCCGGCCTGCCGGTGGTGAAGGTGCAGGTCTCGGCCGCCATCGAGGCGCCGGCCGAGGCGACGGCGGCGTTGCACCGCTGGGTGGAGCCGCGCTTCCTGCACCAGACCCGCGCGGCCGGCTGCGCGGGGGCGGCGGACCCGGCGGACCCGGCCCACGCCGCCGACGACCTGGACGCCGCCCTGGCCGCGCGGCCGCCCGGGCCGTGGCGGGTGCACTACCACGTGCCGCTGCACGCCCCACCCGAACCGCCGCTCGACTCCACCCTGCCGGTGCTGCGCGCCGCGCTGGCCGCGCTCTACGCCGGGCCCGAGGCGGGCTGCGACCACCTCGACGTCGAGACGTACACCTGGGGGGTGCTGCCGGCGGCGCGGCGGCCGGGCACCGACGCGGAGCTGGCCGCCGGGATCGCCGCGGAGCTGGCCTTCGCCCACGCCGAGCTGGTCGCCCTCGGCCTGGCTCCGGCGGCCCGTCCGGCACCGGTGACGGCGGAGGTGCCGACATGAGCGAGCGTCTGCGAGTGAATCATCGACACAGCGCCGGGGTGCCTCATGGCGGCGCCGAGCGGAGCGAGGTGCCGACATGAGCCGGCGGCTGGTGGTGCTGGACGTGGTGGGGCTGACCCCGCGCCTGCTGGCGCACATGCCCCGGCTGCGCGCGGTCGCCGACACCGGCTTCCGCGCCGAACTCGGCACGGTGCTGCCCGCGGTGACCTGCTCGGTGCAGTCCACCTTCCTCACCGGGCTGCCCCCGGCCGGGCACGGGATCGTCGGGAACGGCTGGTACTTCCGGGATCTCGGCGAGGTGCTGCTCTGGCGCCAGCACAACGCGCTGGTCGGCGGGGAGCGGCTCTGGCAGGCGGCCCGCCGGGCCGAGCCCGGCTACACCGTCGCCAACGTCTGCTGGTGGTACGCGATGGGCGCGGACGTGGACTGGACGGTCACCCCGCGCCCCGTCTATCACGCCGACGGGCGCAAGGAGCCGGACTGCTACACCGACCCGCCGGAGCTGCACGACGCGCTCACCGGCCGGCTCGGCACCTTCCCGCTGTTCAGCTACTGGGGGCCGGGCGCGGGGCTGGCGTCGTCGGCGTGGATCTGCCGGGCCGCCGAGCGGATCCTCGCCGAGCAGTCCCCGGACCTGACCCTGGTGTACGTCCCGCACCTCGACTACGACCTGCAGCGCTTCGGCCCGTCCTCCCCGCAGGCCGCCGCAGCGGCGGCCGAGCTGGACGGGGTGCTCGGGCCGCTGCTGGACGCCGCCCGGGCCCGGGACGCCACCGTGGTGGTGCTCTCCGAGTACGGCATCACCGACGCCTCCCGCCCGGTCGACGTCAACCGGCTGCTGCGCGCCGAGGGGCTGCTGCGGGTGCACAACCAGGCCGGCATGGAGTACCTCGACCCGTGGACCTCGCGGGCCTTCGCGGTCGCCGACCACCAGGTCGCGCACGTCTACGTCCGTGACCCGGCCGACGTGCCGGCGGTGGCGAAGCTCTGCGCCGCGCTGCCCGGGGTGGCCGAGGTGCTCGACGCCGACGGCAAGGCCGCGTACGGGCTGGACCATCCGCGCGCCGGAGAACTCGTCCTCGTCGCCGAGCCGGACGCCTGGTTCACGTACTACTACTGGCTCGACGACACCCGCGCGCCGGACTTCGCCCGCCTCGTGGAGATCCACCGCAAACCCGGCTACGACCCCGCGGAGCTGTTCTTCGACCCCGCCGCCCCCGGTGCCGCCAAGCGCCGCGCCGCCGTGGCGCTGGCGCGCAAGAAGCTCGGGCTGCGCTACCTGATGAGCGTGGTCGGGATGGACGCCGGCGCCCGGGCGGTGCGCGGGTCGCACGGGCGGCTCCCCGCCGACCCGGCCGACGGGCCGGTGCTGCTCTGCTCCGACCCGTCCGCCGCCCGGGACCGGGTCGCCGCGACCGAGGTGAAGGCCCTGCTGCTGGAGCTGGCGGGACTGGTCCCGCCGGCCGCGCCGCCGCCTCCCGGAGCGGCCGGACGACCGGGGGGAGCGTCGTGACCGTCACCGTCGCGCCCCCCGACACCGGCGAACTGCGGGCCCGTGTCGACGCCGAGCTGGCCGCGTTCCTCGACCGGCAGGGCCGGGACTGGCCGGACGGCGCGCCCCGGGGCGTCTTCACCGCGCTGCACCGGTTCGTGCTGGCCGGCGGGAAGCGGCTGCGCCCGCTCTTCTGCTACTGGGGCTGGCGGGGCGCCGGCGCCCCCGACGGCGCCCCGATCGTGGTGGCCGCCGCCGCGCTGGAGCTGTTCCACGCGTTCGCGCTGATCCACGACGACATCCTCGACGGCAGCGACCGCCGCCGGGGCGAGCCGTCGGTGCACCGGCTCTTCGCCGACCTGCACGCCCGCTCGTCCTGGCGGGGCGACCCCGAGGCGTACGGGCGCAACACGGCCCTGCTCTGCGGCGACCTGTGCGCCGCCTGGTCCGACCAGATGTTCCACGAGTGCGGGCTGGACGCCGCGCGGGTGCACCGGGGGTGCGCGGTATTCGCGCTGATGCGCACCGAGGTGATCGCGGGCGAGTACCTGGACCTGGTCTCCGGGGTGGGCGACGGCTCGGTGGCCAGCGCGCTGACCGTGATCCGGATGAAGGCTGCCCGCTACACGGTCACCCGGCCGCTGCAGATCGGGGCGACGCTGGCCGGGGCGGGCCCGGGGCCCGTCGCCGAGCTGGCCGCGTTCGGCGACCCGCTGGGCGACGCGTTCCAGCTGCGTGACGACGTGCTGGGGGTCTTCGGCGATCCGGCCGTCACGGGCAAGTCGGTCCTGGACGACCTGCGGGAGGGCAAGCCGACGGTGATGATGGCGCTGGCCCGTGGCGCCGCCGACCGGGCGCAGGCCGCCAGGCTGCGGGAGCTGTTCGGCAACCCGGCGCTGGACGCCGACGGGGCCGCCGAGCTGCGGGGCATCATCGAGCGTACCGGCGCGCGCGAGCGGATCGAGCGGATGATCCGGGTGCGCGCCGATGCCGCCCTGGCGGCCCTGGCGGAGGCCCCCGTGACCCCCGAGGCCCGTGCCGCCCTCGCCGCCCTCGCCGCCCAGGCCGTCGACCGTCCGCTCTGATCGGCGCCGCCGGGCGCCTCGGGGACTTTTCGCGGGATCGACGAAAGTTCGCACCGATCGGTCGGAACATGTGGACACATAGACGTGTGTCATTTAGGGTCGGGCCATCGCGAAGATGTTTCGTCGAGGTGAACCGGCGGCGCGGGAACCCATCGACTGGTGACCTCCGAGCGGTGGCACACCCCACCCTCGCAGGCCACGGCCGGCCGGGACACCACCCGGCGGCCGACCCATCCCCGCTACGGCATCCGGCGCGACGGCGCGCGCCCGCCCTGGCAGTCACTGGTCAGGAAGGGACGGCACATCGATGTCCACGAAGGACGCTTCCACCCACGGGACCGGTCGACGGTCCGCCGCCGCCGGCGCGGCGCTGCTGCTGGCCGCCGCCGCCACGGTCGCCCTCGGCGCCGGCCCCGCCGCGTTGGGCGGCCCCACTCCGGCCCAGGCCCACCCCATCGTCGGCACCGACTTCCAGCAGGTCACCCTCGCCAAGGGCGTCGCCGAGGTCGGCGAGCCCATGACGATCGCGGTGCTGCCGGACCGGTCGGTCCTGCACACCGCCCGCAACGGCACCGTCCGGCGTACGGACTCCGCCGGCACCACCTCGGTGATCGGTACGCTGCCGGTCTACACCCACGACGAGGAGGGGTTGCAGGGCATCGGGGCCGACCCGAACTTCGCCAGCAACCGGCACATCTACCTCTACTACGCCCCGCCGCTGTCCACCCCCGCCGGCGACGCGCCGGCGACCGGCACCGACTTCTCCGCCTGGCAGGGCGTCAACCGGCTCTCCCGGTTCACCCTCAACGCCGACTTCACCATCAACACCGGCAGCAGGGTCGACATCCTCGACGTGCCCGCCGACCGGGGCATGTGCTGCCACGTCGGCGGCGACATCGACTTCGACGCCGCCGGCAACCTCTACCTCTCCACCGGCGACGACACCAACCCGTTCGACTCGGCCGGGTACGCGCCGATCGACGAGCGCACCAACCGCAACCCCGCGTACGACGCGCAGCGCAGCGCGGCCAACACCAACGACCTGCGCGGCAAGATCCTGCGGATCAGGGTGAACGCCGACGGCACGTACGCGATCCCGGCCGGGAACATGTTCGTCGACTCGGACCCGAGGACGCGCCCCGAGATCTACGCGATGGGCTTCCGCAACCCGTTCCGGATGAGCGTCGACCGGGCCACCGGCATCGTTTATGTCGGCGACTACGGGCCGGACGCCGGCACCACCAGCGCCCGGGGCCCCAGCGGACAGGTCGAGTTCGACCGGGTCACCGGCCCCGGCAACTACGGCTGGCCGTACTGCACGGGCACCAACACCGCCGCCGAGACGTACGCCGAGTGGGACTTCGCCACCGGGACCGCCGGGGCCAAGTACAACTGCGCCGGCGGGCCGACCAACAACTCCTTCCGCAACACCGGCCTGCCGACCCTGCCCGGGGCGAAGCCCGCCTGGATCCGGTACGCCGGCGACGCCGGCAGTCCGCCGGAGTTCGGCGGCGGCTCCGAGTCGCCGATGGCCGGCCCGGTCTACCGGTACGACGCCGCGCTGAACTCCACCACCAAGTTCCCGCCGTCCTTCGACGGGCAGTTCCTCGCCGGGGAACTCGGCCGGGGCTGGGTCAAGCCGATCCACCTCGACGCCGGCGGCGCTCCGGGCACCATCGACACGTTCCCGTGGAACGGCAAGCAGGTCATGGACATGGCGTTCGGGCCGGAGGGGGCGCTCTACGTGCTTGACTACGGCACCGGCTACTTCAACGGCGACGCCAACTCGGCGCTGTACCGCTACGACCACATCGCCGGCGGCAACCGCGCGCCGACCGCGGTCGCCTCGGCCGACAGGACCTCCGGCACGGCGCCGTTGACCGTGAACTTCTCCTCGGCCGGGTCGTCGGACCCGGAGGGCGGCGCGCTGACGTACTCCTGGAACTTCGGCGACGGCACCACGTCGACGACGGCCAACCCCAGCAAGACCTACACCGCCAACGGCACCTACCAGGTCACGCTGACCGTCCGCGACCCGCAGGACGCCACCGGCACGGCGAACGTGCAGATCGGGGTCGGCAACACCGCGCCCACGGTCACCATCAACAGCCCGGCCAACGGCCAACTGTTCAGCTACGGCGACACCGTGCCGTTCAGCATCACCGTGACCGACCCGGAGGACGGCGCGATCGACTGCACCAAGGTCAGGATGACCTACGTGCTCGGCCACGACAGCCACGGCCACCAGATCACCTCCAGGACCGGCTGCTCGGGCTCGATCACCATCCCCGTCGACGGCGAGCACGACGACGCGGCGAACATCTTCGCCATCTTCGACGCGGAGTACACCGACGCGGGCGGGCTGACCACGCACAAGCAGCACACCCTCCAGCCCCGCAAGCGCCAGGCGGAGCACTTCAGGACCTCCTCCGGCGTCAACACCTTCGACAAGGCCACGGCCGAGGGCGGCAAGACCGTCGGCGACATCCACAACGGCGACTGGATCGCGTTCGAGCCGTACAAGCTCGACGACGCGACCGCGTTCAGCGCCCGGGTCTCCTCGGCCGGCTCCGGCGGCACCCTCCAGGTGCGGGCCGGCTCGGCCACCGGCGCCGTGCTCGGCACCGCGACGGTCCCCGTCACCGGCGCCTGGGACACGTTCACCACGGTCAGCGGCAGCCTGTCGGGGGCGCCGGCCGGCACCACCACGCTCTACCTGACCTTCGCCGGCGCGGGCACCGGCGCGCTCTACGACGTCGACTCGTTCACCTTCACCACCGGCGCGACGGTCCGCACCGGCCCGGTCGTCGGGCTCGGCGGCAAGTGCCTGGACGTGCGCAACGCGGCCACGGCCGACGGCACCCAGGTCCAGATCTACGGCTGCAACGGCACGGCGGCGCAGAGTTGGACGGTGACGCCGAACTCGATGGTGCGGGCGTTGGGCAAGTGTCTGGACGTCTCGGGTGGCGGTTCGGCGGACGGCACGAAGATCCAGCTCTGGACGTGCAACGGCACGGGCGCGCAGAACTGGTCGGCGCAGCCGGACGGGACGGTGCGTAACCCGCAGTCCGGCAAGTGCCTGGACGTCTCGGGCAACAACCCCGCCGACGGCACGGCGGTGCACCTGTGGACCTGCCACACCGGCGCCAACCAGAAGTGGACCCTGCCCTGACCCGAGAGGAAGGGCTCCTACCACCGCCTGGTGCAGAGGCAGGGGCCCTTCCGCACACCCGTTGGGAGAGCGACATGCGCAAACTCCTGCGAACCGTCCTCGGCGCGGCCACCGCCGTCCTCGCCGTCCTCGCCTGCACCACCCCGGCCGGCCCGGCCAGCGCCGCCGACGCCCCGTACGACGTGCTGGTCTTCTCGAAGACAGCCGGCTTCCGGCACGACTCCATCGCGGTCGGCACCCAGGCCATCCGCGACCTCGGCGCGGCCAACAACTTCACCGTCACCGCCACCGAGGACGCCGCCCAGTTCACCACCGCCAACCTGGCCCGGTACGAGGCGGTCGTCTTCCTCAACACCACCGGCGACGTGCTCGACGCCGCCCAGCAGGGTGCCTTCGAGGCGTACATCGGCTCCGGCGGCGGCTTCGTCGGCGTGCACGCCGCAGCCGATACCGAGTACGGCTGGTCGTTCTACGGCAACCTGGTCGGCGCGTACTTCGCCTCGCACCCGCACATCCAGCAGGCGAACGTGAAGGCGGAGAACCGGGCGCACGCGGCCACCGCGCACCTGCCGCAGACGTGGACCCGCACCGACGAGTGGTACAACTACCGGACCAACGCCCGCTCCACGGCCCGCGTGCTGGCCACCCTCGACGAGTCGTCCTACTCGGGCGGCTCGATGGGCGCCGACCACCCGCACTCCTGGTGCAAGACCCACAGCGGCGGCCGAGCCTTCTACACCGGCGGCGGGCACACCCAGGCGTCGTACGCCGAGCCGGCCTTCCGGGCCCACCTGCTCGGCGGCATCCGGTACGCGGCCGGCCGCACCAGGGCCGACTGCCGCCCCGAGACCGGCTACACCACGCTCTACGACGGCTCGACCACCGGCTGGTCCCAGGCCGGGCCGGGCGGCTTCGGCAACGCCGACGCCACCCTCACCTCGGTCGGTGGGATGGGGCTCTACTGGTACAGCGCGAAGCAGTTCACCAACTACTCGCTCAAGCTGGACTGGCGGCTCGCCGGCGACGACAACTCCGGCGTCTTCATCGGCTTCCCGCCGTCGAGCGACCCCTGGTCGGCGGTGAACAACGGCTACGAGGTGCAGATCGACGCCACCGACGCGGCCGACCGTACCACCGGCGCGGTCTACACCTTCAAGTCCGCCGACCTCGGCGCCCGGGACGCGGCGCTCAACCCGCCGGGGGAGTGGAACACGTACGAGCTGCTCGTCGAGGGCGAGCGCCTCCAGGTCCTCCTCAACGGCGTGAAGATCAACGACTTCACCAACACCGACCCCGCCCGGTCGCTCGCCGGCCACATCGGGCTCCAGAACCACGGCACCGGCGACGACGTCTCGTTCCGCAACATCCGGATCAAGGAGTTGGGCACCACCCCGCCGACCGGCGACACCACCATCCAGGCGGAGGCGTTCAGCTCGGCCGGCGGCGTCGCCCCGTTCACCAAGGCCGGGGCGAACGGTGGCCAGACGCTCGGCCACATCGACCCGGGCGACTGGGCCGCGTACGACGGGGTGGACCTGACCGGCGTCACGTCGTTCCGGGCACGGGTCGTCTCGGGCGGGCCCGGCGGCACCCTCCAGGTGCGCACCGGATCCACGACCGGCACCGTGCTCGGCGCGGTCGCGGTGCCGAACACCGGAAGCTGGACCACCTTCGCCGACGTCACCACCACCCTCGGCGGGGTCCCGTCCGGCACCCACAACCTCTACCTGACCTTCACCGGGTCGGGCTCGGGGCTCTTCGACGTGGACGACTTCACCCTGGTCAGGCCCGGCGGCAGCGGCGGCGTGGGCCCGATCCGGGGCCTGGCCGGCAAGTGCCTGGACGTGCGCAACGCCGCCACGGCCGACGGCACCCAGATCCAGATCTGGACCTGCAACGGCAGCGCCGCGCAGACCTGGACGGTGACGCCGAACTCGACGGTGCGGGCGTTGGGCAAGTGTCTGGACGTCTCGGGTGGCGGTTCGGCGGACGGCACGAAGATCCAGCTCTGGACGTGCAACGGCACGGGCGCGCAGAACTGGTCGGCGCAGCCGGACGGGACGGTGCGTAACCCGCAGTCCGGCAAGTGCCTGGACGTCTCCGGCAACAACCCCGCCGACGGCACGGCGGTGCACCTGTGGACCTGCCACACCGGCGCCAACCAGAAGTGGACCCTGCCCTGACCCGGGTCCCCGCGATCTTGCAGGTGGTGCCCCGGCGTCTCCGGCGGACGCCGGGAAACACGGGCCGGGACTGCACGATCGCGGGGCGGGAGGGCGGGCAGGCCGCGGGGGGTTTCCTCGGGCCGCCGGGGTGCCTAGAGTGGGGGCGGCGACCGTTCTGGTGGCCGGTGACCCGGCGGGAGGCGCAACCCGGCGGGCCTCGGTGCGTCCCGCACCCACCGGCACGCCCCGCGGCCCCGCCGTTCACCGGTACCGGCCGGTCACCCTCGCCCCGGCCCGCCCGGACGGAATCCCCCATCACGACAGGGGAGAAGGACAATGGCGCGACCCATCACGCTCTTCACCGGCCAGTGGGCCGACCTTCCGTTCGACGAGGTCTGCCGGCTCGCCTCCGAGTGGGGCTACGACGGGCTGGAGATCGCCTGCTGGGGCGACCACTTCGAGGTCGACAGGGCCCTCGCCGACGACTCGTACGTCGACCGGAAGCGGGAGACCCTCGCGAAGCACAACCTGAAGGTGTACGCGATCTCCAACCACCTGGTCGGCCAGGCGGTCTGCGACCACCCCATCGACGAGCGGCACCAGGGCATCCTGCCGGCCCGGATCTGGGGCGACGGCGAGCCCGAGGGCGTACGCCGACGGGCCGCCGAGGAGATCAAGGACACCGCCCGGGCGGCGGCGAGGCTCGGGGTCGACACCGTCGTGGGCTTCACCGGGTCGTCGATCTGGCACACCCTGGCGATGTTCCCGCCGGTGCCGCCGGAGATGATCGAGCGGGGCTACCAGGACTTCGCCGACCGCTGGAACCCCATCCTCGACGTCTTCGACTCCGTCGGGGTCCGCTTCGCCCACGAGGTGCACCCGAGCGAGATCGCGTACGACTACTGGACGACGAAACGGGCACTGGAGGCCGTCGGGCACCGGCCCGCGTTCGGGCTGAACTGGGACCCGTCGCACTTCGTCTGGCAGGAGCTGGACCCGGTCAACTTCATCTTCGACTTCGCCGACCGGATCTACCACGTCGACTGCAAGGACGCGAAGGTGCGTACGGGGGACGGGCGGCGGGGCCGGCTCGCCTCGCACCTGCCGTGGGCGGACATGCGGCGCGGCTGGGACTTCGTCTCGACCGGTCACGGCGACGTGCCCTGGGAGGACTGCTTCCGGGCGCTGAACGCGATCGGCTACGCCGGCCCGATCTCGATCGAGTGGGAGGACGCCGGCATGGACCGCCTCGTCGGCGCTCCCGAAGCCCTGCAGTTCGTCCGGCGGCTCGCCTTCGACGCCCCGGCCGCGGCCTTCGACGCCGCGTTCAGCAGCAAGGACTGAGCACCCGTCGGCAACAAGGACGGAGCACCCGTCAGCGGCACGGACCGAGTCCCCCGGCTGCCGGTCGACACCGCGTTCGGCGGCACGGACCGAGGGCCCGGCAGCGGTCACGGCCGTGTGCGGCAGCGGGACTCGGCCCGGCAGCGGTCACGGCCGTGTGCGGCAGCGGGGACTCGGCCCGCGCTCGGGGGCCGGCCGCCGGTCGGCCCCCGTCAGCCGGTCGAGAAGAGGTGGTCGCTGACCAGCCGCGCCGCGCCCACCGCTCCGGCGCGGTCGTCGAGGTCGGAGAGCACGATCGGCATGGTGCCGGTGGCCAGCGGCGCGGACCGGCGGTAGACCACCCCACGGATCTCGGCCAGCAGCGTGTGACCCAGCCCGGCCGGCGCGCCCCCGATGATGACGATGCCCGGGTTGAAGAAGCTCACGAGGCCGACCAGCACCTGACCCAGGCGGCGGGCCGCGTCCCGGGCCAGGGCCTGCACGGCCGCGTCGCCCGCGCCCGCCGCCGCGACGACGTCGGCCACGGAGAGGGTGCCCGCCTCGGCCAGCCGGGCCGCCAGCGCCGTGGACCGGCCCGCGCGGGCCGCGGCGAGCGCCGCGCCGACCAGCCCGCGGTCGCCGCAGTACGCCTCCAGGCAGCCGGTCTCGCCGCAGGCGCAGCTCGGTCCGTCCTCGGTGAGCGGCAGGTGGGCGATGTCCCCGGCGCTGCTCGTCGCGCCCCGGTAGGGCGTGCCGCCGAGCACCAGCCCGCAGCCGATCGCGGTGCCGAGCTTGACGTAGAGGAAGTCGTCGAAGGTGCGCCCGACCCCGGCGTGCTTCTCGCCGAGCGCCATCACGTTCGCGTCGTTGTCGACCAGGGCCGGGCAGCCCAGCTCGGCGGCGAACGCCTCGCGCACCGGGAACCGGTGCCAGCCCGGCATGGCCGCCGGTGAGGCCGGCGTGCCCTCGGGGAAGTCGACCGGCCCCGGCAGGCCGACGCCGACCCCGGTGAGCTGGGCCAGACCCAGCTCGGCCCGCACCTTTCCGACCAGTTCGACGGCCCGGCCGAGCACCGGCTCCGGCCCCACCCGGACGTCGATCGGCTCGGCGATCCCGGCGAGCACGGTCAACTCGCCGTCGGTCACCGTGACGGTGATCCGGTCCGCGCCGACGACGACGCCGGCGAAGCGCACGCCGCCGGCGACGCGCAGCATCGAGGACCGGCGACCGCCGCGCGACGCCGCCGGCCCCGCGGTCTCGACCAGGCCCCGCTCGACCAGCCGGTCCACCTCCGCGGCCAGCTTGGACCGGGACAGGCCCACCGCGTCGCCGAGCTCCACCCGCGAGCGGGGACCGTCGTCGCGCAGCAGCCGGACCAGCCGTGCCTGGTACGCGTTCTCAGGCCGGACGAGGACCATCGCCATCACCTCCCGGCCTGAAGTCTTCCACGGCGCTGTTACCGGCGTGTGGCGCGCGGGGCCGCGCCCGGTCGTCCCGGACGCGGCCCCACGTGCGTGTCGGGTCCGTCAGCCCCGCAGACCCGACATGTGCTGGAAACTGAGCTCCGCGTAGCGCAGCGACCGGCCCGGATCGGTGGCGCCGCCCGGTGCGTTGTCCTGCTCCCACATCGGGTTGTGGTAGCCCTTGGCGCCCATGTTGGCGAAGAACCCGCCGTAGTCGATGTCGCCCTGGCCGAGCGGCACCATGTCGTACCCGGCGCTGCTGGCCGGGTTGAACGCGCCGTCCTTGGCGTGGAACAGCGGGAACCGGATCGGCTGGGCCGCCACGGTCGCCAGCGGGTCGAAGATGCTGGTCTGCACCACCCCGTCCGGGTCGGTGTAGCTGCGGAACCGGTGCTGGGCCACGTGCGCCCAGTAGATGTCCATCTCGAACCAGACCCACTCCGGGTTGGTGCGCGCGATGAAGTACTCCAGCTTCCGCACGCCGGAGGAGCGGGTCGGCCGGCCCAGGGTGTCCAGCGGGCCGCTGTCGAGCAGGAAGTTGTACGCCGCGTCGTGGTTGTGCGTGTACAGCTTCAGCCCGCGGGCGGCGGCCATCTCGCCGAAGGTGTTCCACCGGTCGACGGCGGCGTCCCAGTCGGCCTTGTAGTTGCTGCCGGTCGGGTCGCTGCCGGTGCCGATGTGGGTCATGCCGAGGATCTCGGCGGTGTCCAGCGTCCGCTCGAACGCGGCGATGGTGTCCGGGGTGACCGTGCCGGGGATCGAGGCGTGCGAGCCGTTGGCGCGCAGCCCGTTGTCGTCCAGGATCGTGCGGATCTCCGCGGCGGTGATCTGCCGGCCGAGGATGGAGGTGTGCTGGTTGTAGCCGGCGAACTCCACCTCCTTGTAGCCGATCTCGGCGAGCCGCGCGAGCACCCGCTCGAAGCCGTACGGCACTCCGCTGGTGTCCGGGGCGGCGCCGATGCGGTCCCGGACGCTGTAGAGGATGATGCCCCGCTTGCCGGGCGGGACGAGGACGCCGTTGCCGTTGGCGCCGGCGGCGGAGGCGAGTCCGGTCGCGCCGACGGCCGCCGCGCCGGCCACGCCGGCGAGGGCGCCGAGCATGCGGCGACGGCTCATCCCGTGCTGACTGTCGTTCATGTGCTGCTGCCTTTCTCGGTGCGGGGAGGGTGGATCCGGGCCGGGGCCACCAGCGGTGACCCGGGCACGTCGGTGGGTCGGCGACGTGGAGGTCAAGGAGAAGCTCGCCGTCGCGCTCAACCGGTTCCTAGACCCGATCCGCGAGCGCCGGGCGCGGTTCGAGGCCGAC
>NZ_JBEOVW010000040.1:0-55080 GCF_040295705.1 Micromonospora sp. NPDC002717 | reverse complement strand
CCCCTTCCCTCTTTGGGGCCGTGCGGACCCCCGCCCGCGGCGTTTACACCCCGTTGTACCCCCGGCCCCCCTGGTCCTGCCCCCCCCGGGCGGGGGCCGGGGGCGGCGCCGCCCCGGTCCCCGGCGACCGGCACAGATCGATCCCGGCCGCGCCCGGTTCAGCCCTGTCCCGCCGGTGCCCGATCCTCGGCAGGGTCGACGACGACGCCGGCGTGGAACACGACGCCGTCGAGCACCTCCCGGACCCCGCGCCACCGGTTTAGCCGCGCCCCGGCGAAGGTCGCCTCGCCGTGGAACGACGCGCGCCCCTCGGGCCCGCCCAGCCGGAAGGCGGCAGCGTCGAACGTGCTGTCGTCGAACCGGGTGGCGCCGTGGAACTGGGCGGCGGTGAAGTCCGCGTGCCCCGCGTGGCAGCCGTGCAGGTCGAGGTCGAGCAGCGTCGCGCCACACAGCGCCAGGTTCATGCCCGGCCAGTGCGTCGGCCCGTCGGGGGTGGCGGCCACCGGGCGCAGCCGCTCGGCGAGCAGCCGCTGCGCGTCGCGTCGCAGTGCCGTCTCCCCGGCCTCGGCGGGGCCCAGGTCGCCGCGTACGTCGAACGGCAGCGGCCCGCGCAGGTATCCGCAGACGGTGTCGACCACCCGTTGGCGCAGCTCCGGTCGCGCGTCGCCCAGCTCGCCGAGGGCGCGCAGCCCGGCGTGGCGGACGGCGGGGTCGCCGTCGCCGAGTTGCCGCGCGTAGGGCGACACGGACTCGTCCGGCACGAGCACGCCCGTGCCGTCCGGCCCCGGCCGGGACGTCCAGCCGAGGGGCCAGCTCACCGGCTCGCCGGCCGCACCGGCCCACTGTGCGCCACTGAGGTCCACCGTGGGCTGGTCGAGTCGCACCGCCGCGCCGAACCGGGCGTCCCGGAACGTCGCCTCCCCACCGAACCGGGCCTTGCAGAACCAGGCCGGGCCGCCGAAGCGGGCCTGCCGGAACGACGCGGTCCCGACGAAGCGTGCCCCGTCCCCGCCTTCCTCCCAGCTCTGGTAGTCCCCCATCAGCACCGCGACGGGCCAGCCCGGGTCGTCCTCGTTCGGCTCGTCCCACGGCGCAGGCCGGACCTCCTCGATCGCGTCCCAGGCCGGATCGTCCTCCCACAGCTCGTCCTCGCCCCGCCCGAACCACGCCATGCCGGCGAAGTCCACCCGGTCGAAGCCGGCCGCTCCCCGGAACCGGGCCCGCCCGAACGTCGCGTCGGCGGCGAACACCGCCCCGTCGAACCGGGCCTCGCCGTGGAAGAGCGCGCGGGTGAAGTCCGCGTCGCCGGTGAACCGGGCGCCGGCGAACGAGGTCGTGCCGAGGAACCGCGTGTCGGCGAACCGGGCCCCGGCCAGCTCGCAGCCGCCGAGGTCCGCGTCCATCAGGGACGCCCCGGACAGGTCCACGGCGAGCCCCGGCGGCGGCGTGTCGCCCGCCCCGACGGGGCGCAGCAGCCCGGCCAGCACCCGCAACGCCGCCCGCCGCGCGTGGGCGTCCCCGCCGTCGGCGGCCCCGGGCGCCCGCAGCCAGGCGCAGATCGCGTCAGCCACGTCCTGGCGCACCGTCGGGTCGGTCGCGCCGAGGTCGGCCAGCCGCCGCAGGGCTTCCTCGCGCGCCGCGCCCGTCCCCTCCGCCACCTGCCGTGCGGCGACCCGACACGCCTCGACACCGGCCTCCTCGGTTGCCACGCGACCCTCCCAGCGGGGTGGCTGCCCCGCCACCCGGTACCCGCCGCCGGGACCGTCCCGGGGCGCGGGCGCAGGATAGCCGGGGGTGGCGACAAGTCGCCGTGGCCCGGGAGGGTCCTGGCCGGCTGCCCCGCCGGCCGGCATCGAACCTCGGCCGGCGCGACGCCGTCACCGGTGTGCTCCGGTCGAGTTCGATCAGACGGGTGGGCCGCCGAACTCGATCTCGTTGCCCTCGGGATCCGCGTACCTGGCCTTGCGTACGCCGTTCGAGTAGGTCTCCCGCTTCGCCGGTTCCAGTCCCCGCTCGGCGATCCCGGCCACGCGGGCGTCGAAGTCGTCGACGAAGATCGTGTGCATGGCGTGCCCGGCGTGCTCCGGGCGGTGCTCCACGAACAACGACCGGTGTTCGGCCAGCTCCCACACCGCCTCCGTGTCGCTGGCCACGAAGGACGGCGGGCAGCCGAGCAGCCTCTCGTACCAGGTCAGCGCCGCCGGATAGTCCCTGACGGGTATGCCTGCGTACAGATCGAGGGCCATGCGGCCATGCTAGTGCGGCAGGCGGGTCGGGCCGACCAGCGTCGCCAGGCGCGCGCCACGCCGGTGCCGCGTCGACGCGGGCGGCCTGCGTGGCTGTCGGAGACCACAGCTCGTCCACTCGCCCGAGGAATCCCAGGCGGCAGGCACCCGCCGCCTCCGGGATCAGGACGGACGTCCGCCAAACCTCCAGTCGTGCACCTCGATCTCGGCATACCGGTCCGGGGTCAGCACGGCGCGCGCCTCGTCCGGGTCCGCCGCCCCGATCAGCGCCGCCGTGCCCAGCCAGGTGGCACCGTCGTCGGACAGCAGCGGTCCGTACGCGATCAGGTCGTCCCGGTCGGGCGGCAGGTCCCGGTCGGCGGCCTGCCCCGCGCCGAGGCCGAGCACCAGGTACCGGTTGCCACCGGTCCGGCCACCGGGGAAGTCCCACATGGTGCGCCCCAGCGTGTTGTGCCAGCGGCGCAGCAGCACGTCCCGGTACGCACCGGCCTGGTAGTTGGGCTCGTCGAAGGCGAATGCCCGGGCGGCGGCGGCATCGGGCAGGTCGACGATGTGCACGCTGCCGGTCGGCGTTTCCCCGTCGGGGGCGAAGGTCGGGCCGCGGGCGATCATCTCCGCCGCGTACCGGTCCATGTAGGACCAGTGTTCTTCCAGCAACTCGGTACGCAGTGCCAGGGAGTCACGCCGGTCGCGGTGGTAGCAGAAGAACTCCATGCCGCAGATCTTGATCTCCGTTTCGGACCGGTGCAAGTGTCGGCACCCCCGCCACCCGCCCACGGGGGCGGTGCCCGAAGCCGGCTACGGAACGGAGCACACGCGCAGAGCCCCGGCCATCGGCCGGGGCTCTGGCGGTCATGTGTCTTTACGCCGGGGAAAGACCTTCCGCGAAGTCGTAGAGGCTCTTGATGTCATTGTCGAAGTACGGACCGTCGAATTGTCCGTTGCCCGGATTGTCGCCGTGGCTAACGACGCTGTTGACGTATCCGAGACCGTTCTGGTCGTTGTATTCCTGCAGCCAAGGTCCGCCGCTGGAGCCGTAGGTCATGTTGCACCACATCCGGATCTGCTGGCCGCCGGCGTACCACGTGCCACTCTGGCAGTAGTACTGGCTCTCCCCGCCGCCAAGGTTCGACGGGTAGCCGAGGGCGGTCATCAGGGAGATGTTGTAGCCCCAGTTCCAGCGCAGACCGTGGCCACCGACCGTGTCGACGACCTTGAGGCCCCAGTTACCGCCGTTGTGCATGATGGCGATGCCCATGTCCTCGTCGTAGCTGCTGTTGTTGATCCACGCGGTGCGGGCCGTGAGCTGGTAGGCCACGAACGTGCCGAACGGCCGCACTCCGTTGCGGTACCGCGGCACGAACTGCCAGTTGCTGTACCACTGCCCGCCGCTGCCCTGGTGCACGCAGTGACCGGCGGTCATGACCAGCCGGCGCTTGCCGCTGGCGACGGCGCTCGCCGAGCAGGAGGCGGTACCGCCGCCGGGCATGGTGAAGTAGACCTTGCCGACGACCGCTGATTCGTTGAGCTGGATGCTGACGTCGTCGCCGCTGGCGACGCTCGGCGCCAGGGGCGCGACCGTGCCCGCCGGTCCGTCGGGCTTCGGCGCCCGGTTGGTCGATTCGGTGGCGCCTGGGCGCTTCGCGATGTCCAGGTCGACGGCGCTCGCCATCCGCTCCGGCGTCCAGAACGCGGCGACCTCCTTGGCGATCGCCGCGTTGGTGATCGCACGACCGTCACTGGTGCGGGCGGTGGTGGTGGTGTTGCCGTTCCTCTCGACTGTGGTCGGCTTCGCCTCGGCGACCGCCGGGGCGGTCACGACCAGCGCGAGCGCCAGGCTGGCCGTCGCCGACCAGCGTAGGGTTGTTTTCAAGTGTTTCCCCCTTGTCCTGGGTGCTCCATTCGGGCCAGGGAAACGTATCGACTGATTTGCATTGATCACAAGATAATGGAATGGCAGGTAATTGACACTGACTCTTTGGTGACCGGGAACGTCAACAGGACGACCGGCAGACAAATCGTGCGCAGTTCGAACAGAAGTCGCTATTGGCCGCGCAACTCCCAGCGCCCACGAATCCGCGCTCTCCGCCTGAGGACGCCCGCTGCTATCGAGAAATGGGAATTGCGATTCCCGCAACCGGTAGCTTCCGCCCGCGAACCGGCGACGGCCGCACCACGTACCGGCCGATCCGGTCAGCGGGTCAGGCCGACCAGCGTCGCCAGGCGCGCCACGCCGGCCGGCGCCGGGCGACCCCGGGCGAGTTCGGCGATCACCGTACGCGCCAGAGGCCGAGCCCGGACCTCGGCGGGCGCGACAGCGTCCGCCTCGACCAGCATCCGCCCCGCCCCGCGCAGGTCACCGATCTGGAGGTACCCGCGCGCGGCGTCCAGCAGGTACGCGGCCCGGTACTCGGCCGGCAGCCGCCGCCACCCCTCCCGCCGGATCGCCTGCTCGTGCCGGCGCACCGCCTCCCCGGCGTCCCCCGACTCGACCGCCGCGACCACCCGGGCCAGCTCGACCGCGACCGGCCCGAAGCTGGTCCGGTACGGGTCGTCACCGGCCCCGACCCTGGCGGCGATGTCGGCGGCCCGGGCGGTCAACTCCCCGACCCGGCGGGTGTCGCCGCATCCGGCGGCAGCCAGAGCGGCCTGAATCAGCAGGGCCCCGTGGACCATCGACGTCTCCGGCGTCGGTCCGACGCGCCGCACGGCGGCGACCGCCGCCGCCAGCGCCAACCGGTCCCGGCCCAGCGCGCGCAGCGCCTGCCCGATCGACACGACTGCCGACGCCGCCAGCACCGGGTCACCGCCCGCCACGGCCACCGCGCGGTCGGCGGCCAGCCACCCGAGGTCGGCCTCGCCGAGCTTCACCAGCACCGACGAGGTGATCCGGTAAGCCTGCACCAGCAGCTCCGGCGCTTGCGGGCGCAAGCCCTGGGCGGCGTCGAGCAGCCCCGGCAGCAGCCGCAGCACCTGGGCGTAGTGCGCGTGCTGGAAGGTCAGCCATGCGTGCGCCACCTGCCGCTCGACCTCGTCCATCGGCGCGTGGCGGCCGGGCTGGTCGTAGCGGGCAAGGGCGGCGCGGATTCCGTCCACCCCGTCCGGCGAGCCGACAGCCGCCGGCAACACCGGGCGGTCCTCGCCGAGCAGCACCAGCGGATCGATCCGCAGCACCTCGGCGATCTCCTGGACGACCGGATACCGGTCCAGCGCGCGGACGCCCCGCTCGACCTTGTCCATCCAGCTCTTGGACCTGCCGAGCCGATCCGCGAGCATCTGCTGGGTCATCCGCCGCCGCACCCGCCAGCGGGCGACCCGACGACCGATCGGCTCGTCACCGCTGGTCACGCCGCCACCGCCGGTCCGGGACCGCCCGGGTGGTCTCCTCCACCGGTACGCGCTCCGCCTCGGCCTGGGCGAGAAGCCGTTTCTTGGCAGCCTCCCGCTCGGCCGCCTCGACCTGCTCGCCCCGACTCATCGCTGGCTCGTCGTTCTGCATCCGCACCTCCATCGACCGGGGCGCGACGGTAGGTCTCGGAAGCGCTTCCTCTCGCCGCCCATTGCGCCATGAGGTCAGCGAAGTCGACTGCTGGTCGACCGACCAGATGGCAGGCGATGCGTGCCGTTGCGTAGCCCTCGGTGTCATGTTGCGCCGGGTTGCGCGGGGCACCCACAGCGCCGCAGCGACCCATAGGCTCGTCACTGCTGGTAGCCAATCGATACCTGGAGGCACATCCATGGCGCGGCCGGTCACGAATGCGGCGTTCGAAGCACTGCTTCGCACCGCCGGGTACGGCAACGCCCACGCCGCCTTCGCTCGCCAGCTCAACCACGCCGGCCGTATCCACGGCGCCTGGCGCTACGATGCCGCCAGCGTCTACTGGTGGCTACGCGGACGCCGGCCGGTCGACCACGTTCAAGCCACCATGGCCGAAACGTTCGCCCGCAAACTCGGTCGCCCCGTTGCCGTCACCGAACTCGGATTCACGGCACGCGATGTCACCGCGAATGCTGGCTACCCCACGTCCGCGGGTCAGGCTATCGATGCTGCCGAAAGACTCTGGGCGATGCTCGCCAAGCAGCTCGGCTCAGCGCCTGGCGGGACATTCCAGAGCGGCGACGCCCTCCAAACCGCGCTCGCCTGGCGGTACGACTTGCCCGACCGGGCGGTCGCTTGCAGCGGCCGGCAACTGGTGACGAGTGCAGACATCCAATCCCTGTACGCCCTCGCCGACCATTTCACCGACCTTGACCGACGCCACGGCGGTGGCTCCCCGCGCACCCGGGCGCTCATGGTCGACCTCCTCGTGCGCCAGGTCGTCCCGATGCTGCGAGGCAGCTACAACGACGCCGTCGGACGGGACCTCATGCGCGCGACCGCGACGCTTTCCGGCCAGCTCGCCTTCATGTCCTACGACGCGGGCGACCACGGCATCGCCCAACATCATCTGACCATCGCGCTACGGCTCGCCAAGGCCGCCGACGACCGCCTGTACGGTGCCCACCTGCTGGCCAACCTCGCCACCCAGGCCGTCTACCTCGGGCACGCCCACGACGCCGTCCGGCTCGCCGAAGCTGCCATCGACGGAGCAGGCCGCGCCCCCGCCGCCGTCCGCTCGCGGCTGTACACGACCGCCGCCAGCGCGTACGGCACGTCAGGCGAAAGACGTGCGTGCCAGAACGCCCTCGCCATGGCCGAGCGAGCCATCGATCGTACGGACCCCGACGGCGGTCCGCGCTGGGTCAGCTACTTCAGCCCGGCCCACCTCGCCGGTGCTGCGGTCAAGTGCCTCAGCGACCTGGGCCTATACCGACAGGCCCTGAGACACACAACTGACGCGCTCACCGTCGCCAACCAGAACATCCGGACGCGTGCCCTGCACACCGCCGTCATCGCCACGACCCATGCTCGCGCTGGAGACATCGAGGCTGCCTACGACCGGGGCCGGGAGCTGACACACCACGCAACAGCCGTCCATTCCGCCCGCGTGACACATCGCGTCCGCGAACTTGCCACCGCTCTGCGCCCTCATCGAGCCGTGCCTGAGATCAACGAACTCCTGCTGACTCTCGCAGCTCCGACAGTGCCCAGGTAACACAAGGTCCCATCGAGACGATGTCGGCTAGCGTCACCGAGGTGACCTGGACCGAGCCCGCTACCTGGTACGCCAACCTTCCAGCCTTCTACGCCGCCGCAGCCGCCTTCATCACCGACCCGGCTGGAAACGTACTGCTCGTCAAGCCCACCTACCACGACCACTGGGCCTTCCCAGGTGGTTATGTGGACGAGGGCGAGTATCCGCATGACGCCTGCGCCCGCGAGATCCGCGAAGAGCTGGGTACTGCTGTGGTGGTGGGCGACCTGCTCGTCGTGGATTGGGCACCTCCCGCCGGGCAGCGGCCACGCGCCCTGATCCACTTCACCTTCGACTGCGGTACGGTCGCCAGCCTTGAGGGCATCACCTTGCCTGAGCAGGAGCTTGAGGACATCGCCTTCTTCTCGCCCCAGGATGCTGAGCAGCGACTCCCAGACAATGTCGCTCCGCGAGCCCACGCGGCGATACGCGCCCGAGCCCGGCGCACCCCGGTCTATCTTGCCGACGGCGGTGCTACCTCACAACCGCAGTAATGATCAACAGCGGTCGTCCCCGCCATGACCTCCAGCGTCGAGACGACGCCTGCGCATGCCCTGATGCTGACGGTGGGACTTGAAATGGCGTCGCTCAAGCGATGACTTGGTAGCGGGCAAGCATTGACATGACAGTCAAGACGATCGTCCTTGCACGTGGGGCAGTGTCGCACTCCTACACACTCAGGTTCGGCGATCACTACGGTCAGCAGCCCCTGCAGTCATCGACCGTACTCCTACCCGCGAGGAGAGGTACGGATGGTGAATCGCCCCGCGGCAGCAGCGCGGGGCCGCATCGACCATGTCTACTACGTCACCGACGTGACCTGGACAGAGCCCACTAGAAGCTACTGACCAGCTTGACGAATGCGTCGTCGATCTTCGCCGGGTCACGGGCGTCGAACGCCTTGCCCGCGGCCGCCTTGGCGATCCGGTCCAGCGTCCCGAAATCGGACTGCTCATCAAAGGCGACGCAGAAAATCTTGATCGGTCGTTCCGGATCCAACGCGACGTCTTGGAGCAGCCGGGCGAGATTGCTGTCCTTGTTGTACTCGTTCTTGCCGTCTGTCAGTACGACCACCGCGTTGATCCGGGACTGGTCATAGTGATCGAGCATGTGACGGTGTGCCGCCCGTACGGTGGCGTACAGAGCGGTGCCGCCCTCGACGTGGAGGTTGTTGATCTTATTGGTGAGCGCCTTCTGGTCGAACGCCGACAGCCGGACCTCTTCGCTGTACGGCGACTTCGGCCGCTGTTTCGTCTCGGACGAGAACGACCAGAGCGCGACCTGGTCCTCGGAGTTCAAGAGGCCGAAGCCCTTGGCGGCGGCCCTGGTCGCCACCTGGAACCTGGTCCGGTCACCGATCTTTGCGTTCATCGAACCGGACGTGTCGACGGCCACGAGGATGTTCGCCTTCTTGCGCAGCGTGCCCCAGCCGGTGAGGATCGCCTTGACCACGGTGGGATCCGGCGGGTCGAAGTAGGTGAGATCTTGGGCGCCGCGCCCGCCGACGGAGGCGATCAGCGGGCGGGACGCGTTCTGCTTGTGGTCGCGGAACCCGAGCCGGCTGAAGCTCTCCTGCTGCGGCGGCTCCTGGAGGAACGCCAGGAAGTCGGCAGCGGCGTCACGTTGCTCCGGGCTGGCCGAGGGGAGCACCACGTACGGGTGGTCGAGGTTGAACGTGCCCTCCTTCGGATACAGCGCGACCAGTGGGACCCTCGGCTTCTCGCCCCGGGTCGGGCTCAGCTCCCCCTGGTTGTACTGGTAGACCAACTCCTCCTGCGTCACCACCGCGCTCATGTCCGTCGGAGCCGCCGTGCCGGACAGGTCCGCCTCGGCGCGGTCCTTCAGCAGATCCACGATGTCGTCGCTGTAGTGGGACACGTTGGCCTCGATACGGCGGACGAACTGGGTCACCGCCGGATTCGCGAGGTCGCTCTCCGTAAGGTCACTGGCCCGGTTGATGGCCGCGTAGTAGCTCGCGATCGTGGCCGCCAGCCCGGAGGTGGACAGGTTCGGGTTGACCTTGCCGAAAGTGAACCGCCCCCACTCGGGGCGACCGAAGGTGGCCCAGCCCGAGCGCCCGGACGAGCCCAGCATCTCACCCCAGCCGAGGGGACCTTGCTGTTGGAGCAGCTCACCCTTCGGCTGCGGCATGGCGATGACCAGCGGACTGTTCGCGATCGACGGGTACCGGCCGGGGGTCTGCGCCGGACGCCCGGCGGCCTCGTCCCGCAACTTCAACTGCCCGGTCCACAGGGTTGACGTCGGCAACCACACCTGCGGCCGTGGCCGGCCGGGCTGCTTGACTGCCCATTCGCCGGCCAGCGCGTCCGTCGCCGCACCGGACGAGAGCCCATGTACGGTCACCACGGCGCACCGGCCACCGAACCGCCGATCGCTCTTGTTGTAGCGTTCTGCCAACTCGCCGAGCAGCACGTCCTTCTCGATCGACGAGCTGACCTCCAGCGGCGTACAGTCGATGTCCGCCGCCGGCCGGACGATCAGGTAGGCCGCCGCGATGATCGCGAATCCGGCCACGATGGCCGTGGTGTACGGCAGCCACGGCCGGGCAGTCGGTCGACCTGAAACCATGTGGTCCCTCCAGAGTGTCGGCTGACGGCGTCGACATCAGCCACCAGCCCGGCCGGGCCGCCATGCGGACCGACCGGATCATGTTCGTGGGTCAGGGCCCGGACCGGCCGAAGTCAATCACGCGGGGACCATCGCACCCGGGAATGACGTTGTCCGGCATCAGATCGCGATGGACCAGGTCGGACGGGCGGGTCGCGGTCGGCGCGGTGGCGGTGCCAACCGTCAGTCGGTGCGACGCGTTCCCGCAGATCGGGCCACGCTCACGGACGTGCCGCTTCAGGGTCGGGCCCTCGATGAACTCGCTGACCACGTACGGTGGATCCGCATCCACCTCCCGGTTATCGTTCACGTCCCTGCCCGGGTGATGACGCCCTGGCCGCCCGTACCCAGCCGCCCGAGCAGCTGGTAGGGCCTCGCCGTGCGTGGATCATGCGAACTCAGCGGTGTGGTACCCGGCATCCTCGCCCCTGTCAGCCCGGCCATTGTGACTCCACTGAAACCCTTTACGAGCCGCGCCGATGCGACGGACGACACAGGTATGATGTCACGGCTCCACCAGCACGAAAACCACTCACCTTTCGGCGTGTCGTCCGACGACTTCGGCGATTTGGTCGGCGGTAGAGACGGCGCCGCCACCATAGGACCCCCACAACCCGGCCCGGTAATGGCAAGCGCCTCGTCAGCAGCCCGGAACGGGTAAATCCGTGTGGCGAATCTTGAGTTCCGGCGCCGGCTGCCCCCGGGCCGACATCAACATCACGATCGCCCGCCGCAGCCTCACCGACGCGGACAGCGTTGTACCCGACGCATCCGCATGACGTATCCCGAAATCGCGCGATACTCAGAGCGCCACGACCGCCGCCGTCTCGGCCGGCAGTTCGATCCGGTCCCGCATCACCGTGACCCCCTCCCCCGTGGCCAGCAACACCCGCCGCGCCACCCCCGGCAGCGTGACCCGCTGCGGCTTCGCGGCCAGGTTCGCCACCACCAGCGTCTCCCCCCGGCGCATCACCAGGAAGTGGTCGCCGTGGCGCGCCTCCACCCGGTTCAGCCGCGGGTCGGACAGATCGGGGCGGCTCTTGCGCAGCGCGATGAGCCGCCGGTGGAAGTCGTACATCTCGCGGTGTTCGGGCTTGTCCAGCTCCGCCCAGTCGAGGCGGGAGCGGACGAACGTCTGCGGGTCCTGCGGGTCCGGGACGTCTCCCTCCGGCCAGCCGTGCGCGGCGAACTCCCGCTTCCGGCCCGTCGCCACCGCCGTCGCCAGCTCGGGCTCGGGGTGGCTGGTGAAGAACTGCCACGGGGTGCTGGCCGCCCACTCCTCCCCCATGAACAGCATCGGCGTGAAGGGTGCGGTGAACAGCAGCGTCGCGCCCACCCGCAGCAGCGCCGGGGAGAGCGTGGCGGAGATCCGGTCTCCGGTGGCCCGGTTGCCGATCTGGTCGTGGTTCTGCAGGTACGCCACGAACCGGTGCCCCGGGGTGCGCTGCCGGTCCACCGGCCGCCCGTGGTGGCGGTTGCGGAAGCTGGACCAGGTGCCGGCGTGGAAGAAGCCGCCGGTGAGCACGTCGGTGAGGCATTCCAGGGAGCCGAAATCGCCGTAGTAGCCCTGCCGCTCGCCCGTGAGCAGGGTGTGCAGGGCGTGGTGGGCGTCGTCGTTCCACTGGGCGTGCAGGCCGTAGCCGCCGGCCTCCCGTGGGGTGATGAGCCGCGGGTCGTTGAGGTCGGACTCGGCGATCAGCGACAGCGGCCGGCCGAGGTGGGTGGCCAGCGACTCCACCTCCACCGCGACCTCCTCCAGCAGGTGGGTGGCGCGGCTGTCGGGCATGGCGTGCACGGCGTCGAGCCGCAGCCCGTCGACGTGGTAGTCACGCAGCCACATCAGCACGCTGTCGACGATGTAGCGACGGACGCCGTCGGAGTGCGGGCCGTCGAGGTTGACCGTGCGGCCCCAGGTGTTGCTCTGCTCGGTGAGGTACGGCGCGAACATCGGCGCGTAGGCCCCGGAGGGCCCGAAATGGTTGTAGACGACGTCGAGGATCACCCCCAGACCCTTGGCGTGGGCGGCGTCGACCAGCCGTTTCAGGCCGTCCGGCCCGCCGTAGGGCTGGTGCGGGGCATACCAGCAGACGCCGTCGTAGCCCCAGTTGTGCTCGCCGTTGAAGGCGTTGACCGGGAGCAGCTCGATCATGTCGACGCCGAGGTCGACCAGGTGGTCGAGGCGGCCGATGGCGGCGTCGAAGGTGCCCTCCGGGGTGAAGGTGCCGACGTGCAGCTCGTAGAGGACGCTGCCGGGCAGTTGCCGGCCGGTCCAGGCGTGGTCGGTCCACTCGAACGCCGCGTGGTCGTAGAGCCGGCTCGGCCCGTGCACCCCCGCCGGCTGCCAGGCCGACCGGGGGTCGGGCAGCGCCCGCTCGTCGTCGTCGAGGAGGAAGGCGTAGTCGGTGCCGGGGCCGGTGGCGGGCACCTCGACCCGCCACCAGCCGCCGGGACCGGAACGCATCTCGTGGTCGGCGACGCCGGGCAGGCGCAGCCGGACCCGGGCGGCCTGCGGCGCCCACACCGCGAACTCGGTCATGACGCAGCCTCCACGGACTCGGGGGTGGGAGCCAGCAGCGCGACGGGACAGGTGGCCAGCAGGTCGGCCAGACGGGTCTCCCCGCCACTGTAGACCCGGCCGGTGAACAGGTCGGTCAACTCGTGAACGGGAAGTGACACGACCGTGTCGTCCCAGCCGCCGGCGCGGGCCAGGCCGAGCAGCAAGCCGGGTGGCGACCGCGCCGCCCCGGCCGAAGGCCACCCGCGTGCCGAGAGGTGGGTGACGCCCAGGTCGGCCAGGTGGTCGGCGAGGCCGGCGGTGGCGTCCAGGTCGAAGCCGGGGCGGGCCTGCACCCGGCAGGTGGCGCCGACCCGGGGCGCGGCCGGTCGAGGGGTGGTCGACATGTCAGGCCGCCCTCTCCAGCACCACCACGCACCGGTCCGGCACGCCGAGGACGCCACCCGCCTCGACCACGGTGGTCTTCTCCGGTTCCGGTTCCGCCGTGCTGATCACCAGCTCCCAGCGTCGGCCGAACTCGGGCCCGGGCACGGTGAAGTCCAGCGGCGCGTCGTGGGCGTTGAAGCAGAGCAGGAAGGAGCTGTCCAGATGGCGCTGGCCGTACTGGCCGCGCTCGCGGATGCCCTCGCCGTTGACGAACAGCGCGACGGAGCGGCCGAAGTCGTTGCCCCAGTCCTCGCCGGTCATCTCCCGCCCGTCGGGGGTGTACCAGGCCAGGTCGGGCAGGGGCTCGTCGACCAGCCGGGAACGCACCGGCAGGCCCGTGAAGAAGCGGCGGCGGCGGAACACCTGGTGGCGACGGCGGAAGGCGACCAGCTTGCGGGTGAACTCCAACAGGTCGGTGTCGGCGTGCTCCCAGTCGACCCACGCCAGCTCGCTGTCCTGGCAGTACGCGTTGTTGTTGCCGCGCTGGGTGCGGCCCAGCTCGTCGCCGTGGCCGATCATCGGCACGCCCTGGGAGAGCATCAGGGTGGCCAGGAAGTTGCGGCGCTGCCGGGCCCGCAGGGCCAGCACCGCCGGGTCGTCGGTGTCCCCCTCGACCCCGCAGTTCCACGACCGGTTGTGGCTCTCGCCGTCCCGGTTCTCCTCCCCGTTGGCCTCGTTGTGCTTGTCGTCGTACGACACCAGGTCGGTGAGGGTGAACCCGTCGTGGCAGGTGACGAAGTTGATGCTGTGGAACGGTCGACGCCCGTCGTCCTGGTAGAGGTCGGCGGAGCCGGAGATGCGGGACGCGAACTCGGCCAGGGTGGCGGGTTCGCCGCGCCAGAAGTCGCGCACGGTGTCGCGGTACTTGCCGTTCCACTCGGTCCACACCGGCGGGAAGTTGCCGACCTGGTAGCCGCCGGGGCCGACGTCCCACGGCTCGGCGATCAGCTTGACCTGGCTGACCACCGGGTCCTGCTGCACCACCTCGAAGAAGGTGGAGAGGCGGTCGACCTCGTAGAACTCGCGGGCCAGGGTCGCGGCGAGGTCGAAGCGGAAGCCGTCGACGTGCATCTCGGTCACCCAGTAGCGCAGTGAATCCATGATCAGCTGGAGCGAGTGCGGGCTGCGCACGTTGAGGCTGTTGCCGGTGCCGGTGTAGTCGACGTAGTGGCGTCGGTCCTCCTCGCTCAGCCGGTAGTAGCTGGGGTTGTCGACGCCCTTGAAGCTCAGCGTCGGGCCGAGGTGGTTGCCCTCGGCGGTGTGGTTGTAGACGACGTCGAGGATGACCTCGATCCCGGCGGCGTGCAGCGCCTTGACCATGCCCCGGAACTCCTGCACCTGCTGGCCCAGGCGGCCCCACGCGGAGTAGCCGTGGTGCGGGGCGAAGAAGCCGATGGTGTTGTAGCCCCAGTAGTTGCGCAGCCCCAGGTCCGCGAGGCGGTGGTCGTGCACGAACTGGTGCACGGGCATCAGCTCGACGGCGGTCACCCCGAGCGTCGTCAGGTGCTCGATCATCGGCGGGGAGGCCAGGCCGGCGTACGTGCCGCGCAGCTCCTCGGGGATGTCGGGGTGGCGCATGGTCAGGCCGCGCACGTGTGCCTCGTAGATCACCGAGTGGTGGTACGGGGTGCGCGGCGGCTTGTCGTTGCCCCAGTCGAAGTACGGGTTGACCACCACCGACTTCGGCACGAACGGCGCGGAGTCGGTGGTGCTCATCCGCTCCGGGTCGCCGTGCTCGTGGTCGTAGACCGCCGGGTCCCACCGCACGTCGCCGTCGACCGCCTTGGCGTACGGGTCGAGCAGCAGCTTGTGCGGGTTGCAGCGCAGCCCGTTCGCGGGGTCGTACGGCCCGTGCACGCGGTAGCCGTACCGCTGCCCCGGCTCGACACCCGGGATGTACGCGTGCCAGACGTAGGCGTCGACCTCGCGCAGCTCGACGCGCCGTTCCGCCCCGCTCTCCCCCTCGTCGAACAGGCACAGCTCGACCCGCTCGGCCACCTCTGAGAAGATCGCGAAGTTGGTGCCCATCCCGTCGTAGGTGGCCCCCAGGGGATACCGCTCACCCGGCCAGACCTGCATGTCGCTCCTTCGGCCAAAGATCATGAGCGCGCACCGCACCATGAGCGCACCACACGGCGGGGGCCGGGCGGCGCGCGTGCGGGTATTGCCCCGCTGGTTCGGCCACCAATCCACCCGTTCGGCGGATGACCGGAATCCACCCGACCGATACCCGCCGGCGCACACACCGCACGGACCGAGCGCTGCGGTTACGATCTTGCATCCGCACTGGTCAGGGTGTTGATCATCGGACAGACTCGGACCCGGCTGGGATGAGGTCCGAGGGGGACGTACGTGCGGATTCTCTTGGTGGAAGACGACCTACGCGTGGCGTCTGCCCTCACCAAGGCCCTGCGCCGCCGGCGATACGAGGTGGTGCCGGCGCTGACGGCCGCCGAAGCGATCCGGGCCGACCCGGTCGACCTGGTCCTGCTGGACCTCAACCTGCCCGACCGGGACGGTCTGGAGGTGTGCCGGCGGCTACGTCAGGCCGACGAGGACGTCGCCATCATCGCGGTCAGCGCCCGTGCCGAGGAGTACGACCGGGTGGCCGGCCTGCGGGCCGGCGCCGACGACTACGTCGTCAAGCCGTTCTCGATGGTGGAGTTGCAGGCCCGCATCGAGGCGGTGATGCGGCGTACCGTCCGCAGCGCCCGGACCACGAGCCAGTTGCGGGTCGGCACGCTGCGCATCGACGTCAACGCCCGGCGGGTCTGGGTGGGCGACCGGGAGGTCAGCCTGGCCCGCAAGGAGTTCGACCTGCTGGTGGCGCTGGCCCGGCAGGCCGGCGCGGTGGTGCCCCGGGACCGGTTGCAGTTGGACGTCTGGCAGACCACCTGGGGCACCCGGCACAACCTCGACGTACACGTCGCGGCCCTGCGGGGCAAGCTCGACGACGCCGGCCTGGTCGAGACGGTCCGCGGCGTCGGCTACCGGCTGCGCGGGGGATGACGACGGCCGGTGAGCGACCGGGGTGCCCGCGACCACCCGCCGGTGACCAGGTCGGAAACCTCAGATGATCCTCAAGAAACACCGGGTGTGGGCCAACGGTGGGCCGAGTGCGGGTGTGCTGGGCGCACCCCACCATCCTCCTGTTTGGAGATCCCTCTTGAGATACAGACGGACAACGGCCGGTGTGTTCTCCGCCTTGCTCGCCGCCACCCTCGTGGCGACGGCGGTGCCGGGACAGGCGCACGGGCAGCCGAGCGCGGCCCTGCAGCAGGCGGAGCCGAACCAGGTGCAGGGCCTCACGGTCGTGCAGGGCGACGGGTACGCCACGCTGGCGTGGACCCGGGTAGAAGGGGCCACCGACTACCAGATCGAGCGGACCCCGCTGGCCGGGGACGGCACGCTGGGCACGCCGGTGATCGTCGGTGTCTGGCGCCCGAACCGCCAGGTCAACAACACCGCGCCGACCTTCGCCGACGCCGGCTTCGTGCCGGGCAACGGCTTCCAGTGGCGGGTCCGGGCCCGGTTCGGCACCGAGGCCCAGCCCTACTCGGCGCCGGTCAGCGGCACCACCAGGGCCCACTGGGGCGACCCGGCCGTCCCGGGTGAGAACCTGCGCACCCAGTGGGAGGACACGCTGGGCGCCCAGTACACCAGCGACGTCAACGAGTACGCGTACACCGCCGCGATCGACAAGGCCAGCGACCGCGTTCGCGTGGTGGAGATCGGCCGCACCGTCCAGGACCGGCCGATCAACATGCTGGTCATCGGCTACCCCAAGCCGCCGGCGACGCCGGAGGCCGTGGCCGCGACCAACCCCCTGATGGTCAACTGCAACGTGCACGGCAACGAGCCGGGCGACCGCGAGGCCTGCCTGATCATGGCCCGGCAGTTGGCCTTCACCAAGGACAGCAAGACCCTCGACCTGCTGTCGAAGACCACCATGCTGATCGTGCCGACGCTCAACGGCGACGGGCGGGCCGCCAACACCCGGGGCAACTCCACCGGTCAGGACCTGAACCGGGACCACTCGCTGATCCGCCAGCCGGAGACCCACGCCCTCGCCGAGATGGTCCGCGACTACCGGCCGGTCGCCGGCTACGACGGCCACGAGTACGGCAACACCAACGCCGGTGACCTGCCGATGCTGCCGCCCCGGCACCAGAACGTGGCGCAGGGAATCTTCGACGAGTCGCAGGACATGATCGAAGGTCACATGTACGCCCAGGGCGCCCAGGACGGCTGGTGGGCGTGCCCGTACGGCTGCACCTCCAACGCCACGGTGGGTCTGAGCGAAGAGACCATCCTGCGTAACACCCTCGGCCTGAAGAACGTCGTCAACTCCCTGCTGGAGCTGCGCAGCTCCGGTGGCCCGACGCGGCCCGACGAGAGCAACACCGCGAACAACCGCCGGCGCAAGACGTACTCCGCGCTGTGGACGTTCAACGAGTTTTTCAAGTACCACGGCGCCAACGTCAAGGACATCACCAAGGCCCGCGCCGAGGCGATCACGTTCCAGTCCGCCAACGAGGGACGGATCGTGTTCCGGGGCTCCCGGAAGATCGAGGCCTACCCCGCCCCGCACCCGGGTGAGGCCCCGCCGCCCGTGGACGCCCCCACCCCGGAGCGGATCCTCGAGCAGGCGCCGTGCGCGTACCGGCTGACCGAGGAGCAGTACCACGGTGAGCGTACCGACGGTCCGACCGGCAAGCGCACCACGGCGGCCCAGCGCATCGCCGCCCACGGCTGGAAGGTGATCAAGGTCGCCGACGGCTACCTGGTTCCGCTGTCCCAGCCGCAGCGGGGCCTGATCCCGCTGCTGCTCGACGAGCAGGCCGTCGAGGGCCTGGTCGCCGGCGAGCGGATCGCCCCCACCCTGACCGGCACCCACAACGGCACGCTGGTCGTCTCCGGCGTCGCCTGCCTGGACGGGGCCACCGTCCGGGGTTCGATCCAGGTGCGGCCCGGCGCCACGCTGATCGTCAACGGCAGCTCGATCAACGGTCCGGTGAACGCCACCAGCGCCGCCGGGGTCGTCATGACCGACAGCACGGTCGAGGGTCCGGTGCGCGCCACCGGCACCAGGGGCCCGGTCGTCCTGGTCGGCAACGAGGTGACCGGGCCGGTCAGCGTGACCGGCAGCACGGGCGTGGCCCCGCTGGTGGCCGGCAACACCGTCGACGGTCCGCTGGCCTGCACCGGCAACTCCCCGGAGCCGATGAACATGGAGGTCAGCAACTCCGTACGGGGTCCGAACGTCGGCCAGTGCGCGCTTCTGTGACCTGCTGAGTTCCGCCCGAACGTGGTGCCGGCAGGCCTCCCGCCGACCTGCCGGCACCACCCGTACCCGTTCCGAAGTGGAGAAGACCGTGCCCGACACCCTCACCCCGGGGCCGCGCTCCGGAAACCGGTCCCGGGTCGCCCGCCGCCGGCGGGCGGTGGCCGGGGCCGCTCTGGCCCTCCTGGTCGCGGTGACCGGGTGCACCAGTTCGCAGGAAAAGAGGTCCGCCGCGACGGACCGCACCGGCGACGCCACACCGGTCGCGGTGACCGGACCGCTGTGCGACGTGCTGCCCTCGGGGACCGAGCCGGGTGGTCCGGGCTCGCTGGTGGGCCAGTCGCCCGACCGGGCCCTCACCTGGATTCCCGTGCTCACCACGTTCGAGGCGGCGGTCCGGGCCACCGGGATGGCCGAGGAGTTGTCCGCCGCCGGTGGGCTGACCATCCTCGCCCCGACCGACGACGCCTTCCGGGCCAAGTTCTCCACCGCCAACCTGGACCACCTGCTGCTCAAGGACACCGACACGCTGCGGGGGTTGCTGAAGGAGCACCTGGTCGGCGGGGCACGCTCGGCCGCCGAACTGGTGGCCGCCGGCTCCGTCACCACCCTCGCGGGCACCACCCTCGCCGTCACCGCGGCCGGACCGGGGGCCCGGCTGGCCGACGGGGCCGAGACGGTCTGCGCGGACTACCGGGCCGCCGGCGCCCGGATCCACGTGATCAACAAGGTGCTCGGAAGCCTGCCGGACACCGCCCGCGAGGAGGACGACTACCACTGAGTGGCCCGACGGCTCCCCAGCCGGCCCACGACACCGGCCGCCGGCCCCCGCACCCGGGGGTCGGCGGCCGGTGTCGTCGGTGGCGCTCGCGTCGACGCTCGCCGCACGGGCTCGGCTACCCCTCCGCCCTTCGACGGTTGCTCGTCCACCCTTCGGTGGCGGCCCGGAATCCACCCGACTGATACGGGTCGGAGTTGCGGTGTCCTCCGTCACCTTGGCCCTTTTCGAGATGCGGGATCGACCGCGATGCCCTTTGCTTGTTCGGGGGCGCGCACGCGCGTCGCCACTCGGCCGTTCGGCCATCCCACCCAGTTCCGCCGCCACCGCTGCCGGCGCGCACCATCACGCATGGACGGAGATTGATGTGACGACCCTGCGGGTCGGCGAGCAGCCCACCACCTCCCCGGGTCGGGTCCACCGGCCCACCCTCACCTCCCGGCCCCAGGTCCCGGCGCACGCCGGGCCGGGCACGCCCCCGCAGACCCGCCGCATCCTGATGCTCTCCTGGGAGTACCCGCCCGTGCTCGTGGGCGGGCTCGGCCGGCACGTGCACGCCCTGTCGGTGGCCCTGGCCGCCGCCGGGCACGAGGTCACCGTCGTCACCCGGCACGCCGACGGCGCGCCCCTGGAGGAGTACGCCGACGGCGTCCGCATCCTGCGCGCCGCCGAGGACCCGGTGACCTTCCCGCTGGCCACGTCCTCCCTGCTCGCCTGGACGATGGCGTTCAACCACACCCTCACCCGGGCCGCCCTGCGGGCCACCGAGGCCGGCTCGTACGACGTCATCCACGCCCACGACTGGCTCGTCGCGCACACCGCGATGACCCTGCGCGAGCACCTGGACATCCCGCTGGTCAGCACCATCCACGCCACCGAGGCCGGCCGGCACCAGGGCTGGCTGCCGGAGGAGATGAACCGCACCATCCACGGCGTCGAGCACTGGCTGGCCGGCGAGTCCGGACGGGTGATCGTCTGCTCCGGCTACATGCGCGACGAGGTGACCGGGCTGTTCGGCGTGCCGGCCGGCCGGGTCGACGTGGTGCCCAACGGCGTGGAGCCGCACCGCTGGCGGGCGCCGGCGGCCGCGGTGGCACAGGCCCGCGCCCGGTTCGCCGGGGACGGCCCACTGGTCACCTTCGCCGGCCGGCTGGTCTACGAGAAGGGCGTACAGCACCTGATCGCCGGGCTCCCCCGGCTGCGCGAGCGGCACCCCGGGCTGCGCGCGGTCATCGTCGGCGACGGTCCGTACCGCGGCGAACTGGAGGCCGAGGTGCACCGTCTCGGCCTGGCCGGCACGGTCAGCCTCCCGGGCTTCCTCGGCGGCACCGACCTGCCCGCGGTGATGGCCGCGTCGGACTGCTTCGCGGTGCCGAGCATCTACGAGCCGTTCGGCATGGTGGCCCTGGAGGGCGCCGCCGCCGGCGCGCCCCTGGCGGTCGCCGCGACCGGCGGACTGGCCGAGATCGTCGAGCCGGGCGTCACCGGGATGACCTTCCGGCCGCACGACCCGGACGGGCTGACCGACGCCGTGCACGCCCTGCTGTCGGACCGGGAGCGGGCCCGCGAGCTGGCCCGCCGTGCCCACGCCATGGTCCACGAGCGGTACGGCTGGACGGCGATCGCGCACCGCACGGCCGCCGCCTACGCCGCGGCGATCGCCACGGCGCCGGCATTCACCGCCGAGCGGGCCGCCGAACGGATGGCCCGGGGCCGCGCCCTGCCGGCCGTCGCGGAGGGCAACCTGCTGGCCGCCGCCGGCCTGCGCTGACCGGCGAGGACCGGCCGGCGTCCGCCGCACGGAGCCGCCTCCGCCGCCTCCCGCAGTGGGCCTGACCGGCACGCCCCGCCCCTCCCCCACAGCGCGACAGGCCGCCGAACCCTCGCGGGGTCGGCGGCCTGTGTGCGGTGCGCGGCGGAGGTCAGCGCTCCGAGAACGGGGCGTACGCCCGCTCCGGGGAGCCGGTGTAGATCTGCCGCGGGCGACCGATCTTGGTCTCCGGGTCGTTGATCATCTCGCGCCACTGGGCGATCCAGCCGGGGAGCCGGCCCAGCGCGAAGAGCACCGTGAACATCTTGGTCGGGAAGCCCATGGCCTTGTAGATCAGGCCGGTGTAGAAGTCCACGTTCGGGTAGAGCTTGCGGGACACGAAGAAGTCGTCGGCCAGCGCGATCTCCTCGAGCTGCATCGCGATGTCCAGCAGCGGGTCCGGCTTGGCCATCCGGCCGAGCACGTCCTGGGCCGCCTTCTTCACGATCGCCGCGCGCGGGTCGTAGTTCTTGTAGACCCGGTGGCCGAAGCCCATCAGCTTCACGCCGTCCTGCTTGTCCTTCACCTTGCGGACGAAGGACCCGACGTCGCCGCCGTCGGCCTGGATCTTCTCCAGCATCTCCAGCACGGCCTGGTTGGCGCCGCCGTGCAGCGGGCCGAAGAGCGCGTTCACGCCGGCCGATACCGAGGCGAAGAGGTTGGCGTTGCTGGAGCCGACCAGCCGCACGGTCGAGGTGGAGCAGTTCTGCTCGTGGTCGGCGTGCAGGATGAACAGCATGTCCAGCACCTTGGCCATGACCGGGTCGACCTCGTACGGCTCCGCCGGCACGCCGAAGGTCATCCGCAGGAAGTTCTCCACGTAGCCCAGCGAGTTGTCCGGGTACAGCAGCGGCTGGCCGATCGACTTCTTGTAGGCGTACGAGGCGATGGTGGGAACCTTCGCCATCAGCCGGACCGTGGACATCTCGACGTGCGAGGAGTCGAACGGGTCCAGGCTGTCCTGGTAGAAGGTCGAGATGGCGCTCACGGCCGAGGAGAGCACCGCCATCGGGTGCGCGTCGCGCGGGAAGCCGTCGAAGAAACGGCGCATCTCCTCGTGCAGCAGGGAGTGCCGCCGGATCCGCTCGGTGAACTCGGTCAGCTGCTGCTGGCTCGGCAGCTCACCGTAGATCAGCAGGTACGAGACCTCCAGGAACGAGGACTTCTCCGCGAGCTGCTCGATCGGGTACCCGCGGTAACGCAGGATCCCCGCGTCGCCGTCGATGTAGGTGATCGCGGACGAGCAGGCCGCGGTGTTGACGAAACCAGGGTCGTACGTCGTCATCCCGGTTTCCTTGAGCAGCTTGCCCACCCCGATGCCGGCGGGGCCCTCGACCGCGGATTGCACCGGCATCGAAAGCTGCCCACCGGGGTGATCGAGCTTGACTTCCGTCATGTGGTCCCTCGCTTCGCCGGCAGATCTGCATTGAATTGCCTTCGCTTTTACCGTAATCACGGTCGCGGGGATACCGCCCGCCGTGGTTCGGCGGTGAGGTCTGCGTCACCCGATTCCCGACCAGCGGGCCGGGAAACCCCGTCCATTTCGGGCACGGCGGGGCCGCCCGTGCCCGCGTGGGCATGGGAACGCTACCGGCCGGCCGCCCGTCACAGGCGGGCAGGGCGCGCGCCGCGGTGGGCGGGCCGCAGCGCCTCAGGACAGGTCGAGGCGGCGCAGCGTCCCGTCGGCGGCGACGCGGTAGACGTCCAGCCGGTTCGCCCCGGCGTGGAAGAGCCGGTCGTCGGTGACCAGGGCGGCGAAGCGGCGACCGCCGGCGTCCCGGGGGACCACCGGCACGACGGCGCCGACCCGGCCGTTGACGGCGACCGCCAGCAGGGTGCCGGAGGGCACCCCGTCCGGCACGTCGCCCCAGACCGCCGCCGGCAGCCGGCCGGTGTCCGGGTCGACGGCCCGGAACCCGGACAGACCGGCGACGTGGGCGGTGCCGCCGTTCGGACGGTCGCCGACAGCGGTGCCCACGAGCGGGTGGGGCGCGGGCGGCGCGGGCGGGGTCGGCACGCCGCCGGGGATGGGCGTCGGTTCCCCGGGGCGGTCGTAGAAGACCTTGCCCGTCTCGGCGCGCGGGGCCTCGCGGGCGGACCGGCCGTCGACCCGCCACGGCAGCCGGATGGCGGCCTCGTCGGCGATCGTGGGCAGCAGGTCGACGTGCTGCCAGTTCCGGTCGTCGACCCGCCCGGCGCGCTGTCCGGGGGTCTTGACGAACATCGGCACCCAGGCGACCTCGTCCGGGGCGGCCCGGATGGCGTCCATCCCGCGCCCCTGGGCGCCCTTGGTGAAGCTGACCCCGTGGTCGGCGGTGACCACCAGCAGGGCCTCGTCGTAGAGGCCGCGCTCCCGCAGGGTCCGCAGGGTCTCCCCGATCAGCCGGTCGGTGTAGCCGAGCTGCGCGAGGTGACGCCGGCGGGCCAACTCCACCCAGCCGTCGCCGTCGTTCGGCAGGTCCTCCGGGGCGTCGTAGCGCGACCCGGACGGCAGGTACTCCCACGGGGAGTGCGGCATCAGCAGGTGCAGGAAGTGCAGCGTGGGCCGGGACGCCGGCCGCAGTCCGGCCAGGAAACTGGTGAACCGGGCCGGCTGGTTGGCGTTCAGGCTGTCCCAGCGGAACTTCGGGTCCGCCGGCACCGGCTCGGCGTCGTCGATGCCCGCCTCGGCCCGGGTGCGCTCCCGGTAGGAGTCCTCCGGGTCGACCCGGCTGTCCACGGGGCCGGCGAGGCGGCGCAGCAGCCCGCCGGTCTCCCGGACGAGCACACCCATCCCCTGCTCGGGCGTGACCGGCGACTCGCACCGGCTGGGCGGGCAGAGCCGGGTGATGCTCTCCTCGGCGCGGATGTCGTACAGGCCGCCGAAGGCGGTGAAGAGGTTGTCCGGGTACTGCGAGTAGTGCGGCGCCGCCGCGCGCTGCGGGTACCGACCGGTGAGCATCGCCGGCAACGCGTACGGCGTCCAGCCGGCGACGCCGGTGGCGTTGCGGTACCAGGTGGAGCCGGCGGCCAACTCGGCGAAGTGCGGGTACCGGGTGGCGTCGACCCGCCCGTCCGGTCCGAGCAGGGAGACCAGCGGCAGCTCGTCGAGGACCAGTACCACGACCGGCGGGTGGTTGCCGGGCCCGGCCGCCCCGGCCGCGCCGCCCTCGCCGCGGGGCAGCACCACCGTGGAGGTGGGCGAGGCGAACAGGAACAGCCCCACGAACAGCACCGGGCCGGCGGCGGCCAGCCGCAGCACCCGCCCGGGCGCGCGCCACCGCCGGTGCGCGACCGCCCCGGCGGCGCCGGCCACCGCCGCCACCAGCAGCAGCGGTACGCCCCGCAGCGGCGTGCCGTGCCGGCCGACCTGCACGGCCAGGGCGGCGAGCAGCAGCCCGACCAGCAGGGTGTGCGTCACCGAGCGGGCCGCCCGCCCGGCCAGCCGGGACAGCGCGCCGAGCAGCGCCACGGCCGCCGTGGGCGCCAGGACGACCAGTGCGAGCAGCAGCAGGATCTCGCGCCGGTCCGCCCGGTGGAACAGGAAGAAGTCCGGGCTGCGGCCGAGGACGTCCAGCAGCGGCTGGGTCACCACGAGGCCGACGAGGGCGGCGACCTCCGCCAGCCGGCCGAGTTCCGCCCGCCGGCCCGGCGACCGGCCGGCCGGCCCGGACGCCGGCGGCGGGTCGGCCGGGGCGGCGTGGTCCGCCGGGCACGCCGGCTCAGCCACCCACGACCGCCGCGTAGAGGGTCCGGGTGCCCGACGGCAGGTCGAGACGGCGCGCGATCCGGCACCGGGTTCCCAGCAGCCGTTCGAACTCGGCGCGCCGGTAGTCCGGGAAGAGCCCATCGGGCTTGTTGGCCAGCAGCCGGCGGGCCATCGGGTCCTCGGGGTGGACGAACTCCACCACGATCCGGGCGCCGGGGGCGGCGAGGCCGACGAGCCAGTCCAGCACCTCGCTCAGCGGCACGTTGCGCCCGATCGCCAGGTGGTGCACCACGGCCAGGGCGAGCACCACGTCCGCCCGGGCGCGGCCGGCGAACGAGGCCCGCTCGACGCCCCGCCAGCCGCCGCCGGGGGACGGGTCGGCGAGGTCCATCACCAGCGGCAGGATCCGCCGCTCGCCCTCGTCGCGCAGCGCCCGGTAGAGCCCGTCCACGACGGCCGGGTCCTGCTCCACCGCGACGACGTAGTCGGCCAGCCGGGCGGCGAGCCGGGCGTACCGGCCGTCGTTGGCGCCGAGGTCGAGCGCCAGGCGGGGACGCGGCGGGTCGGTCAGCGCCTCGGCGACGAAGCGTTCCTTCGCGGCCCGGTCGTCGGCCGTGTACGCGCAGGTGCGCTGGTAGTCGACCCAGTGGCTGGCGGCCGGGCGGTGCTCCAGCCGGCGGACGAGCTTCTCGATCCCGCGTACGGTGGCCAGCGCCAGCTCCCGGGAGTAGCCGGCCGCCCGTAGCTGCGACCGGACGTCGGCGGTGCTGGCCCGGGCGTTGCGGCGCTGCACCGCGTCGTGCAGGTGCACGTGGGTGAGCACGCCGGGCAGCAGCCGGCGCGTCCCGCCGAACAGCCGGCGCATCTGGTCGGGCTCGATCCCGTCGACCCTGGCGCGCAGCCACGGCTGGAAGTCCAGCCCGAGGTGGGCGCCGAGCAGCAGCGGGTAGAGCAGGGTCTGGCAGAACTGCCGGTAGCCGGCCCAGGGCTCGCCGTCGCGCGCCGGGGTGAACGAGCCGACGTCGATGAAGACCGGCTCCGCCCCCCGCCACTGGAGGTTGTACGCCGAGCCGTCCTTGGTGGTGAACCCGGCCGGCAGCGCCGCCCGCAGGATCTCCAGGTGCAGCAGTGCCGCGTCCCGCAGCATGGCGAAGGACCACTCGTACGGGTGCGAGACGAACGGGATGCGCTCGTGGCGGAGCACGGCCGCCCACCGGGCGGCCGTGGGCACCCGCGCCGGCTCGACCGGCTCGGTGCCGCAGACCTTGCCGGCGGCGAGCAGCGGCGGGAAGAACTCGGCGGCGGCCAGTGCGCGCCACTCCTGGGCGGCCCGCTCGTCCAGCCCGCGCAGCACGTCGTCGCCGAGGTGGAAGACCCGGTTGGCCGGGTCGCGGAACGACCCGGGCTCGGCGCGTATGCCGGTGTGGGGGGTCACCATCGCCGGGTCAGCGGTGGTCGGTGGGCTGGCGGCGGAAGCGGTCGACCAGCCGCCGCCAGTAGAGCTTGGCCGCCACCGCGGCGCCGGCCACCCCGCCGACCACCGCCTGCACGATCAGGCTGCCGGACCCCGCGTCCAGGTAGGCCAGGTGTTCCACCGACCGCTCCTTCCCTCGCCGTCTCGACCGCCGGCGCACCCGGTCGCACCCTATGAGGGATTTGGCCGGAAAGCCGGACTTGTCTCACACCGTACGCCGATCGTCCCCGCCGTGAAGGCCACACCGGACACTCCACCCGGCGTCCGTTTCGTTCAAGACACCCGCCCGGGGCCGCCCCTACCGTGGCAGCCATGGCACCCACACTGGATCTCATCGGCATGGTCGCCAGCGACCTGCCACGCTCGCTCGCCTTCTACCGGCGGCTCGGCCTCGACATCCCGGCCGGGGCCGACGCCGAGCCGCACGTGGAGGTCACCCTGCCGGGGGGCCTCCGGCTGGCCTGGGACACCGCCGACACCGTCCGCTCCTTCGACCCGGACTGGAGGCCCGGGGGCGGCGGCGGGGCCGGGCTCGCGTTCCGGTGCGCCGACCCGGCCGAGGTGGACCGGCTCTACGCCGAACTGGTGGCCGAGGGCCACCCGGGCCACCTGCCCCCGTGGGACGCCTACTGGGGCCAGCGGTACGCGGTGGTACTCGACCCGGACGGCAACGGCGTGGACCTGTTCGCCCCGCTCGCACAGGGGTGAGCGCGGTCCGCCCGCGCAGGCCGGACCGGCCCGCCCTCGCAGGGCCGGACCGCGGGGCTGGACCGGGTTCGCTCAGCGCGACAGCAGGACGGTCGGCGGCACCCCGGCCAGGTCCCGCACGTCGCGGGTGAGGTGGGCCTGGTCGGCGTACCCGCAGCGGGCCGCCACCTCGGCCAGCGGGGTGCCGGCGCGGGCCAGCGCCAGGGCGCGCCCCATCCGCAGGATCCGGGCCAGGGTCTTCGGGCCGTACCCGAACAGGTGCCGGCTGCGGCGATGCAGGGCGCGCGGGTCGAGGCCGACCTCGGCGGCGGCCGCCGCCACGGTCGCGCCGGCGGCCAGCGCGGCGGCGACCCGGACGCCGAGCGGGTCCTGGCCCCCGGCCGCCCGCAGCCGCGCCACGGCGATCTCCGTCAGCACGGCGGCCGGGGCGGCCTCGGCCCGCTCGGCCAGCCGGTCGACGTCGCGGTCGCCCCACAGGTCGGCCAGGGGGACCCGTCGGTCGCGCAGCTCGACGGCGGGCACGCCGAGCACCGCCGGGCCGACGCCCGGCGGAAGCCGCAGCCCCACCCAGCGCCGCGCCGGCCCGCCGCCGCTCAGGTGCGCGGTGCGGTCCGGCCCGGCCACCAGCATGCCGCCACGGCTCGTCCAGAGCAGGTCGACGCAGCCGTCGGGGAGCACCCGGGTCGGCGCGGCACCCGCCCGCGTCGTGCTGGTCCAGAGCACCGCGCCGGCAAACCCGGCGGGACGTTCCCGGTACATGCCGCCCAGCCTGCCACGACCCGACTAGCCTTCCGGGTGTGCGATGGTCGGTGCTGGACGCTCCGCTCGACTCCTCCGGCCGCGGCCGGGGCGAGCGGCGGGCGCCCGCGGCGCTGCGGTCGGCGGGGCTGCTGGGCCGGCTGGGCGCCGCGGACGCCGGCGCGGTCGACGCCGGAATCACCGATCCCGTCCGCGACCCGGAGACCGGCGTGATCGGCGTCGAACACCTGCGGCGGGCCACCCGGGCGATCGCCGCCCGGGTGACGGAGCTGCTCGACGCGGGGCACAGCCCTCTCGTGCTCGGGGGCGACTGCGCGATCCTGCCGGGCACGCTGCAGGGGCTGCCGGCCGGCTTCGACCTGTGGTTCCTCGACGCCCACCTCGACTTCGAGGACGGGCGCACCTCGCCCACCGGCGAGGCGGCGGACATGGACCTGTCGATCGTCACCGACCACGGTCCGGCCGGCGTCCTCGACCGGGAGGGGCCGCTGGTCGACCCCGACCAGGTGCACGTGCTCGGCCACCGCCCGCGCGACCCGGACATCGGGGACGGCCTGGAGGCCGTCCGGGTCGACCCCGCCGTGCACCTGGTGCCCGCCGACGGGCTGCGCGGGCCCGACGCGGCGGCGGTGGGCCGGGACCTGGCCACCGGCACCACGCCGGCCTGGCTGCACCTCGATCTCGACGTGCTCGACCCGGTCGTGCTGCCGGCGGTCAGCTACCCCGAGCCGGGCGGCCTGGACTGGGCCGACCTCACGGCGCTGGTCGGGCCGCTGGTGCGCTCGGGCCGGCTGATCGGGATGAGCGTCACGGACTTCAACGCCGACGAGGACCCCGACGGGCGGCACGCGGAGCGGATCGCGGCCGTCCTCGCCGACCTGCTGGCCGACTGACCGGGGACCGGCGCTACGTCCCGGTCGCGACGTGCGGCAGGCGGACGGTGAACACCGTCCGGCCCGGCCGGCTGTCCATCCCGACCGTGCCGCCGTGGGCCTCCACGACGGCGGCCACGATGGCCAGGCCCAGGCCGGTGCTGCCGTGCGCCCGGGAGCGGGAGCCGTCGCCCCGCGAGAAGCGTTCGAACACCCGGTCCCGCAGCTCCGCCGGCACGCCCGGACCGTCGTCGGCGACGCTGAGCACGGCGGCGTCCCCCGCCACCCGCAGGGCGGTGGTGACGGTGGTCCCCGGCGGGGTGTGCACCCGGGCGTTGGCCAGCAGGTTCGCCAGCACCTGGTGCAGCCGGGCCGGGTCGCCGGTGACCCGGATGAGGGCGTCGGGCAGGTCGAGCTGCCAGCGGTGCTCCGGTCCGGCGACGCGGGCGTCGCTGGCCGCGTCCACCACCAGCGCGGGGAGGTCCACCGGCCCGACCGCGAGCGGGCGGCCCGAATCCAGCCGGGCCAGCAGCAGCAGGTCGTCGACGAGGCTGGTCATCCGGGCGCTCTCCGACTCGACCCGGCGCAGCGCGTGGGCCACGTCGGGCGGCACGCCCTCCCGGCCACGCCGGACGAGTTCGGCGTACCCGCGGATGGCGGCCAGCGGGGTGCGCAGCGACAGGCCGGCCAGCCGGCCGCGGAGCCGGGCGGCGGGCCGGGGACGGAGCCGTACGGCGGGCCCCTCAGTCCGCCGGGCGGAGGACATAACCCGCGCCGCGCAGCGTGTGGATCATCGGCTTCCGGCCGGCGTCGATCTTCTTCCGCAGGTACGAGATGTAGAGCTCGACCACGTTGGCCTGACCGCCGAAGTCGTAGTTCCAGACCCGGTCGAGGATCTGCGCCTTGCTCAGCACGCGGCGCGGGTTGCGCATGAGGTAGCGCAGCAGTTCGAACTCGGTGGCGGTGAGCGTGATCGACTCGCCGTCGCGGCGCACCTCGTGGCTGTCCTCGTCCAGGCTGAGGTCGCCGACCGTGAGCACCGCGTCCGTACGGGCGGCGACGGCGAAGCCCGACCGGCGCAGCAGCGCCCGCAGCCGGGCGATCGCCTCCTCCAGGCTGAACGGCTTGGTCACGTAGTCGTCGCCGCCGACGGTCAGGCCGGCGATCCGCTCCTCCACCGCGTCCCGGGCGGTCAGGAACAGCACCGGCACCGTCGGGGCGTGCTCGCGCAGCCGGCGCAGCACCTGGAAACCGTCCAGGTCCGGCAGCATCACGTCGAGCACCACGGCGTCCGGCCGGAACTGCCGCCCCGCGCTCAGCGCCGACATCCCGTCCCCCGCCGTACGCACCTGCCAGCCCTCGTAGCGCAGCGCCATCGACAGCAGGTCGGCCAGGGTCGGCTCGTCGTCGACCACCAGCACCCGGACGGGCTCGCCGTCCGGGCGACGCAGCTCCACGCGGCCCGCTCCGGCCTGCCCCTCGGTCATCATGGTCCCCATCGTGGACCGGCCGGCTGTGCCCGCCTTGTGCACCACCTGTGTGCCCGCTGTGCGCGGCGGTCACCGCCGGTCGGCCGCCCCGCGGGCGGGGCGGGTCATTCCGTCATGCCCACGGGATAGGTGTGCACGAAGCGCATCGTCCACGTGCCGCCGCCGGCGGCGTGCTCGCGCTCGTAGAGGTGGTCCGGCCCGCCGCCGCCGGCCGCCTCCGCCCCGTCGGGATGGCGCAGGACCCAGCGCGCCGGCGGGGACCCGTCGGGCCCGGCGGGAAGCGCCCGGACGAGGTCGTGGGCCGGCCCGCCGACGAAGCGTACGGTCACCTCGCCCATCCGCGCACCTCCGGTCCGGGCCGACAGCGGCCTCGGCTCGCAAGCTACCGCAGCGCGGGTTGCCCCCGCCCGGAACCGGCTCCGGTTTGCCCTGATCGGAGGCCGGGTAACGGCAGCGAAGGCGACACGGCGGACGCCCGGGGACGGGCGGTGGCGGCAGACGAGGAGCGGTCGATGAGGACGCTGGGCGGGCGGTACCGGCTCGAACAGCGCATCGGCATCGGCGGCATGTCCGAGGTCTGGCGGGCCCACGACGCGGTGCTCGACCGGCCGGTGGCGGTGAAGGTGATGTCCCCCGGGCAGGAGGAACCGGACACCTCGCTGGAGCGGATCCGCGCCGAGGCGCGCTCCGCGGCCCGGCTGGTGCACCCGAACGTGGCCAGCGTGCACGACTTCGGCACCTGCGCGACGCCGCCCGGCGGCCAGGTGCCCTACATCGTCATGGAGCTGGCCGAGGGCGAGACGCTCGCGGCGCACCTGCGGGCCGGGCCGCTGGACTGGCGCATCGCCGTCCGGGTCTGCGCCGAGATCAGCGCCGCCCTCGCCGCGGCCCACGCGCACGGCATCGTGCACCGCGACGTCAAGCCGGCCAACGTCATCCTGACCCCGGCCGGCGTCAAGGTGCTCGACTTCGGCATCGCCACCCCCTCGGGCACCCCGGACCGGTCGCCGGAGGGGATCGTGGTGGGCACGCCGGCGTACCTGGCGCCCGAGCAGTTGGAGCGGGCGCCCGCCACCCCGGCCGCCGACATGTACGCCCTCGGCGTGCTGCTCTACTACTGCCTCACCGGGCGGCTGCCGTACCAGGCGGGCACGACGACGCAGCTGTTCGGCGTGCGGCGGCGGCAACCCCCGCAGCCGCTGCCCGAGATCGACGGGCTGCCCCCGGAGGTGGCCGACCTGTGCGCACGCTGCCTGGCCGACGACCCGGCCGACCGGCCGACCAGCCTGGTGGCCGCGCTGGTGCTGGCCGAGGCGGTGGACGCCCGGGTGTACGTGCCGATGCGGCAGCCGGTGACGCCCCGGCAGCGCGGCGGCCAGGTGTCCCCGTGGACGGAACGCGCGGCGGCCGAGGTGACCGAGGCGGCGGCCGTCCCCGACCGGTCCACTTACGCCGGCTGAGCCGTCCGGGTGCGGCCGCCTGCCGCGCCGGCCGGGCCGTCCGGGGCCGCCACCCCTTGGGCGGGCAGGGGGCCGTCCGGCGCGCCCGCGTCGCACCGGGCCGGGCCGGACCGTCCGTCCGCCGGCGCCGGCCGCCGCCGTCACGCCCGTAGTCCCGGCCACCACCTGCGGTTTCACGGCTCGGGGGCCGGGTAGCCGGGCGGGTGAGTGAACGGGAGGAACGCGATGCCGGAATCGAGCTCCTGGCTGAACGAGACGGCCACCGCGACCGCCGAGGGCGGCCACGTACGCACCGACGACGGGGGGCTCTCCACGGCCCTCGCGTCCCCGCTGGCGCCGCACTGCTCGGGCCTGACCCCGGAGCAGCTGCTCGCCGCCGCCTTCGCGTCCTGCCTGCACCATGCGGCGGTGGAGGCAGCCGGTGAGATCACCGACGAGGCGCACACCGTGCAGGTGCGGGCGGAGGCGAAGCTCGGGCGCGACGACGACGGCCGGTATCGGGCCGACGTGCACGCCTCCATCTCGTCGGCCGGGCTCACCCGCCAGCAACTGGCCGAACTCGTCGAGCACGCCGACCGGCTGTGGCCGTTCTCCAGCGGCGACGCCAGCCGGCACCGGCTCACCGTCACGCCCGCGGAGAACGGCCGGCACTGACCTCACCGTCGCCCGGGCGAACCAGACCGCGGGGTCACCGGCGCGTCATGGGCCCCGGCGGCCCGTGTCGGGCGGGCGGCGACCGAGGCCGCCGCTGGCCCGTCCCGGCCGACGTGCGGGTCGCCCTCGCAGTCGACCGACGGCGGCCCGAACGGGTGACTGCCGCATCGGTCCTTCTACGGAGGGCGAGCCGACGCCGGGACCTGTGCCCCAAGATCGACTCTTCGCCCCTTTCCTGCGCCTTTACCGGACATAAGCGAAAGACCCGACAGGCGAGCAACACGAGCTTGGTGACGGGCCGGGCGTAATGGGGAGGCGGATCACCGCAAATTGTGGCGCATGCCACCAACCAGGCCGATGGCAACCGGCGCTCGCCTTTCTAGCCTCGGCGGGTGAGTCCCGACGACCCCCTCGGCCAGAAGCTGACCCAGGATCGACCGACCACCGCTGCGGCCGATCCCGCCTCAACCGAACGGACGATCGGCCGTCATCGCGCCCCGGAGCGGCAGCGCCGCGGCGGCCGGGCCCTGCTCTCCTCGACCCCCGTCCGGGTGGCCCTCGCCACCGGCGTGACCTGCTGCCTCGGCGCCGCCGCGTTCGCCGGCACCCGCGGCGACACCGACACCCCCCGCGAGCCCGTGGCCGAGGCGGTGGCCGAGCGGGCCGCCACCGACGAGCGCGCCTCCCGCGCCCTGGACCGGGCAGCCTCCCCCGCCCCCGTGGTCAGCGCCAGCCCGACGCCCAAGCCGACCCCCTCGGCCACCCGCAAGGCCCCGGCCAAACCGGCCAAGCCGGCCCGCCCCCGCCCCGTCGCCGGGCTCACCCAGGCCCAGATGGACAACGCCAAGATCATCGTCGACGTGGGCGAGGACCTGAAGATGCCCCGGCGCGCCCTGGTGGTCGCCGTGGCCACCGCCATGCAGGAGAGCAACCTCTACAACCTGGCCAGCGACGTTCTCCCGGAGTCCCAGCAGTACCCGCACCAGGGCAGCGGCTCCGACCACGACTCGGTCGGCCTGTTCCAGCAGCGCCCGAGCAGCGGCTGGGGCACGGTGCGGGAGCTGATGCGCCCCACGTACGCCGCCCGGGCGTTCTACGAGGCGCTGCGCGAGATCCCGGGCTGGCAGGAGATGAGCGTGGCCGGCGCGGCCCAGGCCGTGCAGGTGTCCGCCTTTCCCGACGCGTACGCCCAGCACGAGGGGCGGGCCACCACGATCGTCGCCGCGCTGACCTGACGCGGCGCGCGGGGTCAGCGGATCCCGGCGCGTCCGCCCGGCGGCTCGCTGGACGCGTCGGCGCCACCACGCGCGGCGATCCGCGTCGCCGGCACGCCGCCGCCGGTCAGCCCCGCCGCGGCGGTCGGGGTGTCGGCCGGTACCGGCTCGCCCGCGAACCCCCCGAGGATCTGGTCCGCCCGGGCCTCGCGGCGCCGCCGGGCGTACAGCGCCGCCTCGAAGTCCCGGCGGGCCTGCACCGCCTCGGCGTAGACCCGCTCGCGGACCTGCCGGGCCTCCTCGCGGGCCGCGTCGAGCTCGAAGCGCGCCTGGGCCAGGATGTCGGCCGCCTCCCGCTCGGCGCCCCCGACCCCGTACCGGCCCATCCCCCGGTCGCCGAGGTCCAGCCGCTGGAGCAGGCCGCACAGCGCCGACGCCTCGTCACGGATCTCGTCCCACTCCCGACCGGCCCCGGCGGCGCCCTCGGCCCGGGCCGCGAGCCGGGTCAACCGGATGCCGAGCTGGTCGAGGCAGGAATCGACCTGCCGCTGGTCGTAACCGGTCTCAACGACGGAGAACCTCATACTGTCGCCCCCCAGGCAGCTGGTAATTCTTCCCCACCTGGATCCTCGGCGCTGGCGGCGACCGCCGAGGGGGTTCGGGAAAAATGTTCAGCATGCGAGCGCCGACGCGGGTCGAGCGCCTCGCGGGGTGTCGGTGGGCGGCCCGGCGTGGACAATGCGGCGGGCGCGCCCGGGCGGGCGGTGCGGCGTCAGGTGCGCTTGGGCAGCACGACCACCCGGCCGAAGAACTCGTCGATGCGGCGCACCACGTCGTTGAAGTCGTCCAGGTCGATCGGCTTGGTCACGTAGGCGTTGGCCTGGAGCGTGTAGCTGCCCACGATGTCCGTGTCGGCGTTGGAGGTGGTCAGCACCACGATCGGGATCGTGCGCAGGTCCTCGTCGCCCTTGACCGCGCCGAGCACCTGCCGCCCGTCCATCCGCGGCATGTTCAGGTCGAGCAGGATGACGTCGGGGCGCCGGGCCTCGGTGTGCCGCCCCTCCTGGCGCAGGAACTCCATCGCCTCCTGGCCGTCGCCGACGACGTCGATGACCTTGTCGACGTCGGAGTCCGCGAGGGCCTCCTCGATCATCAGCACGTCGCCCGGGTCGTCGTCCACCACCAGGATGCGAACGGGACCGGGCCTGTCTGCGCGCATCGCTACCTGCTTCGTGTCAGTGGTACGGAAGACCGTGCGGTCCTCGATGCTGGCGGGGAAATGTAGCCCATCAACCGGCGGCCTGCGCGGTCGGGTCGGCCGGGTCGGGTTCGTATCTCAGCACGTCGGCCAGCCCGGTCACCTGGAGCACCCGGTCGACCCGGCCGCTGGCGCCGGTCACCCGCAGCCAGCCGCCGTCGGCGGCGACGCGATTGTCGCCCCGGACGAAGGCGGCGATCCCGGTCGAGTCGCAGAAGACCAACTCGGTCAGGTCGACCAGCAGGTGCCGCTCACCGCCGTCGACCAGCCGGTCGATCGCGGCGTTCAGCTCGGGTGCGGTGCTCAGGTCGAGTTCGCCGGCCAGGCGCAGGCAGGCCCCGCCGCCCTGGCGATCGGCGTACGTGACGGTGAACGTCACCGTGGTCCCCCTCGCTCCACCGCAGGCGGATGTTTGCAGTGCGGCAAGTATAAGCAGGGGCGCCGGCCGGGGACGCAGCGCGCTCAGCGCGACCCTGCGCCGCCCCGCACGGCCACGGACGAGCGGGCCGCCTCGAGGAACCGTGCGGCGCGGGGGAAGTCGTGCAGGACCCGCCCGTAGTGTTCCAGAGCCGACGCCAGCGCGGGGGCCGGCACGCCGCGACTGGTGAGGATGTCCACCAGCCAGTCGACGAACTCGGCGAACAGCGAGCCGTCGTCGACGTAGAGCGCGGCGGCCAGGAAGTCCACGACGTACCCGAGGTCGCTGACCGTCGAGTCCACCTGCGCGGGCGTGTAGTCGCGCGTGGCCGGGACACGTTCCCGCAGGTCGGCCAGCGCCCCGTCGATCAGTTCGCCGCGCCGCCGCACCAGGCTGGCGTACTCGTCGTCGGCCAGGTGGGACAGCTCCGCCGGCGGGGTGCGGCGCAGGGCCCGCTCGTCGGCGACCAGGTCGGCGGCGGCCGGGGCGTCGGGCGCCCAGGCCACGCCGAGCCGGCGGGCCCAGCGCCCGTCCGCGCCGAAGCCGCGACCCCCGACCACCACCGGCACGTCCGAGCGCCGGCACGCCTCGATCATGCGGTGCGCGTGCGGCAGCCGCATCGGCAGCGCGCAGGCCAGCGCGACCGCGTCCGCGTCGTGCCGGTGCAGGTACGACACCAGGTGCGCGGCGGGGACGCTCGCGCCGAGGAAGGTGACGTGCCAGCCCCGCAGCCGCAGCACCTCCGCGACCAGCCGGGGCGGCAGGGCGTGCCACTCACCGTCCATGCACGCCACCACGATCCGGCCCCGGGTCGGGCGCGGGTTGGCGTACCCGGCGACCGCCGCCACCACCCGCTCGCTGATGTGCGTCGCGGCGTGCTCCTGGGCGACGCTCCACTCGTTGCGCGCCCACCGCTCCCCCACCTCGGCCTGCGCCGGGGCGACCAGGTCCAGCAGGACGCGCTCGGCCGCGACGCCGGCCTCGAGCAGCCCGGTGGCCACCTCGATCGCGGCGTACTCGTCCGCCTCCTCGAGGCGGTGCAGGTATGCGGGCCAGGCGCCCGCCGGGTCGGCCCGGGCGGTCAGCGTGGTCACGGTCGGGTCTGCCCGGTGTCGGCGCTGCCGGTCGGGACGGGCACCGCGTGCAGGTGCCGGGGCGTACGCTCGCCCGGGCCCGTCGCGCGCAGCGCGAGCACGGCGATGTCGTCGTGGTCGCCGTGGGCCAGCCAGTCGCAGGTCACCTGCTCGACGCGCTCCGCCAGCGCGGGCGCGGGCATCCGGTGGCAGCCGGTGAGCGCGTGGACCAGCCGCTCGATGCCGAACTGCTCGTCGCCGCGCCGGCCACCGCGCGCCTCGGTCACCCCGTCGCTGTAGAGCAGGCAGGTCTCGCCGGGCTCCAGCCGCACGGTCACCTCCCCGATCCGGGGGTCGGAGACCACGCCGACCAGCATGCCGGACAGCGGCACGGGCTCCACCTCGCCCGAGCCGCGCAGCACGAGCGGCGGCAGGTGGCCGCCGCCGGCCATGGTCAGGGTGAGGCCGCCCTCGCGATGCGGCCGGACCACCCCCAGCACCATCGTGGCGAAACGCCCCTGGCCCTGTGCCTGGGTGGTCTCCAGCACCGCGTCGTTGAGCAGCTTCAGCAGCCGCCCGGGCTGCGACTCCACCCGGTGCAGCGCCTGCAGGCACTGGCGCAGCTGGCCGGTGAAGACGGCCGCCTCGACGCCCTTGCCCGAGACGTCGCCGAGGAAGAAGACCGAACCGCCGTCGGCCAGCCGGTGCGAGCCGTAGAAGTCACCGCCGATGCGCAGCCCGGCCTGGGCCGGCCGGTAGGCGGTGCCCCACTGCACCCCGGCGGCCTCGGCCGGCTCCACCGGCACCAGGCTCGCCTGGAGGGTGTCGGCCACCTCGGCCTGGTCGCGGTAGAGCAACGCCGTGGTCAGGGCGGCGCCGGCCCGCGCCGCGAAGGCCCGGGCCAGCTCGGTGTCGGCCTCGTCGTACCACCGGGTGGCGCGCCGCGCGACCAGCAGCACGCCGGCCGGGGCGTCCCGGCCGGGCAGCGGCACCACCCGGGCGCAGGCCTCGGCGGCGGTCAGGCCGGGCAGCCAGCCGGCCGACACCGCCTGCTCGACCAGCCAGTCGAGGGTGTGCGGTTCCCCGCCGTCCAGCCCCTCGGCGATCGCCGCGCGGCGGCACCGGCGCGATCCGGCTCAGCGGCGTCAGTCCCCAGCTCCGGCAACTGCTGGACCGCACCGGGCTGGCCGAGCTGCTGGCCATGGACCGCCCCGCCGACGGCGACACCCGCCAGGTGGGCTGAGGTCGCCCCGGGTGCGGCCCGGCCCCTCTCACCGGGTGAAGGGTCCTCCACGTCGCGTCCGGCATCGGTCATCCGCACGGCGCGGGGCTGGCCCCCCGACCCTGGGACCAGGGGTCGGGGGGCCGGAGTGAGGCTCAGGTCGCGGTGACCGGCTGGAGCCGGGGTCCGGTCGACCGCCGCTGCCGGGCCCCTGGCGGCTCGGCGTCCTCGGGTGGTCCGGAATCGGGAGTCTGGAAGAGATAGCGGACGAACTCCCCACCCGCCTCGTTGTCGTCCGCTCCGGGCCACTGCCCGATGCAGTCCACTCCGACGACCTCACGGCCCGAGCCGTCGGCCTCCTCTAGCAGCGCCCACAGGCTCACCGGGTAGCAGCGGGTGTCCTCGGGCGAGAGACGCCAGCGGGCGTACCAGCCGGGTCGGGCGGGGACGATCTCGACGATCCTCTTCATCACGACCTGTCCTTCCGCGTCCGATCGGAAGTGCTCCGGTCCGCTGCGATCGTCGGGCCCCGCCGGGTGATCGCCCCTCACCCCCGCCGGATGAAGCTCCCGCCCCTGCCGGGGGTCGCCGGCCCGGCCGCCGACGTCCGTTTCGGTGGCGGCGACGGTGGGAAGGCGACCGGCGGAAGCGAGGCACACCAGCGGAAGCGAGGTGTCACCATGCGCAAGCAGATGGAGGGCGACAACCAGCGCCGCCGCACGCTGGCCCGCCGGGCCCGTGAGCGCGGCCTGCAGGCCAGCGAGACGGGGGCCAGCCTGAGCGCCTCCAAGCAGCTCACCCACCTGGACCGGGGCAAGCGCGCCGGGCCGCCGCCGGCCGGCAGACGACACAAGCCCGACACCACCCGCGGCGGGCCGGCGCCGCCGCCGGCCGGCGTCCCCGAGTCGCCCCGGCCCACCCCGGATCCGGGCCTCGCCGCGCCAGGCGTGACCCCGATGGGGTACCGCGCGCTGGTCGACGACGTCGTCCGCCGCACCGGGGCCGACTTCCGGACCGCCAAGGTGGGGGTCGAGTCGACGGTGCTGGTGCTGGCCTGGGCCCTGGACGAGGCGGAACGCCGGCGGCTGCTCGCGGCGGTGCCGACGAAGTTGCACGACGTGGTCCCCGTGGACGGCATCAGGCGGCACCAGGACCTGCCGGGCTTCCTGGCCGAGGTGGGCCGGATCAGTGGGCGCACCCCGGAGCAGGCCCGCTACCAGGCCGAGGCGACAGTGGCGGCGCTCGCCGACCACGACGGCGACCTGGTCGAGTCGCTGCACGTGCCCGACGGCCTGCGCGAGCTGCTGCAACCGCCACCGGTCGGTGGCGGGGTGGTCGGCGCAGTCACCGCCACGCCCCCGCTGAGCGACGCGGACCTGCGGGAGGCGCTCGCCGGGCTGCCGTACTGGTCCGGCGACGGCAACGCGCTGTCGCGCACGATCCAGCTGCCGGCCGACAACCTCGACCGGGTGCTGGACCTGATCGACCAGCTGCGGCAGGAGACCGGGCGTGGGCCGCGGATCGGCCGCCCCGACGCGACCACCGCCGTGGTGACCGTACGGTCCCGGCGGGCCGGCGCGGTGACCGTGGTGACCGCGATGGACGTGGACCTCGCCCACGCCGTGGACGACGCGATCGACGAGGCGGGCGCCGGGATGGCCACCGGCTGACCCGGCGCGGGCCGGCGGGCGACCGCCCCGCCGGCCCGCCCCCGAGGCTCGGCTAGCGTGCCGGCATGGACGTCGACGCGCACCGGCTGGAGCTGGTCGTGGACCCGGCCCGACCGACCGGGCGCACACTGCTCGCCGCGGGCGTGGAACAGTCCTACGTGGACGTCGCCGACCCCCGCCACCTCCACTTCGAGTACGTACGGCGAATGGCCGCCGTGGCGGACCTGGCAGCGCCGCCCGGCCGGCCGCTGGACGCGCTGCACCTCGGCGGCGGCGCGCTGACCCTGCCCCGCTACCTGGCCGCCACCCGGCCCGGCTCGGCGCAACTGGTCGTCGAGCGGGACGCGGCCGTGGTCGACCTGGTGGCGCGGGAACTGCCGGCCCTGCCCGCCGACGTGCGCGTGCGGGTGGCCGACGCCCGGGACGCGCTGACCGGTGCCCCGCGCGGCGGGTACGACCTGGTGCTCGCCGACATCTACCGGGCCGCCCGGATGCCCGGGCACGTGACGACCGTCGAGTTCGCCGCCGGGGCGGCCCGGGCCCTGCGCCCGGACGGTCTCTACCTGGTCAACGTGACGGACCTGCCGCCGCTGGTCTTCACCCGGGTGCAGGCGGCCACCCTGCGGGCCGTCTTCGCCGACGTCTGCCTCGTCGCCGACCGGCGCATGCTGCGCGGCCGACGGTACGGCAACCTGGTCCTCGCCGCCGCGCCGCGCGCCGGACGGCTGCCGGTGGCCCGGCTGGCGGCCCGCGCGGCCCGGGATCCGGTGCCCGGCGGGGTGCTGCACGCGGCGACCCTGGACGCGTTCGTCGCCGGCGCCCGGCCCGCCACCGACGCCGCCCTCGCCACCACCGACGAGCCACCAGCCCGCCCGGCCTGACCGCCGAGGGCCCGCCCGCCCCGCGCCCGGGACGCGGTCGAGTCGCCCGGCGGCCCCGGGCAACGGCGGATCCGGCGGGGTGCGGCGCTGGTCAGCGGGCCCGGACGGTCACCTCGGGCGAGGAGCTTTCCAGGGGTACCGCGTTGGCCGGAACCAGGCCGAGCTGCACCGCCGGCCGGGGCAGTGCCGCGTCCAGCATCCAGTCGGCGCCCACCCGGGCCCGGTTGCCCGGCATCGCCAGCAGGTGGTAGCCCCGGGTGACCACCTTGGCGGGCAGCCCCGACAGCGACACCTTCAACGGGTTCGCCGCCGCGTCCTTGCCGCCCAGGTCGACGACCCAGCCCAGGTCGTAGTGCTTGTACGCCTTGCGCCGCCCCTGCCCGTAGGAGGCGGCGATGTTGTGCGCGGCCAGCTTGCCCTGCCGCTGGGCGTGCTGAGCGGTCATCGCGCAGATCTGCCCGGGTCGGGTCGGGTCCGGCACCGCGGCGGCGTCGCCACAGGCGTACACCTCGGGGAAGCCGGGGACGCCGAGGTACTCGTCGACGACCAGGCGGCCCTTCTCGGTGCGCAGCCCCAGCTCGGCGACGAACGGGTCGGGGCGCACGCCGACGCACCAGACGAGGGTGCAGGTGGGGACGTACTCGCCGTCGGTGAGCTTCACCCCGTCGGCGGTGGCCTCGGCCACGGAGGTGCCCATCCGCACGTCGACGCCGCGCCGGCGCAGCACCCGGTCGGCGGTGTCGGACATCCGCTTGTCCAGCTCGGGCAGGACCCGGGGCGCGACGTCCAGCAACATCCACCTCGGGCGGATCTTGAGTCGGGGGCGCTGGGAGACCAGCTCGTCGGTGAAGAGCTGGCCGTGCGCGGCCACCTCCGTGCCGGTGTAGCCGGCGCCGACGACCACGAAGGTGGCGCGGGCCTTCTGCTCGGCGGGGTCCTCGGCCTGCTCGGCCAACTCGATCTGCCGGACCACGTGGTCGTGCAGGAAGAGCGCCTCGGGCAGGCCACGGAAGCCGTGCGCGTACTCGGTGACGCCGGGGATCGGCAGCAGCTTGTTGACGCTGCCGACGGCGAGGACCAGCCGGTCGTACGCGAGACGGTTTCGGTCCCCCTCCGGCTGGGTGAAGCCGACCCAGCGGTTCTGCAGGTCGACGTGGTCGGCCTCGCCGATGACCACCCGCACCCCGTCGAGGGTCCCGGTCAGCGGCACGGAGATCCGGGTCGGCCCCACCACGCCGGCGGCCACCTCGGGCAGCAGCGGGAGGTAGAGGAAGTAGTCGGTGGAGTTCAGCACCACGATCTCGGCCCGGTCCCTGGCCAACCGGCTCAACGTCTTCGCCGCGTGGTATCCGGCGAACCCGGCCCCCACGATCACCACACGAGGTTTCGTCATTGCGGCCCCGTTCCCACGACACGCCCCGACAAACATGGCAGATCGGGCAATCTCAGCACTCGCCCAGCCGGGCGTACGCCCGTCCGGGCCGCCTCCACCGACCAGCAGCGCCCGAACGCCCGCCAGACCGACGACATGGGCACGCGGACGTCGGGTCACCCGGGCCGGGTGGGTTCGTCTCACCCGGCCCGGGTGCACGGTGGTGGTCCACGACGGCGATGGGAGGACTGCGCCATGAGCATGCCGATGTCCAACGACCAGCGGCAGCCGATCTACCTGCGGCAGAGCGGCCGGAAACACCTCACGCCCCGGCAGCGGCGGCGCGTCGAGCACAAGCAGGGACGGATCGAGCGCCTCGGCGGTCAGCGCCCCGAGGCGCGCCGGCCCGGGCGCTGACCGCCTACGGCCCGGCCGGGGCCGGGGCGGTGATCGCCCACCGCTCGTGGTCGCGCCACGCCCCGTCGATGAACAGGTACTCGGGTGAGTAGCCCTCCAGCCGGAAGCCGAGCCGGCGGGCCACCCGGCGGGACGGCTCGTTGCCCGGCTGGATGTTCGCCTCCAGCCGGTGCAGGCCGAGCGTGTCGAAGGCGTGCGCGACCACCAGGCCGATGCCGGCCGAGGCGTGCCCGGTGCCGCTGTACGGCAGGAAGGCGGCGTAGCCCAGGTACCCGCCGCGCAGCGCGCCCATGAGGATCCCGCTGATGTTCACGTACCCGGCGATGGCGCCCGAGGCCCGGTCGCAGATCAGGTAGCCGGCGTGGTCCCGCCGCCGGATCTTGGCCAGGTACGCGGCGTACCTCGTCGGGTCGTCGGGGGCGGAGAGCCAGGGGTGGTGCAGGTCCCGGCTGCGCCGGGCCGCCGCGACGAACTCGGCCTCGTCGGCGGGCCGGGGTCGGCGGATGCCGACCGGCCCGGCGGTACGCAGGTATCTCACGGCGGACAACTGTCGCCGTCCCCACCGGCGATGTCCAGCGGATTGCGCCTGATCGCGCCGCGAGTCACCCGCCGTCGGTGCGCTCGACGGTGTAGTGGATGGTCTGGGCGACGATCCAGCCCTGCTCGAGCAGGAACGAGTCCGCCCCGTCGCGGACCCGCACGCCCTCGGCGTCCGCCGTCCACTCCAGGAACGCCATCCGGCCCTCGACCAGCTTGTTCGTATACGCGTACCCGCCGCCGGGCAGCTCCTCCTCCAGCCAGCGCGCCAGCTCCCGGACCCCGGCGTGCCCCCGGAACACGCCCCGGCGCTCCAGCACCACGCAGGACGGGGACACGTTGCGCGCCAAATCCTCCGCGAACCGGTGCTCGGCGGCCAGCCGCAGGTGGTCCTCGAACACCTCCCGCGCCGACCGCGCCCGCAGGGCCTCGTCCACCGCCCCACCTCCGCCCGTCCCGGCTGCCGGGCCCGCCCCGCCCCCGTCCGGTCCCGCCGTCACAGCGGGCCCGGGTGCGGCTGGTCCAGCGGCATCGGCACCTGGAGAAAGGTTGCCCCGCGCAGATCCAGCCAGGCCCGGTCGGGCGAGCGGACCAGCCGCAACATCACCTCGGCGCAGTTCGGGCAGCGGGCCACCAGGCCGGGCGCGTGCGAGTAGACGCGCAGGTTGGCCAGCGGGCCGAGCGTGCCGCAGTGCGCGCACCGCCCGCTGGCGGCGCTCAGGTCGACGGCGAACAGCTCCCGCAGCGGGCCGTCGAGCATGTTGCCGTCCAGGTACGACAGCTCGGTCATCGGACACTCCTCCTCGACGCTCAGCCGGTCGGGCCGAACCGCTCGGTCTTCACCCGCCGGATCGCGTGGCCGAGCCCGACGAGCAGGTCCGCCACGGTCTCCACGAAGCCGGTCGGGCCGCAGACGTAGCAGAGCGGCTCCAACTCGGGCGGCCAGCCGTGGCTGCTGACGTCGGCCGGGCCGATCCGGTGCGGCTCCCCCCGCCAGCCCTCCGGCGCCTGGCGGGTGTACACGTACGTCACGTCCAGGCCCCGGTCGTCGCGGACGCGGGCGCGCAGCTCGTCGGCGTAGAACACGTCGGCGGGGGTGCGCACCGAGTAGAGCAGCCGGAACGGCGCGCGACTGTCGGCGGCGCGGCGCGCCCGCACCATCGCCATCAGCGGCACCACGCCCGAGCCGCCGGCCACCAGCAGCATTGGCGCGGCCTCCTCCGGCCGCCAGACGAACCAGCCGCCGACCGGGCCGCGCACCTCCACCGGGTCGCCCTGGGCGTAGACGTCGACGAGGTACGGCGACACCTCGCCGTCGGGCAGTCGCTGCACGGTCAGCGCGATCCGGTCCCCGTCGGCCGGTCCGGCCAGCGAGTACGACCGCGCCGCCTGGTACCCGTCGGGGGCGGTCAGCCGCACGTCGACGTGCTGCCCGGGCAGGTGTCCCGGCCAGCCGGGCACCTCAAGCACCAGCGTGTGCGCGGTCGGCGTCTCCACCCGGCGCTCGGCGAGCCGGGCCACCCGCCACCGCAGCGGGGCGGTCAATCGCCCTGGTACCGCTGCTCACGCCACGGGTCACCGTAGTCGTGATAGCCGGCGGTCTCCCAGAATCCGGGCTGGTCCTCCGTGGTGAGCCGGATGCCGCGCACCCACTTGGCGGACTTCCAGAAGTACAGGTGCGGCACGAGCAGCCGGGCGGGGCCGCCGTGCTCGGCCGGCAGGGGGCCGCCGTCGTACGAGTGCGCCACCCAGGCCCGCCCGCCGCGCAGGTCGGCCAGCGGCAGGTTGGTGGTGTAGCCGCCGTACGAGTGGGCCTGCGCGTAGTGCGCGCCGGTGTCGATGCCCTCCAGCAGCGTGTCCAGGGAGACGCCCTGCCAGTCGGTGTCGCGCTTCGACCAGCGGGTGACGCAGTGGATGTCCACCGTCGGGGTCTCCTGGGGCAGCGCCATCAGCTCGTCCCAGGTCCAGCGGAACTCCACGCCGGACTCGGTGGAGATGAGAAACTCCCAGGTCTCCAGCGGCACCTTGGGCGTCGGGCCGGCGGAGAGGACCGGGAAGTCCTCCGTCAGGTACTGCCCCGGCGGCAGGGCCGGCTCCGCGGAGCGGGGCCGACCCTGGAAGCCCGGTGACACGATTCCCACCCGTCAGTCGTACCACCCGGGGCGGGTCGGGCAGGCGCGGTCGGCCGGAACGGCACCACGGCGGGTGACGCTCAGCGCCGCTCGACCACCACTTCCTTCCTGCCCGGCGCGGCGCCGCGGGTGGCCCGCAGGCTGGTGAGCGTGACGACCACCAGGACGCCGACGATGACGCCCAGCGAGGCGAGGGTGGGGATCTCCGGCACGCCCGCCCAGATGCCGTGCGCCCAGTGCAGGCCCAGCTTGACGCCGATGAACGCCAGGATGATCGCCAGACCGTAGCTGAGGTGGACCAGCCGGCTGAGCGCGGCGTGCAGCACGAAGTAGAGCGCGCGCAGCCCCAGCAGGGCGAACGCGTTGGTGGCGAAGACCAGGTACGGGTCCTCGGTGATGCCGTAGACGGCGGGCACCGAGTCGACGGCGAAGACCACGTCGGTGACGAGCAGGGCGACCACCACGAGGGCGAACGGGGTGAGCGTCCGCCGTCCGGCGAGGCGCACGGTCATCTTCGTGCCGTGGTAGTCCTCGGTGACCGGCATGAACCTGCGCAGCAGCTTCACCGAGCGCATCTTGTTGATGTCGACTTCCTGCTCGTGCCCGGAGAGGGCGTCACGCAGCAGCTTCACGGCGGTGACGATCAGGATGACCGCGAAGAGCAGGAAGGCGAAGTCCAGGGTCTGCAGGGCCGCCGCGCCGAGGGCGATGAAGACCGCGCGCAGCACCAGCGCCCCGACGATGCCGTAGAGCAGCACCCGCTGGGCGAGCACCGCCGGCACCGCGAACGCGGCCAGCAGCAGCATGAAGACGAACAGGTTGTCGACCGAGAGCGACTTCTCCACCAGGTAACCGGTGAGGTACTCCACGCCCTGCTCGGAGCCGTAGCGGGACCAGACCCACGCGCCGAAGGCCAGCGGCAGGGCGATGTAGAACGCCGACCAGCCCAGCGCCTCCCGGATCGACACCTCGTGCGGCCGGCGGGTGACCAGGAAGTCCAGCACCAGCAGGGCGAGCACGGCGGCGATGGTGACGCCCCACAGCGTGGGAGTGCCGATCGAGTGGATCTCGGTGACGGCAAGGTACGGCAAATCGGACATGGAGCCTCCTCGAACACCCTGTCATGTTCGAGGTCTCCTTCACCCACCGTTTGTGGGCAACCACCCGAGGCGTGCTCCGGGCAAGCCGTACTGACCGGGATGGTTCGTGGGAAGTACTCCCCTCGTGGCGACAAGGTTATGGCAGGCTCGGCGGGCGCGGCAAACGGGGCACACGGGATCACGCGCGCCCCCGTCGAGCGGGCACGCGGGATCACGCGCCCGGCGCCCGCACCGCCGGTCAGCCGGCCGGCAGCCGGCGCAGGGCCGCCTTCTGGAGGGCCTCCAGCGGACCCTGCCCGAATCGGCGCAGGCACCAGCGGGCCCCGGCGGCCAGGGTCAGCCCGACGGCCGCCCAGAGCCCCAGCACCCACCACGGCGACGCGTCCTGCCAGGCCCGGGCCAGGCCGAGACCCCACCCGTAGCAGACCAACACGCACAGCACGTTCTGCGCGACGTAGCAGGACAGGGCGGTCCGCCCCACCGCCGTCAGCCCGGCGGTGACCGGCCCGGGCCGACGGACCCGGTCCAGCAGCACCCCGACCAGACCGAGGTAGCCCAGCGCCAGCACCGGCGCGCACACGTACCGGTCGAGCAGGAAGAACTCCGGCCCGGCGAGGGTGGTGGCCGCGTTGAACGGCAACCCGACACCGAGGCCCACGGCGAGCAGCCGGCGCCGCAGGGCCCGTCCCCGGGCGTCCGGGTCGAACGCGCCCGCCCGCAACAGCCGGACGCCGAGCAGGAACAGGAAGACCAGCAGGGCGAAGCTGACGATCGGCTCGGCGCGCAGGGCCAGCCAGTTGTCCAGGCGGAACGCCACCTGGTCGGCCCAGCTTCCGGCCGTGAACACCCGGGCGTCGGCGGCGGGGCCGGCCGACGCGGTCGGCGGGGCGGTCGCCAGGGCCAGGGTGAGCAGCACCATCAGCGCCACGTGCAGGGCGCCGGCGGCGTACAGCACCGCCCGCTGGACCCGCTCGGCACGGGCGAGCAGCCATGCCACCAGCAGCGCGACGACCGCGTACCCCATCAGGACGTCGAAGGCGAAGACGAGGACGAAGTGCAGGGTGCCCTCGACGAACAGCAGCAGGGCACGCCACCCGTACCGGCCGGGCCAGGACCGCCCCCTGGCGACGGCCGAGCGGTGCTGGATGGCCAGGCCGACGCCGAACAGGATGGTCAGCAGCGCGAGGAACTTGCCGTTGGCGAGAAAGCGGAACGTACCCTCGACGACGGCGGCGACCGGTTCCGCCCCGCCGACGGAGGCCGCCGAGATCGCCGTGGCGTCGGTGAGGAACCGGGCCTCCGCGCCGGGGGTGGCGAAGAGCCACACGTTGGTGGCGAGGGTGCCGAGGATCGCCACCCCGCGCAGCACGTCCGGCAGCGGCAGGCGGCGGGGCACGGTGCCGGGATCGATGGGTGCGGTCGTCGGCGCGGCGTTCGTCGTCACGCTTCCACCGTCGCAGCGCAGTCGGAGCCGGGCGTCGTGCCGGCCGCCGAGATCCGCGTCCCGCTTTCGATGTACGCCGGGGGCGCCCTTCGACGGACCCCATTCGCCGCTACCACGGCCTGACCAGCGGGAACGGTGGTCCGGCCGGTCGCCCCCACAGACGGGCGACGGCGGTCAGCGGGCGGCGACGGCGGCGAGCACGGCGGCCACGTCGAGGTCGGCCATGCACGCCGGGCCCGCCGCGTCGAGCGGGCAACGCGCCTCCCACCAGCACGGCTGCTCCGTGATGGCGGTGGGGCGCCGGTGCGGGCACCCCGGCAACCCCTGAAGGTCCGTGCCGCCCATCCCGTACCGCCGGGCGTCGGTGGGGCCGAACAGCGCGACCGTCGTGGCGCCGGCGGCGGAGGCGAGCCGCACCGGCCCGGTGTCGGGCCCGACCACCACCCCACCGCGCCGGCCCACCGCGGCGAACTGGCCGGCGAGCGTGGGCAGGTCGGACCGGGGCAGCGGCACCCCGAGCGGCGCGTCGGGGTCGACGGGGCCGACCGTGAGCACCGGGTGACCGCGCCGAGCCAGCTCCCCGGCCAGGGCCCGCCAGTGCCGCCCGGGCCACCGCTTCACCGCCATCCCGACGTCGGTCACCAGCACCACGGGCGGCGCGAGCGGCTCCCCCACCAACCGGGCCACCGCCCGCTCCCCGGCGCGATGCGCGTCGTCGTCGACGTGCACACGCGGGCGGGCGGACCGGTCGGCGGCGTCCAGCAGCCCCTCGGCGTGCAGGATCTCCAGGTAGCGCGCGCCCACCGGCTGGTGCGGTGGCGGGCCACGCCACAGGTTCGTCACCGCCCGCGCGGCGACGGCCTCCAGCAGCTCCGCGATGCCGTCGTAGCGGGTGGTGCTGACCGCCAGGTCCGGCCGCGCCGCCGCGAGCGCCTCGACCACCGCCTCCCGTTCCGCGCCCGGCCGGCCGTGGCGGGGAGTGCGCACCTCGGCGACCGCCGGGTCGGCGCGCACCAACTCCGCCCCCGGGTCGTGGGTGAGCACCCGCAGCCGCGCGCCCGGATTGCGGCGGGCCAGGCCGTGCACCGCCGGCAGCAGCATCAGCAGGTCGCCGATCCCGCCGAGCAGGTCCACCACCAGGATGTCCGCGTACGCCTCAGGCACCGGCCCGCCCCAGCGTCCGCGCGTAGAGGTCGCGGTGCGCGGCGGCGACCCTCGGCCAGGAGTACGCGGCGGCGAAGGCCCGCCCCCGCTCGGCGAGCCGGCGGCGCAACACCGGATCGGCCAGCAGCCTGCCCACGGTGCGCGCGATGGCGGCGCTGTCCCGGCGCCGCCCGATCACCGCCACCACCCCGCCCCGGCGCAGCTCGTCGTCGGCGGAGTCGGGCACCGTCACCGCCGTCGGCACGCCGTGCGCCAGCGCGGCGAGCAGGGCGCCGCTCTTCGTGGTCACCCCGGCGGTGAACGGCAGCACCGCCACGTCGGCGGCGTGCAGCGCGGCGGAGACCCGCTCGGCGGGCAGGTGCCCGGTGAACGTCACCGCCTCGGCCACCCCGCACCGGCGGGCCAGCCCGGTCAGCTCGTCGCGGAACGCCCGCGCCTCCTGCTCCGGCAACGCCTGCGAGGTGAACCCTCCCACCACCAGCAGCCGCAGTTCGGGGTGGTCGCGCCGCAGGTCGGGCAGCGCCTCGACCAGGTGCCGCAGCCCCTTCACAGGGTGCACGAAGCCGAAGAAGGCCAGCAGCGGGGCGCCCTCGGGCAGACCCAGCTCGGCCCGCAGACGCCGCCCGGCGGTGGCCGCGCCGACGTGGTCGGCGACGTTCGGGGCGATCGGGATGTGCGTCGGGGCGCGACCGGTGCGCGCGCGGACCACGTCCCCGTGGCCGGGGTTCGTGACGATGACCGCCGCGCTGGCCGGCACCAGCCGGCCCGACTCCCGGTCCCAGCAGCGGGCCCGCTCCGCCGCCGACCAGAGCCGGCCCGGCAGCCAGCCGGGGCAGGCCCACCACCCGTACTCGTGCAGGGTGGTGACCAGCGGCACCCGCCGGGGCAACCGCCACGGCAGCAGGCCGGGCTGACCGGAGAACCGGTACGCCGACGGCGCGAACTGCACGTGCACCACATCGGGGGCCAACTCGCGGACCCGGCGCGCGGCCCGGACGGTGGCGGCCCGCCAGCGGCCCCCGTCCCCGTCGGGACGCACCGGCACCGGGGTCACCTCGACGTCCACGTCGTCCAGCGCCTCGACCAGGTGCGCCACGTAGTCGCTGACGCCGTCGGCGTCGGGCCGGCCGGGACCGTGCAGCATGGCCACCCTGATCCGGTCGTCGACCACGCCACCTCCCGCCTGTCGCCCGGCGGGTTCCCGGCCCCTTACGGCGCAAACGCGCAGCGCCTATCGTGTGCCGATGACCGACGACGTGCCGGCCGGCCCGCTGACCGGCGTACGGGTGGTCGAGCTGGCCGGCATCGGGCCCGGCCCGTTCGCCGCGATGATGCTGGCCGACCTCGGCGCGGACGTGGTCCGGGTGGACCGGGCCACCGACGTGGACCCTGGTGCGTTCGGCAGCCCGCACCCGGACCTGCTCAACCGGGGGCGCCGCTCGATCGGGGTGGACCTGAAGTCCCCCGGTGGCCGGGAGGTGGTGCTGGCCCTGGTCGGCGGCGCCGACGCGCTGATCGAGGGTTTCCGGCCGGGGGTGACCGAGCGGCTCGGTGTCGGCCCGGCGGACTGCCTGGCGGTGAACCCGCGACTGGTCTACGGGCGGATGACCGGCTGGGGGCAGGACGGCCCGGCCGCCCCGTACGCCGGACACGACATCGGCTACGTGGCACTGACCGGGGCGCTGCACGGGATCGGGCGGCCCGGGGAGCGCCCGGTGCCGCCGATGAACCTGCTCGGCGACTTCGGCGGCGGCGGGATGATGCTCGCCCTCGGCCTGGTCTCGGCCCTGTACGCGGTGCGCGGCGGCGCGCGCGGCCAGGTGGTCGACGCGGCCATCGTGGACGGCGTGGCGGTGCTCAGCACCCAGATCCACGCGCTGCGCCGGCTCGGCATGTGGCAGGACCAGCGTGGGGTGAACCTGCTCGACGGCGGCGCCCCGTTCTACGACACGTACGAGTGCGCGGACGGCCGCCATCTGGCCGTCGGCGCGCTGGAGCCGCAGTTCTACGACGAGTTGGTCCGGCGCAGCGGCTTCCCGCTGCACCCGGACGAGGCACTGGACCGCACCGACCCGGCGAACTGGCCGGCGCTGCGCCGGGCGTGGGCGCGTCTGTTCCGCACCCGGTCCCGGGACGAGTGGACGGCGCTGCTGGGCCAGTCGGACGCCTGCGTGGCGCCGGTGCTGGACTGGCGGGAGGCGCCCGAGCACCCGCACCTGGCCTCCCGGCGCACCTTCGTGGAGCGGGACGGGGTCACCCAGCCGGCCCCGGCGCCCCGCTTCTCCGGCACGCCGACGGCGCTGCGCCGGCCGCCGCCGCAGCCCGGCGAGCACACCGACGAGCTGCTGGCCGAGGCGGGCTTCGAACCGGGCCGCGTCGCCGCCCTGCGCGCCGCCGGAGCAGTCGCCTGACCGCCGCCGGTCGTGCCGGGGCGGTCGGGTGGGTCGCACCCCGACGTCCGACCGCCGTGCCGGGTCGCGGGACGGACGGTCGGCGGGCAGGTGGCCGGCCCGGTCAGGAGCGGCGCAGGGTGGCGCCGGGAGCCATCGCGGGTTCCACCAGAATCCGGTAGTCGCGCGGCAACTGGGTGGCCACGTCGTCGAACTCGCCGCCGGTGATCGCCTCGCGGAGCGTGATGAAGACCGCGCGGGCGGCGTCCCTGGCCGCCGACTCGTCGATGCCGGCCCGCACGGCGACCCGCGCGACGAACTCGGCCGCACCGAACCGGTCCGCCGACTCCGTGCGCGGCCTCGGCTTCATCACCACCTGCAACGGCTTGGGCAACTGCGCCGCCAGGTCCAGCACCTCCCCACCGGTCAGCCGATCGGCGAGAGTCTCCAGCGTGGCCCGGGTCAGCGCCACCGCCTGCTCGGAGGACATGTGGGTGCGCCGGGCGACCTGGTCGACGAAGGTGTCGTAGTTCATCCGTGGCTCCTTCCGCGCCTGCGTCGGCTGCGCGTACCCGGTGCCCCGGCCGGGAAACGGCGGCGGATTTCCCCGCCGGACGGCGCGTGACGGGCCGCCGGGCGGGTAACCGCCGCCGGTCGTGACCGGATCGATGCCCGGAGGAGCCGACACCATGGCGAGTTACGCCGACGTGCTGCAGTACCTGTCGAGCCTGGACTACCCGGCCGGGAAGGACGACGTGGTACGCGAGGCCGAACGCGAGGGCGCCCCGCCGGAAGTGTTGCAGGCCCTGCGGGCCCTGCCACCGGTCGACTACGCCAACGGCAACGAGGTGGCCCGCTCCGCACACATCGACGCCGCGCCAGAGGTCGGCCCGTCCCAGCGGGCGGCGCAGGCCCGGGAGCGGCACCAGCGGGTCTCGCAGCACCTGCGCGGCATCTGAGCCTTGCCCACGCCTCGGCTGACCGGCGGCGGCGCCTGCGAGGGCGGGACCGGTGGGTGACGGTGCGCGGCCGTACGGGCACACCCCGGCCGCCCTCCAGCTCACCGTGATGGGCGTGGTCGGGCTGCTGGCCGGCGGCCTCACCGCCCTGACGGCCTCGCTGGAGCTCGCCCCCCTGGTCGGCTGGGACGCTGCCGCGCTGAGCTGGCTGGTGCTGGTGTGGCACAAGGTGTGGCCGATGGACGCGGGCCGGACGGCCCAGCTGGCGGTGTACGAGGACCCGAACCGGGCGGCCCGCGACACCCTGCTGCTCGTCGCCTGCCTGACCAGCCTGCTGGCGGTCGGCGTCGTGGTGACCCGCGCCCACCAGGGGCCCGCCACGACCCTCTGGAACGTCTACAGCGGGCTGGGCGTGCTCAGCGTGCTGCTGTCCTGGCTGGTGGTGCACACCGTGTTCGCCGCCCGGTACGCGCGGATCTACTACACCGGGCCGGACGGTGGGGTGGACTTCAACCAGCCGGAGCCGCCGCAATACTCCGACTTCGCCTACCTGGCGTTCACCGTGGGGGCGACCTTCCAGGTCTCCGACACAGCGCTCACCTGCAACGAGATGCGCCGGACGGTGCTGCGGCACTCGATGCTGTCGTACCTGTTCGGGGCGTTCGTCATCGCGGTGACGGTGAACCTGCTGGCCGGCCTGGCCAGGTGAGCGGGTAGCAGCCGGACAGGCGGGCGCCCCGGCCGCGAACCGCGAACCAGGGCGCCACGCAGAACCTGACCGACGGCCGACGAGGCCCGAACCGGGCCGCGACCACCAGGCGGTTGATGTACGCCCGAACCGGGCGGTCATCACTGCCGAGATCATCATACGATGCGCCATCCCCCGTTTGGAGGATTATCGGCGAACTGTGGGCCAGCGCACCGCGCGTCAGGGGGTCAGCTCCGCGTACCGCTGCTCCAGGTCGACCCGGGCCAGCGCCCCGACCAGCCAGGCGAGCCGCTCGGACTCGCCGCTGCCGGCCAGCCCCGCGAGGTCGTCGGCGGAGCGTCCCAGCCCCAGCCGGCGGGCCGCGACCAGCGCCCTGCGGTCGGCCACCGGCGCCACCTCCCGCCACAGCGCCTGCGCCTCGCGTAGGAACAGGTCGGCCACGGCGGCGTCCACGCCGGGCAGCTCGGTGAGCAGCCCGCGCTCCCGGGCCGGGTCGTGATGCGCCACCGCGCGCAGCCGGCGCAGGTCGCCCCGGTAGCACTCGACGACGGCCCGGGCCAGGTCGCCCAGGGTGTCGGCGAGCGCGTCGACGTCGCCGCGCTGGCCGTTGTCGCGCAGCACGCGCACCCGGTCGGCATGCAGCGAGCGGGCCAGCCGGGCGGCGCTGTCCCAGCCCGCCTCGGGCAGCGCGTGCGCGGTGTCCAGGGCGCGCCGGAAGTCGCCGCGCCGGGCCAGCAGCACGGCGAGGCAGAGCACCTGGAACAGGCTCGACGGGTTGTTCGTGACCCGGAAGCCGTACTGCTCCGCGAAGCCCCGCCCGCTGCCGGCGAGCCGGCGCACCAGTCGCTTCTTGTCCTCAATGCGGGAGATGGTCGGCATGCCGGCGACTACCCATGTCGGGCCCGGCCACGCCTGCCGGGGTCAGCCGAGGACGCCGCCGCTGCGGTCGCGCGCCTTGAGCCGGGTGGTGGGCAGCGCCGGGGCGGGCAGCGGCGGGGCCGGGTCGTCGGCGACGACGCCGAAGCGCCGCCCGGCCATCCAGTCCTCCCGGGCGGCGGCGACCTCCTCGTGCGAGCGGCCGACGAAGTTCCACCACATCACCAGTGGCTCCTCGAAGGGTGCCCCGCCGAGCAGCAGGAGGCGGCTGCCCACCTCGCCGGTCAGGGTGAGCCCGTCCCGGCCGGTGCCGAGGTAGAGCAGCGCCCCGGGGGCGAGCGACACACCGTCGACCTCGGCGGCGCCGGACATGGCCAGCAGCGCGTACTCGAAGTCGCGCCGCAGCGGCAGCGTGGCCGGCGCGGCCCCACGCACCTCGAGCTGCGCGCCGAGCAGCGGGGTGTGCGTCACGGCCGGGGACCGCTCGCCCTCCAGCTCGCCGACCAGCAGCGTGACGTCCAGCTCGCCGTCGCGCCAGCGGGGCAGGTCGGCGTGGTGGGCGAAGTCGGCCGCACCGGCGCGGGCCGGGTCCGGCAGCGCCACCCAGAGCTGCACGCCGTGCATCAGCGGCGGATGCCGATCGGGCGACCGTTCGGAGTGCGCGATGCCGTGCCCGGAGGTCATCACGTTGAGCTGACCGGGGCGGATGGGCTGCACGTTGCCGAGGCTGTCCCGGTGCAGGATCTCCCCGTCCAGCAGCCATGTCACCGTCTGGAGGCCGGTGTGCGGGTGTGGCGGCACCTCCATGCCGGGCCGCTCGGCCACGTCGTCCGGGCCGAAGTGGTCCACGAAGCACCAGGCCCCGACCATCCGCCGCTGGCGCTGCGGCAACAGCCGCCGCACCGTCGTGTAGCGGCCCAGCGGCACGTCGTGGCCCGGCAGCAGGACGCTGCCGGGATCGGCCGTGGCCACGCCGGGCGGGCGGGTCTGCGCAGGCATTCTCTCGGTACGCTCCACCAGCCCGACTGTACGCCCGGCACCGTGCCGGCTCCGGACGACCACGACCCTGGCCCCGACGCGGCCGTCCGCCCCGATGCGAGGACGCCGCTGGCCGGTACCCCGTGCGGGGTACCGGCCAGCGGCATCATGCACCTGTGTCAGTTGTTCCAGTGCTTGGCGACGAGGTCGGCGGCCTGCTGTTCCCACTGGGCGTAGTGGTCGGGGTACGCCGACACCTGCACGGTCTGCGCGGCCTCGGTCAGGGGCATGTCCTGCCACCCGTCGACCTGCTTCAGACCCTTCAGGAACGCCGTGGTCGAGTATTCGGGGTCGGTGATCTGCTCCACCGTGCCCCAACCGCTGGAGGGGCGCTGCTGGAACAGGCCCTGCGAGTCGTGATCGTTGCGGTCACCCAGATGACCCAGGTTCTCCAGCTTCGACTCCTGCAACGCCGTCGCGATCGACACGACCGCGGCCCGCTCGTCCATCCCGGCCTTCTTCGTCGCCGCGATGATCGCCTTCACGTTGCCGACCTGCTCATCCGACAGGTCGATGCGCGACTGCGCACCCTGCACACCGTGCGGGATCAACTTCGTGGTGTCCACGGCCGGCTTGTCCGCCGCCACGGCCACCGCCACGGGCTTACCCGACTCGACGGTCGGGGCGGCGTGAGCGGCAGCCGGACCGGCGAACACACCACCGGCAAAGGCCAGACCAGCGATACCGAGAACGCTCTTACGCATGATCGTGTTCATCAGATGCTCCATTCGGGGGTTGGCACCACACGCCGAAGGGGGTTCAGCGGGGCGCAAGCACCGTCCGGCGCTCAACAAACTCAAAGGGGATCCGACGTCACGCGCCGGGAAGAATCAGAACCGGCCGTCTGAAGACCACGGGAGTGGCGCGGGGGCGTGGGGGTCGCCCTTCATCGGCCGGGACCATGTGTAACGACCGGCGGCCCACCATCATTCCGGGGCCGGGGGCCGGGGGCCGGGGGCCGGGGGCCGGGGGCCTGCGCGCCAGCCCGTCGGGGCGGCGGCGTTGGTCCTGCTCGGTCGTACGCAGGGTGTAACGACCCCGGCCCGGCCATGATTCCGCCCCCACGATGCCCCCGGTCACACCCCGAAACCGGACCCACGGGGCACCCGCCACCCCGGATCCTGTCGAGCTGCCCGCACAGACGGGACACAACCGGACCCCACGGGATGCCGCCCCACCGGCCGCTGTCGAGCTGCCCGCACAGATGGGGCACACGCGCCCCGGCAGGCGATCGAGCCTGGTGTGACGGGTGGTCCCACAGACGGGGCAGCTCGACAGG
>NZ_JBEOVW010000039.1:0-55263 GCF_040295705.1 Micromonospora sp. NPDC002717 | reverse complement strand
TGGGTCGACGCGGCCAAGGTGTTACCGGTCATCGAGGGAACGGTCATCCGCCTGGAGGTCGAGCACCTGCCCAGCGGCGCGACCCCGAAGCCGGTGTGGCTGTGGTGGTCCGGCGTCGACGCCACCGCCGACGATGTCGATCGGCTCTGGCAGACGTTCCTGCGCCGCTTCGACATCGAGCACACGTTCCGCCTGTTCAAGCAGACCCTCGGCTGGACCTGCCCGAAGATCCGCACCCCGCAGGCCGCCGACCGATGGACCTGGCTGATCCTGGCCGCCTACACGCAGCTGCGTCTGGCCCGCGCCCTGGCCGTCGATCTGCGCCGGCCCTGGGAAAAACCGGCACCACCACAGCGTCTGTCACCCGCCCGCGTCCGCCGAGGATTTCGGCACCTCCGCGCCAAAGCCACCTGCCCGGCCAGCGCACCGAAATCATCCCGGCCAGGACCAGGGCGGCCAATCGGCCGCCGCAACAGCCACCCCACCCCACGCCACGACGTCCACACCGCTTCCGGCGCGACCAGCACCTCGACAGGCAAGGCGAAAACGAAACCGAAGACGACCCGCAAACCACGCCCAAGCCAAACAGGTTAAAGATCAAGTTAGTCCCGGCGCCGCGGCGGCGGCCGGTGAACCAGATCGACATCGACGCCAGCACCCGCCTGTTCATCGCCATCGGCGCCCCAGCCCCGCGACCGCAACCGCAACAACACCCATCGGCGCGACAAGGCCGAACTGTGGAAGCGGTCCACGAACGTCCGTGGATGTCCACCGCCACTCGCGCCCGTCGTCACCCAACAGTCACCCACCCCTCCTTGACGGACAGTCCGATCAAGCCCAGGGAGAAGAAGGAAGGGCGCGTGGATTTGCTGGGATCATGCTGCGCATGCGGGACGAAAACCTCGTGGGACTGTGGGACAGTTGGGTCGCACACGTTTCGTGGTCCGCATGGACACACCGCCCTTGGGTGAATCGCCGGTCACCGGCCTGCACTTGGACGAGAGCGTCGAGTGCTCTCGCCGCTTCGCGCTCCTGGCTCGGAAAGTCGATCCCACCGGTCCCTGGGGCCATCCGGTAGTCAGACGTTGGAGCGGAACTGCGAGCCGTGATCGGCTCACCAGCGGGAACAGCGTTCGACACCTGATCACACGGCGTCTCAAGCTGCCAGGGCTGCTCACCGGTGCGGTGACCACAATCGATCACCGGGTTGGTCACGCAGTCCGGGACTGGGGACGACCCCACGTGTCGTTCACTCCGTACCCCGGCACGTTCCCGACGCTGCGCGACCAGCACATCCGGATGCCGGTTGTTCGCGTTGAGCCACCGCAGATACGCGTGCAACTCCCACCGTCGCCCTCCCCACCGGACTATGATTCGGCCCCGGGCCCCCAAAATCCTCGGAGAAGACGCATGAGCGATGTGAGCATCGGCACCGGCAAAGTGGTCGTGAACAGGGCGATGTCGCTGGACGGGTTCATCGCCGGTCCTGGCCACGCGATGGACTGGATCTTCGAGTACCTGACTGCGGATACGTTCCCAGAGGTTATGGCGGCCACGGGTGCCATGCTCATCGGCCGGGGCACGTACGAGGTCGCCAAGCGTATGGCCGACCAGGACACCCCCTACGACGGGGGAGGACAGTTCGTCCTCACCCACGAGCCTCCCGGCGAGCCGGACCCTACCGTCACGTTCCTCACCTGTGACATCGAGGAAGCCGTTGCCACGGCACGCAGCGCCGCGGGCGGCAAGAACCTGGAGATTCTCGGCGCTGACGTGGCCGCCCAGTGCCTGCAGCGCGGGCTCGTCGACGAGATCCTGGTGTATGTCCTACCGGTGCTGCTCGGCGACGGCGTCCGCTTCTCGCCCCCAAGCCTCGACAGGATCGACCTGGAACCTTTCAGCAACACCCAGTCGGGCGCCGTCACAATGCTCCGGTTCCGCGTGCGAAAGTAGGCGCAGCCCTCCAGCAGTTGACACCAGCACGCAGCGGACACCCTGACGTCTAGTGCCCTGACCAGAAACGTTGACGGTGTTGGTCAGGCCGCCCGACATGCTGCGCCTACCGGTTGTGGGGATGGTACGAGTTCGGGCGGGTCAAGCCGTTCCCGGACAGCCCCAACTTCGAAGCGCTGATGTTGGACCTCGCCGATCTGCGAGGAGCGACTCCGTCGCTGCCGGGTGCCGAGCCGAAGGTTCATGGCACCGGGTCACCGCTGTCCCAGCTTTGCCGAGGCTTCGGAGGCCTGGAAACGCGACCCAGACGCTCTGGAAGGCTGCATACGGCACTCCCAGAGCCGTCATGGTCGGCGCGCGATTCACTAGCCGATGAAGAGTAGCCGGTTCGGTGAGTTCGTGCCGGGGTTGGTCACGACGTTCTGGGTGGCGGTGTTGACGAGGTAGTCGCGTACCTGCTGCGGGGTGAAGCTCGGGTTGAGCGCCTTGACCAGTGCTGCGGCACCGGCGACGTGCGGAGACGCCATCGAGGTGCCGCTCTTGACGCTGGTCGTGGTGTCCGAGCCGATCCCCGCTGAGGTGATGTTGCTGCCGGGCGCGAAGATGTCCAGGCACTTGCCGATGTTCGAGAAGCCCGACCGGGCATCGGTGTCGGTGGTGGAGCCGACCGTGATTGCGTTGGGCGTGCGGGCTGGGGAGCCGCCGCAGGCGTCGGAGCCGTAGAGGTTGCCAGCGGCGACCGCGTAGGTGACCCCGTCGGCGATGGAGTTGGTCACCGCGGCATCCATCGGCTTGCTGGTTGAGCCGCCCAGCGAGATGTTCGCCACGGCCGCGTCCGTGGTGTGGTCACTGGTCACCCAGTCGATGCCGGCGATGATGCCTGCCGTGGTGCCGCCGCCGGTGCAGCTCATGACACGTACCGCTACCAGGGTGACCGCTTTGGCGACGCCGTGGGCGGTGCCGCCGACGGTCCCGGCGACGTGGGTGCCGTGGCCGTGGCAGTCGGTGGCGTTGTTGTCGTTGTCGATGGTGTCGATGCCGGAGATCGCGCGGCCACCGAAGTCGACGTGGGTGAGGTTGATGCCGGTGTCGATGATGTATGCCTTCACTCCCGCGCCGGCGCTGGTGGGGAACGTGTAGGCGTTGTCCAGCGGGCGTGCCCGCTGGTCGATGCGGTCGAGGCCCCAGGAGGGGACGGGCGTCTGCGTGTCCGTGAGCGACACCGTCTGGTTCTGCTCGACGTAGTCGACGTCGGGGTGGGCGGCGAGCTGGCGTGCCGCCCGTTCGGGCAGCTTGACCTCGAAGCCGCGCAGGGCCGCGCTGTAGATGTGCCCGACGGTTCCGCCGTATCGGCTCGCCAGGCCCCTGGCCCGGCTGGGAACCGCGCTGGGGGCGACCGCTGAATCGCGCAGCACGACGATGTACGAGCCGCGCACGGCGGTGCCGTTACCGGCGGACAGGATGGTGCCTTCGGCGGGAGCTGAGTGGGCGGGCGTGCCGAAGGCAATCGCTGCGGCAACCGTCGCGAAGGTGGCTGTGAGGCCGAGCCAGCGGCTTCGCGTACCGATAGGTGCGCCTGGTGACCAAGGGGATGTCCTACAAGCAGATCGCCGACCGGCTCGGGCTGTCCTCATGGGGTTCCTCTTCTCTAGCGTCCGCGTGGACGGTGGTGGCGTCGCGGCAGGGCGCACCGCGATGGTCATTAGGAAGAGAACTATCGATCCCGGCGGGTTTTGAAGTGTTTGTGACCGCCAGCGGTATTCAACGGTATTCAGGCGGCATATTCAGGCAGGTGATGCTGGTGGGGCGGCTCCACACCGGAGCCGACCCCACCATTGCGTGTTCAGCAGTTGGGGTCGCGCTGGGCCGGGACGGCGACCGCGTTCCACGCAGCCTTGGTCGCGTTGTACAAAGCGCAGGTCGGGTCGAGGGCCTTGGCGGCCTTGAGGGTCCCGGTGCGGTAGGTCAGGTACGAGCTCTTCGAGTTCTTCATCAGCATCGCGGTGTAGAGAATCTTGATGGCGTTCTGGATGCCGACGCCGGTGGGGAGGGTGCTGCCGTTGCAGGTCGGGCTGACCGGCTGGCCATTGGTCGGGTTGGAGCCCTCGGCGAGCAGGTAGAACCAGTGGTTGCCCACACCGGCGTGCTTGTGCTCCTCATAGAATTTGCCGTCGTAGCAGTTGGGGTCGTTGTTGACCAGCGACGGGTTGTACATGTTGCGGATCGGGAGTCCGTTGCCCCGCAGGTCGACGTCACCGACGAGGTAGTCGGTGGCGCCGAGCAGGTAGGCCTCGGCGGCCGCGCCGAAGGCGTCGGCGACGAACTCCGACGTGCCGATGGTCGAGATGTCGCCGCCGGTGGTGTAGTCGACGCCGTGGCCGAGCTCGTGGGCGACGACGTCGATGTCGCCGATCCACTGGCCGGCGGTGTTGTATCCGATCTGGATCTGGACACCGTGCTGGTAGAACGCGTTGCGCCCCTGGAATCCGACGCGGATCGGGACGGCGCCGCCGGTGCCGTCCATGCCGGAGCGGCCGAGCCACTGTGACAGCATCCGCATCATGCCCTGGGCGCCGTAGAGGGCGTCGACGCAGCCGGTCTCGAGGTCGGTGCCGATCCCGTTGCCCCACACGTCGTCGGGCCCGGTCCAGGTGATGTCGGTGTAGGACTGCTGGCACGGCATGTTCCTGATACCGGGCGTGTTCATGCTGTAAGTGCCGCCGGAAACCGTGGTGTTCAGCGGGACGGTGCCGTTCCAGCCGGAGTTGCCGGTGCCGTAGTGGACATGCTCCTGACGGTGCAGGACCGCGCCGGTCAGCGCGTCCACCTGGACGGTAAGGCTGCTGTAGCCCTCGGCGCCGATCCCGGTCACCGTGGACTCCCACGCAAGGCGGGCGGTGTCGTCGATGACGTCGACGACCAGCTGCGTGCCTTCGATTTTGCTCACCGACGTCAGCTGGCTCTTGGCGACCGCTTCGGCGGCCCGCTTGCTCAGCTTCGGCGTGATCGAGAGCTCGCCGATGCTCGCCTCCTGCGCGACCGAGTCATCGATGAGCTGATCGTTGCGATCGGCAACGAGCACGAAGTCGCCGCCCACGACCTTGAGGCCCTTATAGGTCCGGTCGTACGCCAGGAACCGCAGGCCAGCGGCCTCGGTCACCGAACGCTGAACGAACTTGTCGTGCGCGCTGGCGTGCAGGAAGGCCGCCTTGCTGGCCAGTGCTGCCGCCGGAGTGTGCGCCGGGGCGGGTTTGGCGTGGGCGGGGGCGGTGAACGCGGTGACGACACCGCAGATGGTGAGCACGGCACCGACTGCCAGCGCACGTTTGCCTGATTGCATTTTCTTCCTTTCCGGTACAGGGATGTGCGTTCCTCCGGGTGGTGAGCATCTCGGTGTAGGCGTGGCCGAAGGCTTCGCCCTTGGGCACCTGGATGTGGTGGGACTGCGCCCGCGGTGAACGGCCGGTTGGTTCCACGCCGTGATGGCCGATTGGGGGAGACGTTATCGACCTGCCCGAATTTTTCGACTGCTTTCGGCGACGGGTGGTATTCAACGGTATTCAGCCGCCCTATTCAGGCAGGTGACGCTGGCGCCCTGTTCTGGCAGAGGATCTTCGATGGCCTCTCGCGGTGAAGCGCGTCCACAGGTGAGGAACGCCAGCGTGACGGCGGTTGGTATCAACGGCACATCGGTCCGGCGGGCTGAGCCGTATTCACCGTATTCATGAGGCTGACCAGCCCGAACGTGCCGCGGGAAGGTCCCGCGATGGCATCGATGCTCTTGACCTGGTGAATGGCCTGGTCGACCCTTCGAGCACCGGACGAGATCCGCCCGCGAATCGGCCGTACGGCCGACCCTGCTGATTTGCGGAGAGGAGACCGATGCGAATCCTCGCCCCCCTCCCGAACGTCTCCGCCCCGGGCAGGGTGGGCCTGATCGGCTGGTCAACCCCCTTTGCCGTGCCACACCGCTGCCTGATCCATGGCGGTGTGGCACGCCCACCCGAGGAGTGAGAATGACGTTCACGCGTCTACTGCCCAGACTGGCGGTCACCGCGGCCCTCGCCGTGGTGACCGCGACCACCGCCACTGCTCAAGCCGCCCAGGCCGGGCCGGTTGGCGAGATCCTGTACGCCAATGACCCGGCGGCGGTCGCCGGTTCGTACATCGTCATGCTGAACGACTCGGTCGGCGCGAACTCGGTTGCCGCCACCGCCGGGGGCCTCGCCGCCCGGTACGGCGGGTCCGTCAAGCGGACCTACCACAACGCGGTGCGTGGCTTCTCCGCGCACATGTCGGCGACCGCTGCCGCCCGGCTCGCGGCGAACCCGGCCGTGGCGTACGTGGAGCAGGACCGCACCGTGTCGGTGGCGGGCACCCAGTCGCCCACCGCGTCGTGGGGCCTGGACCGCATCGACCAACGGTCCCTGCCGCTCGACAACTCCTACACCTACGCCAACAACGGGTCGGGGGTGAAGGCGTACATCCTCGACACCGGCATCAACTTCAGCCACACCGACTTCGGCGGCCGCGCCATCTCCGGCATCGACACCCAGGACAACGACAACGACGCGAGTGACTGCCACGGTCACGGCACACATGTCGCCGGCACCGTCGGCGGCACCTCTTACGGCGTCGCCAAGGGGGTCACGCTCGTCGGGGTGCGGGTCATCGGCTGCAACGGGTCGGGCACCTACGCGGGCGTCATCGCCGGCGTCGACTGGGTCACCGCCGACCACGCCGCCGGTGCCCGCGCCGTGGCGAACATGAGCCTCGCCGGCCCGTACGACGCGGGGCTGAACGACGCGGTCGCGCGTGCGATCAACGACGGCGTGGTCTTCGCCGTCGCCGCCGCCAACAGCAGCGCCGACGCCTGCTCATTCTCCCCGGCCAACGTCCCGGCGGCGATCACGGTTGGTGCGATTACGAACACCGATACGCGCGCGTCGTACTCCAACTACGGGTACTGCGTGGACATTTTCGCGCCGGGCAGCGGGATCACGTCGGCGTGGATCGGCTCGAACACCGCGACCAATACCGTCAACGGGACGTCGATGGCGGCGCCGCACGTGGCTGGTGCGGCCGCGCTGGTGCTGGCCGCGAACCCGGGTTTCACCCCACAACAGGTACGCGACAAGCTCGTCGTCAACACCGCCACCTACAACGCGATCCCCGACCCCGGCCCCGGGTCACCGAACCGGCTGCTCTACGTCGGCAGCGTTCAGCCGCCTTCGCAGGACTTCTCCATGGCGGTCAACCCGGGTTCCGGCAACACCGGCATCGGGGGCTCGCTCACGGCAACCGTCAGCACCACCACGACGGTCGGCAGCGCCGGCCCGGTGACCCTCGCGGTAGCCGGTGGCCTTCCCGCCGGGGCAACGGCCAGCTTCAGCCCAGCGACGGTCACCTCGGGCGGCAGCTCGACGATGACCATCACGACCTCGGCGTCGACCGCGCCGGGCACCTACCCGGTCACCCTCATGGGTACCGGCTCCTACCACACACAGAACGCGACTTTTACCCTGACCGTGAACGCGGCACCCGGCTGCTCGCAAACCAACGGGACCGACGTGGCGATCATCGACGGCGGCAGGAAGGCCCAGGAGAGCCTGGTCACCGTCTCCGGCTGCGCCGGGACGGTGGGGTCGAGCACGGTCGAGGTGCATATCAAGCACGGTTACATCAGTGACCTGATCGTCACCCTGGTCTCGCCGAACCGCACCTCATACGTCCTGCACAACCGCTCAGGTGTATCCGGCGTCAACATCGACAAGGTCTACACCGTCAATCTGGCGGGCCAGACCGCGAACGGCACCTGGAAGCTGACCGCGCGTGACGCCGCGGCTCAAGGCACCACCGGCTACATCGACAGCTGGACCCTCAACCTCGGCACCTGACCGAGGTGAATAACCACCGGTAAGCCGCACAGCGCTGGTGGGCGAGGCGATGCTGCCAAAGCACCCCGCCCACCAGCACCGCGCCACCCGCAACACGACCCAAACCACAGGCAGCCAACGCAACGGATCCACGGTTCCCGACCACCGCGACCGGAGACCTTCCCCGCGGCCGGCAAAGCGTGGACGCCGTCACATGTCGCCCACCAGTTACGCGTTCGGCCCGGCACCCGCACCGCTCAACTCCACGTGAGCTGTGCCCACACCTTCCCCCCTCAAGGAGGCTCTCATGCGACGGTATGTCGCAACCCTCATCACCGTGCTCGCCGTCGGTGCGGCCGCCGTCCTAGCCGGCCCGGCGTCGAGCGCGCCGCTGCTGGAGCCGTCCAGCTCCGACTCGGCGCAGTACGTCGTGTCCGGCCCCCGGACCTTCAACGACGCCGACGCGGTGGCCCGGACCGGTGCCGCGATCGACTCGATCGAGCACGGCAGGGTCTACATCACCGCGACCCTGGCCGAGGTCAAGCAGATCACCAAGCTCGGCTTCACGGCGACCCGGCTGACCGCCCCGGCGCGGGTCGCGCCGGACGGGGTCAACGCGTTCGACTTCCCGTCGGGCGACTCGCTGTACCACAACTACGCCGAGACCAACGCTGAGATCAACAAGATCGTGGCGGACCACCCGGCGATCGCCTCGAAGTTCACCATCGGCAACTCGTACGAGGGCCGGGCGATCTACGGCCTGAAGATCTCCGACAACGTCGGCACGGACGAGAACGAGCCGGAGGTGCTGTTCAACGCGAACCAGCACGCCCGGGAGCACCTCACCGTGGAGCAGGCGCTCTACCTGGCGAATCTGTTCACCGACTCGTACGGCAGCGACTCGCGGATCACCGGCCTTGTGAACAGCCGCGAGTTCTGGATCATCCCGATGATCAACCCGGACGGTGCCGAATACGATGTCGCGTCCGGCACGTACCAGATGTGGCGCAAGAACCGACAGCCCAATGGGTCGTCGAGGAAGAACATCGGCACCGACCTCAACCGCAACTGGGGCTACCAGTGGGGCTGCTGCAACGGCTCCAGCAGCACCACCTCGTCCGAGACCTACCGTGGGGCGGCGCCGTTCTCGGCGCCGGAAACCCAGCACCTGCGGGACTTCGTGCTGAGCCGCCGCGTCGGCGGGGTACAGCAGATCAAGGTCAACGTCGATCTCCACTCGTACTCGGAACTGATCCTGTGGCCGTACGGGTACAAGAAGGCGGACACCGGCACCGACATGTCGGTGGACCAGAACAACGTGTTCAAGACCATCGGCAACCAGATGGCCGCGACCAACGGCTACACCGCCAAACAGGCCAGCGACCTGTACATCGCCGACGGCATTCTCAACGACTGGATGTTCTACGACCAGGGCATCTTCTCCTACACCTTCGAGCTCTACCCCATCTGGTGCTGCACCGGTGGTGACTTCTACCCGCCCGACGAGCAGATCGCCCCGCAGACCACCCGTAACAGGGAGGCCATGCTGATCCTCTCGGAGTACGCGGACTGCGTGTACCGGGCGATCGGCAAGGAGGCGCAGTACTGCCCCGCCGGCACGCCATGACCACCAACTGGACGGACACGTCGAGACCGGGACGGGCTCGTCAGCCAACGCCAGCGGCCGTCACCCGGAGGCTGAATATGGCAATGCCGCGGGACCTCGCCCACGGGAACAGCGCGTCCTCAGCCGACTACGTCCCCGATCGACGTTGTCCACGGCGGTGGCACCTCGGTGATGTTCACCCAGGTCAGTGAACCGAACCCCTCCCCTACGGCGGCTGCTTGTCGGGGAGACCTGGAAATCTATGCATAAGGGCATCAGCCTCATGATCAAGTTGTCTTGATCATGAGGCTGACCTATTTGGATGGAGCTGGTTTCGGGGTTTCGGAGTCATACGAATATCCCGCTGGTGGGGCGATACCGGGATCGCCAGTGACCTCTTCGGTGTGAACGCGGATGAGCGCCACCGTTGGACGCTCTTGAGTGCCACTTTCCCGTCCCCTGTAGTCCGTCGGCGTCCGGCCTCGTGCTCCTCGATCGTCACTCAGATGGTCACCCATGGCTGTCCGGCACCGCATCGGCCACCCGATCATCCACAACCGCGGGCGTCGTGACTGATCGGTTGCCGTAGTGCCGATTGGCTATCCGATCGGGAAGACGGATGCGTGGCTGCGCCGACACTGCCAGCAGGCAACGCCGCAGACGAGGGCCGCAGTAGGAGGATGAGAGTGGCCGGGCAGACATCCCGGCCAGGTGGTGTCGCCCTCATCGAACTCCTTTTCCTGCAGCAGGTCGGCCATCTCGACGACCGCCAACTCCAGGTCGCGGGTTGGAGGCAGGCTGCCCAGGATGCCCTCCTGCGCCTGCCCCCGCCTGCCGAAGCGCACGTGTAAGGCGTCGACGGCGTCCAGGTACACGCCCATCGGCTCGATGACGGCACCCCGCCGGGCGAAGTCCTGCGCCACCCGGCGCACCGCGCGCTCGTAACACTCCAGTGCGCCGAGCAGCAGCTCGTCGTCCTCGTCGCCGCTTGGCACCGGGCCAGGCTAATGCACCTTGTGGTCAGAAACGACCGGCCGGAATCAGACGTTGAAGTGGAACGTAGAGCCGCTGTCCCGCCACCAGCGGGGACGGTCGGCGACACCTGCTCACGGGCGTCTCGGGCTGCCATCGTTGACGGCTGGCTGACGACGTCTGACAGTGTCTTGTGCCCCCTTTGTGCCCCCCACACTGCCAGGCTGCGGCAACGCTCCGGTCGCGTGCGCCCAGCCACCCCGCGAACGGCCCAGGGGCGTGATCGGCCAGCTCGGCTCGACTCCGCCCGGCGATTCCTTCTGCCGAGGGCCAGGTCGAGCCGCCTCGTCGCCCCTGCGGGTGGCCACGATGTCTCCGGTGAGACACGGCCTAGCATCGCCGGAATGTCGATCACTCCTCGGCGGTGCCGGATCCTGATGCTCGCGGCGGCGGCCGTGTTCCTCGCGGTCGCCCTCGTCATCCGCGCGACCGCCGGCGGCGGCCTCGAACAGCACTCCGGCACCGCCCTGTACGGGTCCATGGTCTGGGCCGGGGTGCTGTTCGTCCGGCCGGGCACGGCGCCGCTGCCGGCGGGCGCGGTGGCGATCGCCTTCTGCTGGGCGGTCGAGGTGTCGCAGCTGACCGGCATCCCGGCGGCGCTGTCGGCGCGCAGCCTGGTGGCCCGGCTCGTGCTCGGCGTCCAGTTCGACCCGGTCGATCTCGCCTGGTACCCCGTCGGGGTGCTGCCGCTGGTGGCGCTGGCGCAGGTCGTGCGCCACACCCGCTGGCGGCGCGCGGACTGAACGGTCGGCGCCGATAATCGGGGGCGCCGGGAGGCCCGCCCGGCCTATCGTGGCACGGTGCTGATCAGACGCGAGACCCCCGCCGACATCGACGCCGTCCGGGCGGTGCACCTGGCCGCCTTCGCCGATCCCGACAAGCCGGACGCCGTACCGGTGGAGGCCGGGCTGGTGGACGCGCTGCGGGCGGACGCCGGGTGGCTGCCCGCCTTCTCCCTCGTCGCGGCCGACGACGACGGGCAGGTCGTGGGGCACGTGGTGTGCACCCGGGGCCGGGTGGCCGGCGAGCCGGTCGCGCTGGGGCTGGGGCCGCTCGGCGTGCTGCCGGCCTGGCAGCGGCGCGGGGTCGGCTCCGCGCTGATGCACGCGGTGCTCGGCGCGGCCGACGCGCTCGACGAGCCGCTGGTGGTGCTCCTCGGCCACCCCGACTACTACCCCCGCTTCGGGTTCGGCCCGGCCGTCGACCTCGGCGTCACCCCGCCGCAGCCGTGGGGGCCGCAATACTTCATGGCGCGTCCGATGAGCGCCTGGCGGCCGTCGATCCGGGGCGAGTTCACCTACGCCCGCCCCTTCGACGACTTGTAGGCGGCCCCGACGGCCTTTGCCTCCTGTCGATCGTCGGGCATGATTGGCGGATGGGAGAGGTGTTACCGATGCCGAGCTTCGGTGACCTGTTCACCGACCTGCGCGGCAGCGACCGGACGATGCGGGTGAGCTGGCATCCCGAGCGGGGCGCCGTGGTGCTGTCCCTGTGGTCGGGCACGGTGTGCCGGGGGTCCTTCCGGCTGGCCGCCGCCGACCTGCCGAGGCTGCTGTCGCTGCTCACCGACATCACCGCCCCCGCCCCGGACGGGCCCGCGCAGGGCGCCGCACCGGCCCGCCCCCGTGCCGCCTCGGCCGTGGAGCAGACCGGCGAGATCGATCGGCCCGCCTCCCGCGGCCTGCTCCCGATCGTCGCTGCCCCGCGCGTCGCCTGACAGCTCCGCACGCCTCCACGTCACTCGCCCTGTCGGCTGGCGTGGTGGTCGAGTCTTCGCCGGTGGTGGGATTGGCGGGCGCGGGCTCGGGACGTTCGTCGTGGGCGGCGCCCTCCACTACGCGGGGCGGTCCTGCCGGGGTGGAACCGCCCGGTAGGTTTCGCAGGCCAGGTTGACGAGTTCGGTGAGGTGGGCGGGTGGGTCGTCCTTCCACCAGGCCAACCAGACCGGTATCGGCTGGGCGTCGCGGACGGCGCGGTACGCCACCCCGGGCCGGGGGTTCTGGTTGGCGGTGGCCTCGGAGGTGATGCCGACCGCCTGGCCGGCGGCGATGAGGGTGAGCCACTCGTCGACGCCGTGGGTGGTGCGGATGGTCGCGGGTTCGGCGCCCGGCTGGAACAGGGCGGGTGTGGTGGTGCCGGTTCGGCTGTCGATGGCGACGGGGTATCTGGCCAGGTCGGCGGTGCGTACCGATCGTCGCCGGGCCAGCGGGTTGTCGGTGGCCACGGCGGCGTAGCGGGTCTCCACGCCGAGCAGTGCGGTGTCGAAGCGGGGATCGGCCAGGTGCCGGCGGATCACGGCGACGTCGGCGGTGCCCTCGCTGAGCCCGGCGGTCGGGGTGTTGGACTGGACGAACACCAGCGGCACCTGGGGGTGGGCGGCGGCCCAGGTCTTCTGCAGTCGTCTGGTGTGTTTGCCCAGCGCCGCCCAGGCGTAGCCGACGCGCAGCTCGGTGCGGGATTCCTCGACGATCCGTCGCAGGTGGGCGACCTCGTCGAGCACCCGGCGCGCGGCGGCGACGACGCGGGTGCCGGTGCCGGTGAGCGAGACGTGCCGGGTCGTTCGCTGGAGCAGGCGAGCGCCGAGCGCCGCCTCCAGGGCGCTGACGGAACGCGAGACCGCCGCTTGGGAGACCCCCAGGACGGCCGCCGCGTCGGTGAAGGTTCCGGCGTCGACCACCGCGACGAGCGTGCGGAGCTGACGCAGCTGCACATCCATACGCCGAGCGTATAACTCCGGCGGCTGGTGCATTTCTGGTATCGGTCGGCGCGGGTCGACACTGCCGTCATGACCGTGAAGACGGCAGGTGAAGTTGCTGCTCAGGCCCCCCGCCAACCGACCGGCGACGGCCGTGGGCCGCTGCTGCGCGGGATCGTCACGATGACCGCAAGCGCGGCGAGCAGCCAGGTCGGGGCGGCCGTGGGAGCGCACGCGTTCGCCACCCTCGGGCCCGCCGGGGTCGCCGCCGTGCGGCAGTTCGTCGCGGCGTCGGTGCTACTGCCGACCGTACGCCCGAACCTGCGTCGCTTCACCTGGGCCCAATGGTGGCCGACCCTGCTGCTCGGGCTGGTCTTCGCCACGATGAACCTCAGCCTCTACACCGCGATCGACCGGATCGGGCTCGGCCTGGCCGTCACCCTGGAGTTCCTCGGCCCGCTCGCCGTCGCCCTGGCCGGTTCCCGAACCCGGCTCGACCTGCTCTGCGCGGCGGGCGCCTGCGTCGGCGTGTACGTCCTGGTCCTACCGGGCCCGGCCAGCGACCACCTCGGAGTGGGGCTCGGCCTGCTCGCGGCGGCGTGCTGGGCGGCGTACATCCTGCTCAACCGGCTCGTCGGGGCCCGCCTGCCGGGGTTGCAGGCACCGGCAGCGGCGACCCTGGTGTCCGCGCTGCTCTACCTGCCGGTCGCGGCCATCCTGCTCGCGCAGGGACGACTGGCCGGCACCGCGATCCTCTACGCCGTCGGTGCGGGCATCCTCAGCTCGGTGGTGCCCTACGCCGCCGACCTGGTCGCGCTGCGTACCGTGCCGGCCCGCTTCTTCGGCGTGTTCATGAGCATCCACCCGGTACTGGCCGCGCTCGCCGGCCTCGTCCTCCTCGGCCAGGTCCTGGAACCACACGAGTGGCTCGGCATCGCCATCATCGTGACGGCCAACGCCCTGGCCGTCCAGACCGCGCATGCCGCTCGGCCTCGCCGTCGTGGCGGTGGCCGCCCGGCGCTGTCCGGGCAGGTCAGCGCCGATGTCGACCCGTTCCGTGCGAACATGTGTTCGTGTCGCGCGAGGCCCGCATCCTGCACGCCGACCTGGACGCGTTCTACGCGTCGGTCGAGCAGCGCGACGACCCGCGCCTGCGGGGCCGGCCGGTGATCGTCGGCGGCGGCGTGGTCCTGGCGTGCAGCTACGAGGCGAAGGCCCGGGGCGTACGCAGCGCGATGGGCGGCCGGCAGGCCCGCCGGCTCTGCCCGGAGGCCGTCGTCGTGCCGCCGAGGATGGCGGCCTACACGGCGGCCAGCCGCGCCGTGTTCGAGATCTTCCGGCAGACCACCCCGGTCGTCGAGGGCCTCTCCATCGACGAGGCGTTCCTCGACGTCGGCGGCCTGCGGAGGCTGGTCGGGCCGCCCGCCGACATCGCCGCCCGGCTGCGTCGGGAGGTGCGCGCGCGGGTCGGCCTGCCGATCACCGTCGGCGTGGCCCGGACGAAATTCCTCGCCAAGGTGGCCAGCGGCGTCGCGAAGCCCGACGGCCTGCTGGTCGTGCCGCCGGACGAGGAACTGGCCTTCCTGCACCCACTGCCGGTGGAGCGCCTGTGGGGTGTCGGCCCGGTGACCGCGGGAAAGCTGCGCGAGCGGGGCATCCGCACCGTCGGGCAGGTCGCCCGGCTCGGCGAGGCGACGCTGGTCTCGCTGCTCGGCGCGGGGGCCGGCCGGCACCTGCACGCCCTGGCGCACAACCGCGACCCCCGGCCGGTGCAGGTCGGCCGCCGGCGTGGGTCGATGGGCGCGCAGCACGCCCTGGGTCCCGTCCCACACTCCCCCGCCGAGTTGGAGGCGATTCTCGCCGGCCTGGTCGACCGGGTGACCCGGCGGATGCGGGCGGCGGCGCGGGCGGGGCGGACGGTGACGCTGCGACTGCGGTTCGGCGACTACACCCGCGCGACCCGCTCGCACACGGTGGCCAAGGCGACCGCCGACACGACGCCGCTGCTCGGCGCGGCGCGGGCGCTGCTGCGGGTGGCGCTGCCGGAGATCGAGCGGCGCGGCGTGACGCTGATCGGCGTGTCGGTGGGCAACCTGGACGACTCCCCCGTGCAGCCGCCGCTGCCGTTCGACCGCGACCCGGGGGCGGACCTGGACGCGGCGGTGGACGCGGTGCGCGACCGGTTCGGGTCGGCGGCGCTCACCCGGGCGGCGCTGCTGGGCCGCGAGCCGGGCCTGGAGATGCCGCTGCTGCCGGACTGATCGATGGCGGCGGAGCAAGCAGTCGTCGTGACGGTGGTCCCCGATGTCGCCGGTGACCGCCGTCGTCGTCTCGCATCTGGCCGAGGCGAGGCGGCGACACCCGGCAACCGGTCACCCGTTCATCGCCGTGACATGCGCTTCCGCCGCGGCGATCCCACCGCTCATCGCATGCGCATTGCGGTCGATGAATATTGATCGCTAGGCATGACCCACGCCGATCCGGCGGACCCGACCTACCCGACCTGCTGGAGGTCCGAGTCATGCCCCGTCCACCCCGTTCCTGGCGTAGACGCGACACGCGCCGTGCCGCCATCGCCGCAGTAGGCCTCCTCCTGTCCACCGTCGCAGTGGTGCTCGGGCAGCCGCCTGCCGCCGGCGCCGCACCCGATCCTGTCAGCTCCAGGCCGGTCGACGGCACCTCGTGCGCCGCCAACGTCGACGGCATGGCCGACTTCACTCCCGTCCTCGCGCTGGACCTGCCCGAACGGGCCAGCTGGTTGAACCAGACGCCGCCGTACGCCTTCGACCGCACCGCCGAGGTGGCCGCCGGCTTCGACCGGGTCGGATACTGCCTGGAACTGGCTACTCCGGCGGGCCCGCAGTGGGTGTGGACGGCGATGGCGCCGTTCACCACCGACGCCGGCCGGCTCGGCCTGCCGACCCGCGCCGGGGAGATCATCCGACAGCGGGTCAGCGACCTGGAGGTCGCCTCGAACGTCCCGGGCGTCACCACCGGCACCGACCTGGCCGGTCACGTGGAGATGTGGCCCCACACCTACAGCAGCGGAGGGTCCCGCCAGATCGCCGGTGCCTCGCCGAGCGTCTACGACGCCGACGACACCGTCAACCCGTCCGGCGGGTACGGGTCCTTCCAGGTGCACCAGGTCGGCGCCACCCGCCCGTCGTCCGTGACGCCCCGCACGGTGCTCGCGGTCAACACCTTCACCTCCTCCGGGGCGCCGCTCTCGCTCGGCATCGGCCCCGCGCCCAGCGGGCACCCGGACTGGACCTTCGCGGGGAACGCGGGCACCTTCACGCAGCGCCGGCTCACCGTGTACGCCCGGCCAGCCGTGCTCGCCCTCGACCGGCACCCGCAGGACCGCCAGCTGTATCCACGGGACGCCTCGAACGCGGCAACGGTGCCCGTGTCCGGGACGGTCACCGATCCGCGGGTCAAGGCGGTACAGCTGACGGTGACAAGCGGCGAGGACGAGTGGACCTACACCACGGCGGTCACCGACCGGCGCGACTTCTCCTTCAGCCCCCGCATCGACGCCGCGCTACGCGAGTACCGGTTCGAGCTACGCGCGCTCGGTGCCGGCGTCACCCGCCGGGCCGGCCTGTGGGAGGGCGTCCTGGCCGGGGACGTCTACGTCATCCAGGGCCAGTCCAACGCCGTCTCCGCCGTGTACCGGGGTTCGTCCGCCGGCGAGGAGTCGCCGTTCATCCGCAGCTACGGCTCACCCACCGCGGATCCGGTGCTGTCCGCGGCGGAACGCAGCTGGAACTACGCCGCCAGCGAGGTCACCAACCAGCCCGGTTCCGTCGGCCAGTGGGGCATTCGTATGGCCCGCCGGATCGTCGACACCTACGGTGTCCCGGTCGCCCTCGTCAACGGTGGCCACGGCGGCCGACCCATCTCGTTCTTCCAACGCGACGACGCCGACCCCGACGCCATCAGCACCAACTACGGACGGCTGCGGCAACGACTGGTCGCCGCCGGAGTCCAGGCCGACGTGCGCGGTCTGCTCTGGTATCAGGGCGAGTCCGACAACGACAACGCCGCCGTCCACGTCTCCGGGTTCACCGCGCTGCTCACCGACTGGCGCAGCGAGATCGGCACCCGCGCCGGCGACGGCGCCCGGTACTTCGTCTACCAGGTCCGCACGTCCCCCTGCGGCAACAGCACCACGGGAGCGCTGCGGGAGGCGCAGCGGCAGATGGGTGACACGCTCGGCGTCACCCTGCTGTCCACGAACGGCCTGTCCGGCCACGACGGGTGCCACTACGCCTGGGAACAGGGCTACCGGGAGATGGGCGACCACACGTTCGCCGTGGTGGCCCGCGACCTCTACCACGGCCCCAGCGAAGGTGTGGCACCACCCAACCCGCGTAGCGCGACGTTCTCCAACCCGGCACGAACGGAGGTGACGGTGCAGCTGCGCAGCGACGACCCGCTGGTCGTCGACCCCGGTGTCGCCGCCGACTTCCGGATCAACGGCAGCACGGCGACGGTCACCGACGTCGAATACCGGGCGGGCGGTCGGCTGGTGCTGACGCTCTCCGCGCCGGCCGACGGGGCGACCGGGGTGAGTTACCTGAGCCACCTGCGCGCCGGCCCGTGGATCGTCAACGCGACGGGCAGCGGCCTGCTCACCTTCCACAACCTGCCGATCGCCTGACCGGCAGCCGGCAGCCGACAGCCGGCAGTACGGAAACGGCGCGGACCACCGAGGCGGTCCGCGCCGTTCCGGCTCCACGGCAAGGGCGCGGCGGGAGCATCGGTACCGGTCGGAGGGCCGTCAGCCGGCCGGCAGCACGGCGGTGCCCTGGCGGTAGTTCCTGCCGTTGCCGTCCGGGTGGTAGTTGTTCTCGACGTTGCCCGCCGAGTCCACCGAGAACCAGTGGACCGTGGTGCCCGCCGGGACGGTCAGCGTCTCCCCGCCCTCGCGGACGCCGGCAGAGCCGTAGAGGGTCGACGCGTACGTCGGGGCGGCCCCGTCGAGGGTGTAGAAGACGGCCGCCGGCTCGCTCGTGGAGAACGTCACGGTCACCATGCCCGGCGTCGAACTCGGCGCGACCGCCAGCGTGCTGCGCGGCCGGCTGTTGTCCTTGGCGAAGTCACGGGCCACCCGCATCAGCTCGACGAGGCCGTTGGCGAACTCCATGGTCTCGTCGTGCGCCTCGTCCCACTCCGGCTGGAACGAGGTGCCGACCTCGAAGTTCCAGGCGTAGATGCCGTACTTGTACCAGAGCATGTCCCCGGAGTTGCCGGCCGCCGAGTAGAGCACGTCGGAGATCGGGCCGGTGCGCGCCGGGGTGACCGCCATGTTGCGGTGCCGCTTGATGGCGGCCAGGATCCGCGACGACGCGCCCCAGAACGCCGACTCCTCGGCCAGGGTCGGCCGCGGCGCGGAGACCCGGTCGGGCAGCGCGTACGCCCCCGGCGACCACATGAAGTAGTTGCCCGACGAGTGCAGGTTCATCGAGAACCTGATGTTCGGGCGGGCGGCCAGCCAGTCGACGTTGCGGTTCTCCGGCTCGGACAGCTCGCTCGGGCCGGCGTAGGTGCCGCTGGTGCAGCTCGACGACGCGCCGGAGTAGCCGTCGAAGAGGCTGTACTCGGTGTAGTTGCGGTTGTTGTCCACGCCCCACGAGTTGCGGGCCAGGAAGTCGGCGGCCCCGGTCGACGGGCAGTGGTTGGTCATGTTCTTGCGTTGGGAGTTGAAGTCGTAGAACGAGTAGTGCCCGCCGTCGGGGTTGACCGACGGGGCGATCCAGATGTCGAGGTTGTCCAGCAGCTGCTTGGTCTGGCCGTCGTGGGCGTAGTTGCGCAGCAGCCGTTCGGCCGTCTCGACGGTGACCAGCGGCGGCACCCACTCGCGAGCGTGCTCCTGGGCGTAGGCGAGCACGCCGAGCTTCGAGCCGTCGCGGTGCTTGCCGATCCGGATCGCGTACACCGGGTGCGGGTCGCGGGAGACGCTGGCGGGCGCGCTGAGGCCGTCGCTGAGCGGGGTCCGCGGCGCCGGCGCGACCACGCCGGTGCCCGGGCTGCCCCGATAGGTGTACGCCCGCAGCAGCGCCCCGGCGCCGGCGTTGAGCGCCGCGACGACCTGGGCGGCGGTGCTGGTCACCACGCCCGCGCCGTCGGTGCCCAGGGTGACCCGTACCGCGGAGCCGGTGACGGTCACCGACAGCGGCGTGTTCGCCGCGCCCGGGTCGGCGAGCTCCACGGAGATGGCGTTGCCGCCCTCGTGGCCCCAGGCGAGGGAGTCCACCGCGACGCGGCTGGCGGTGGCGGTACCGAGCACCGCCTGCGCGTGCCGCCGGTAGCCGTTGGTCTTGTAGGGCAGCTCCACAACCTCGGCGAGCTGCGGGAACTCGGCGGCCAGCTGGTGGATCCGCGCGTACAGCTCGGTGGGCGTCAGGTAGCTGGTGACGAAGTCCTTCTGGTATCCCGGGCCCTCGGGGCCGGTGCCCGGGGTCGGCAGCCACTCCCGCACCTGCGCGACGGCCACGTCACCGGTCGGGCTGGTGATCCGGATACGGTCGGGGCGGCTGGTCACCGTGGCGGCGCCCCGGTGGTACAGGTAGACGCCGGCGTCGACGAACCGGGAGATGGTCTGCGTCCCGCCGGAGCCGAACTCGGTGCCGGGGCCGCTGTCCCGCTCGACGGTGAGGGGGGTCGCGGCCGTCTGACCCTGCGCCCACTTCGCCTCGACGGAGAGGATCTGGCTGGTGCCGGAGGTGTACCAGTCCGCCCGGATGATCTTGACGTCGGAGACGTCCGGGGCGGTCGGGTCGGCCGCGGCGGCGGCGAACTGCCGGTTCTCGGCCACGTGGCCGGCGATGGTCGCCTCGCGTTCCGCCACCCGCTCCCGGGCGTCGGCGGGCCGGTGCAGCACCTTGCCGAGCGTGAAGCCGGCCTCGGTCAGCGCCGCCGCCTCGCCGGCCGTGACGACCGCGTGCGCGACGACGCCGTTCTCGGTGTGGGCGACGTGGTGGTCGAGGTCGACGCCGGTGGCGACGAGGGCGTCCAGCTGTGCGGTGCCGGCGAGCAGCACCTCGACGACGTTCGCCTCCTCGTCGCCGACCCGGACCAGGTCGACGGCGGGGGCGGCGGACGGTGCGGTGGCCGAGGCCGGGCTGACCAGCAGCACCACGGCCACGGCCCCGGCCAACACGGCGGGAAGGGGAAGGCGGCGTCGCCACCGGGGACCTAGGGGATCACGCATCTGTCGACCCTTCTGTTCGTCGGCACGGGTGACCGAACGAGATGGCCGAGGGGCCCGCCCGGGGTACGCGGCTCCGCCCCGTCGGTCGCGCGCCACGCCTGCGGCGCCACGACACGGTGGAAGGAAGGTGGTGGTGCTGTCCGGTTGCGGCGGACCGACGCTGGCCGCATCGCCGAGCTGCGGAAACGTCGTCAGGCTGAGAGACGGGAGGCTGCTCCGGTGACGGTCGGTGGACTGCGCCAATCCTCAGCGCGCCCAAAGTGATCTGTCAATACCTCCGGTGAGCCCCCGGGGATTCGCCTCGGCGGCCCGGGGCACCACTGATCCCCGGGCACCCGAGCGGTCCCACCGCCGGGTGGTCTCCGGCGGTGGGACCGGTTTCTCGCTGGCCTGCCGAGCGGCCCCTGGCATACGGGTCACGCGGCCGGGCCGGTCAGGGTCCACCGGTGGATCCGGGCTGAGAGCAGCTCAGCCGCAGTTGCCCCAGCTGTACCGGCCGGCGCCCTGCCAACTGGTGCCGTACAGGACCTCGCCGCTGTACATCACGCACTTGTCACGGGCAGAGCGTTGGATCGCGGCGTAGTACTTGAAGTTTCCGGAGTCGTAGACCCAGGAACCACCCTCCACCCGGATCCCGGCGGAAACCCCGGTCGTCGAGCCGACAGCCACCCGCTTGAGGGTGGCGACACAGTTGTACGCGGTGGCGCTGTTGTACATCAGGTAGACGTCGCCCACCTTGGTGCCATCCGGCGCGTAGATCGACCGGTGGCCGTCACCGGCGTACGCCCACGAGCCACCGAAGTCGTTGTTGCACGCCTGCGCCGCGGTGAACGGATTCGTCGCGGCCTGAGCGGGCGAAGCGAGCCCCACCGCCGCAACAGTGGCGGCGATGATCGAAATGGTCAGTCGTCGCGCTGGTCCACGCACACAGTCCCCCAAATGCTCCGGCGCCGATATCGCGCATGAGCCGCCATGGTCCCACAGTGGATCATCACCACGATCCGGGGCGGCGCGGGCAGCCGGGACCGCTGGTGCAGGCGCCGGAGACGGTGGAGCACGGTGTTGACGGTCGCGCCCTGCACCGCGCCAGTCCTGCCGGCAACGCGAGGTGATATCCGTTTTGCACTGGTGAGACCATGCGGGCGTGAACAAGATCCCCACGCTGTTCCGCCGCGACCCGGACGACCGCAAGCGCGTCCTGCCCGAGGCAGACCCTGCCTGCCAGTGGGTCCTCGACGGCGAGGGAACGCCGACGCGCAAGTACGACGGCACCTGCGTCATGCTCGACGAGGACGGCACCTGGTGGGCACGGCGCGAGGTGCGGCCCGGCCGGACGCGACCGCCCGGCTACCGGCCGGTGATGACGGACGAGGTCACGGGCAAGACGGTGGGGTGGGAGCCGATCGCGCAGTCGCCGTACGCGCGGTACCACGCCGAGGCTCTCGCCGCCGCGCCCGAGCGGCGCCGCGCCGGCACCTACGAGCTGATCGGCCCGAAGATCAACGGGAACCCCGAGGGCGTACGGGGTCACGAACTCGTACCGCACGGCGACGCGGATAGGCTGGACGTGCCGCGCGACCTGGTCGGCCTGCGTAACTGGCTGCTGGCGCACCCTCAGTACGAGGGCATCGTCTGGCACCATCCGGACGGCCGGAGGGCAAAGCTGAAGCACCGCGACTTCGCCTGAGCCGGCGGTTGTACGTCTTCACGCGCTGCTGCCCGCGAGGCAGCGGCGCCGTGGGGAACACACGCCAAAGCGGCCCCCGGTGCCCTGCCCCCTCTCAGTCCTCGACGTCGGGTGACTCCGGCGACGGCAACGGCAGTTCGACGGCGGCGACCGCTCCCACCCGCACGGCGGAGTGCGCCGGCGGCAGCTTGTCCGCTCGCAGCGAGCGGCTGTGCACCCTGCCCCGGCCAGTCGGGTCCGGTCGCCGGCTCACCTCGCAGGTCACCATCCGGATCGGCGGAGGCGGTGCCGTGAACCGGCCGGCACCCCAGCGCACCCACAGCGGGACCCGCCCCGCGTCAGCTTCGGCGAGCAGCTTCTCCCACGTGCGGCGGCGCGTACCGTGATCGACCTCGACGACGACCGGCGGGCCGTCCGGGCGGGCACAGGCCACGTCGAGCACCGACTGCTGTGCGGACATCGGCGGCGGCAGCGGCAGCACGCTGAACGCCCGCCGGTAGACCCGCCAGCCCCGCTGTTCCGCCCAGTCGACCACCGCATCGATCAGCCGGGCGGTGACCTGGTCCGTCGTCAGGTCGGTGAAAGAGACCGCGTCGAGCCGGTCAGCCAGCGACGCCGCCAACCGCTCCCCGTCCTCACCGACCACCACCGCCGCAGGGTAACCGCGCAACCGGCCGTCCGCGCCGGCGGGGCCGCACGAGAACAGGCGCGAGGACGGCGGCGCCGGGGTGTGACCGCCGGTCACGATCGCCGGCGCGCCCGGAATCCGATGCCCGACCCGCCGAACGACCGACACGGTGGCGCCACGGCCGAGCCGTGCGCCGCGCAGGCACCCAGGAGACGCTGTCAACCGAAGCGGATGCCCGGCAAATCGATGTGTGGGCGGGTCAGCGACGCGCCACTGCGACTCGAACCAGTCCCCAGACGCGTGGATGATGGCGGCTGTGAGCCACGTGCACTCCATACCGGTGCGGGTCCCTCCTGAGCCGTGCGAGACGATCGCCAGCCTCCCGCATCCGCGACTGCGGCCGTATGTCGTGGGTTACGCGGGCTTCCGTTCAGGTTCGGGGGCAGCCGTACGGCACCGGGTCCTGCCGATGAACCTCGCCACGATGATCGTCGACTTCGCCGGGCCGAGCAGGGTGGTCACCGGGCCCCGAAGTGACCCCGTCGTCTACGAGCAGACCGCGTGGGGGGACGGCGTCTCGATCGGCCTGACGCCGGCCGGAGTGACCGCACTCCTCGGCGTGCCGATGCGGGAGGTGGCCGGCGGCACCTTCCGGCTGGCGGACATCCTCGGCCACCGCGAGGCGGAGTTGGCCGAGCGACTCGGGGAGGCACCGGACCGGCCGGCGTGGTTCGCGTTGCTGGACGACTTCCTGACCGCTCGGCTTGCCGCGGAGACCGGGCCGGACGGGCTGACGATGCGTGCCTGGCGGCGACTCCAGCAATCGGCGGATCGGCTCCGGATCAGCGCGTTGGCCGACGAGCTCGGCGTCAGCCGGCGCACCCTCGAGCTCCGGTTCCAGCGACAGATCGGCCTGTCCCCCGGAACTGTCGCCAGGATCGCTCGGTTTCAGCGCGCCCTGCGCATGCTCACCCGGTCCGCCGGCCTGCCACGGACGGCGGTCGACTGCGGCTACGCCGACCAGCCGCACTTCAACCGTGAGGTACGCGCCATGTCCGGCCTGACCCCGACCGAGCTGTGCGCATTCTTTCAATACCGCGAGCTCTCCCCCGGCTAGCGTCCCCGGCATGAGGCTCACCGGCAAGACCGCACTCGTCACCGGCGGTTCGCGGGGAATCGGCCGGGCGATCGTGCATCGACTCGCCCGCGAAGGCGCGACGGTCGTGTTCACGTACAAGGAGAACAAGGCGGCAGCCGACGACCTCGTCAGCCAACTCGCCGGCACGATCGCCGTCCGCGCCGACCAGGAGGACCTCACCACCATCCCGGCGATGTTCCAGCCGGTTCGCGACGGCTTGGACATCCTCGTCAACAACGCCGCTGTCAACCCCCGAGCGCTGATCGCGGACATCACCGAGGACGAGTTCGACCGAGTGTTGACGGTCAACACCAAGTTCCCCGTGCTGGCCATGCGCGAAGCGGCGCCGGTGCTGCGCGACCAGGGCCGCATCATCAACATCTCCACCCTCAACACGGTGGTGCCGGCGCCCGGCCACTCCCTCTACTGCGCCAGCAAAGCCGCGCTCGAACAGTTCACAGCGGTCGCCGCCCGAGAGTTCGGCGCCCGTGGCATCACCGTCAACACGATCTCGCCCGGCGCGACCGACACCGACCTGCTGCGCGCCGCCAACCCTTCGGAGGCGCTGGCCCAGACCGCCGCCCTCACCGCGTTGCAACGGCTCGGCCAGCCCGACGACATCGCGGCCGTGGTCGCCTTCCTCGCCGGGTCCGACGCCCGGTGGATCACCGGTCAGAACATCCGTGCGACGGGCGGGCTGCTCGTCTGAGCTCGACGCCGACGCGGAGCCCTGCCAGGGGTGGTTGTTTGGTGCCCGCCGGAAAACCCGGTGAACGTCTGTGGACACCGCACTACCCTCGTCCGGGTGATCGCTGATCTGCCCGCGTTCGAGTTCGCCTTCCCTGGCCCGCTGCGCGACAAGCTGGTCGCCGCCGTACTCGACGGGACGAAGACCACCACCACCGGTCTGCTCCAGGACTACGAGATCGACGGCGAGCCGCTGCCGGTGGTGGGCACCCGAGCGGCGGTGATCGACTCCGCCGGCCGCCGGGTCGCAGTGATCGAAGTGACCGACGTGCGTGTCAGCCGACTTGGCGACGTCGATTTCGACCACGCTCGCGACGAAGGCGAAGGGGACGACTCGGTTGCGGCCTGGCGAGCCGGGCACGAGGACTACTGGCACGGGACGGACTACCGGGGCTGGCTGGGCAGACCGGACTTCACCGTGAACGACGACACGCCGGTCGTGCTGGAGCGGTTCCGCCTCGTTGCGAAGCTCTGAGCTGTACCGCATCCAGTTCGATCAGCCGGTTCCGGCTGCGGCTCCCCCGCGACCGCCATGCACACCCGGGCGTACACGCCGTCGACCAGCAGCGCTCCGGCTGTCGCCGGCCAGAGAGCGAAGAGCGCGCCCGCGAACCAGCCGGCGAGCGGAGACCAGAACACCGCACGGCGGGACACGGCGATTCTGTCAGCGACTGTCTACTGTGAGCGATCCGCCGTCCGTGCCCCCGATGCCTGGCCGACAGCACGCGCGGGCAGGCCGACGCCGCCCGGCTCCGATCACCGCCACCGCTATGACGTCCAGACAGGTGTGGAGCGGGGGCCGCCCGCCACCTGACCGCACGCCCGCCGGTCGGATGTTCTCCCGGCCGGTGCCGGGAGGTTAGGCTTCGGCGCATGTCGAGGTGGCGATGGCAGGGCCGTCCGGCGAACATCGCCCTGGTGCTCGTGGTCGGCCTGGTGGCCCTCGTCGGCCTGGTGGTGCAGTCGCGTGGCATCGACACCGCCGCTGAACGGGCGGCGCTGCTGGCCGTGCTGGCCTCTTCCGGCGCGCTGTACGTCCGCCGCCGCCATCCGGTCGCGGTGGGCGTGGTGGCGCTGGCCGCCGTCGGCGCGTACGGAGTGTTGCTGCACCGGCCCGGGCCGATCATGCTGGTGTTCGTCGTGGCGCTCTACACCGTCGTCGACGAGGGGCACCTCGCGGTCGCCATCGGGCTCGGTCTCGCCTCGGTGCTCGCCTTCGCCGTCGCGGACAGCTACAACAGGACAGCGAACAGCGCGAACGGGGCGACGCTGCTGCACGCCGGCTGGCTCGTCGCGGTCATCGTCGGCGTGACCCGCAACCGCCGGGCCTACCTCGCCGAGGGACAGGCCCGGGCGCTCGCCGCCGAGCAGCGGATGGAGGAGGAGGCCCGGCGCCGGGCCACCGAGGAGCGGCTGCGCATCGCCCGCGAGCTGCACGACGTGCTCGGGCACCACCTCTCGCTGATCAACGTGCAGGCCAGCGCCGCGCTGCACCGGCCGGACCCCACCCGGTCCGCGCAGGCCCTGACCGCGATCAAACAGACGAGCAAGGAGACGCTGCGCGAGTTGCGTACGACTCTCGGGATCCTGCGGCAGGAGGGCGAGGCGCCGACCGCGCCCACACCCGGTCTGAATCGCCTGTACGAGCTGGTCACGGCGGCCGGCCGGTCCGGATTGGAGATCCGCACCGAGCTGACCGAAACCCGGCCGCTACCACCGGAGGTCGACCTGGCGGCGTACCGGATCGTCCAGGAGGCGCTCACGAACGTGACCCGGCACGCGGGCGCGGCCGCCGCGGTGATCCGAGTCCGGCCCGACCACGACGGCGTGCTGGTGGAGGTCGAGGACGACGGCACCGGCGCACCGGGCCCGCCCGGCAACGGGATCCTCGGCATGGGCGAGCGGGCCCAGACGTTGGGCGGTTCGCTGAGCACGGGCCCCGGGCCGGACGGCGGCTTCCGGGTGCGCGCCCGCCTCCCGCTGCGGCCCGACCCGGTGCCGGCGGGAGCGCCGGCGCGGCGATCGGAACCGGGGGGCGCGGCGTGATCCGGGTGCTGCTCGCCGACGACCAGACCCTGGTACGCGCGGGGTTCCGGTCCATCCTTGACGGCGAGGACGGCATCGAGGTGGTCGGCGAGGCCGCCGACGGCGCCGAGGCGGTGCGGCTCGCCCGGCAGCTGCGGCCGGACGTCGTCCTCATGGACGTCCGGATGCCCGTGCTGGACGGCCTGGCCGCCACCCGGGAGATCGCCGCGAGCTCCGATGTCCGCGTGGTCATCCTGACCACCTTCGACCTGGACGACTACGTCTACGGCGCGCTGCGGGCCGGCGCGAGCGGCTTCCTGGTCAAGGACACCGAGCCGGCGGAGCTGATCCACGGAGTGCGGGTGGTGGCGCGCGGTGACGCACTCATCGCGCCGTCGATCACCCGCCGGCTGATCTCCGAGTTCACCGCCCGGGCCACGCATCCGGACCCGGGGCCGCGGCTGAGCGCGCTCACCGAACGGGAGCGTGAGGTGATGGCGCTGGTCGCCGCCGGCCTGTCCAACGACGAGATCGCGGCGCGGCTGGTGCTGAGCCCGGCCACCGCGAAGACGCACGTCAGCCGGATCATGACCAAGGCCCAGGTCCGGGACCGGGCCCAGTTGGTGATCCTCGCGTACGAGTCCGGCCTGACCGTCCCCGGCTGGCTCGCCCGCTCCTGACAACAACCTCCCGGGCACGCCGGGCGCCTGGCGGTGCGGCTCGTCGGATCTGCCTGCGGGGCGAGTGTGCGGTTGCGCCGGTACGGGGAGACAACCGCAGCGGTACGACGCCCGGAGCGCGTACAACCCGGGTGGTAGGCCCATCGGCAACTCCGGCATGACGACCCGGAGCCACGCTGGTACGTACGCTGCCGCCTGTACCCGTCACGCGACCGAAGGAATCCTCGATGTCCATCCGCCACATGTTTGCCGCCGCCGCAGCCGCCCTGCTCGGGGCGTTCGGACTTGCCGCACCGGCGGCCGCGCACGTCTCGGCCCAGCCGGCCGCGGCCAGTGTCTACACCATGAGCGCCGGGCGAATCGGGGCCAGCGTGGCCGCCGTGCTGGGGCTGATCGGCGTGATCGTCGGCGGGCTCGCTCTGGCCCGCCCCTCCAGTCGCATCGGCATCGGCAACGGGCGCGGCGGAGCCACCGCGGCCCTGGTGGCGGGGCTGATCGGCATCGCCCTCGGTGGACTGGTCGTGGCGACCTCCGACAGTGGCATCGGCACCGGCAACGGGCGCGGCGGAGCCTACGTGGCCCTGGTGGTGGGGCTGATCAGCAGCGTCCTCGGTGGGCTGGCTCTGGCCCGCACCCGCCGCACCGGCTGACCCGGCCCCGAGCCGCCGCCGGGTGCCCCCGCCCGGTTCCGGCGGTCGGCTTCCGGCGGCTGCCTACGGTGACAAAACGGCAGGCTACCCGCCTCTGAGCAGTGCAAACATGGAGCCGCCGGCCCTTTTGCCATGTGGCCGCGGCAGGGAATCGGCCACCGAGGCCACCGGCTTCAGTGCCCGGGCATGCTCGCAGTCACCGCGACGTGCTTTTCTCCAATCGCACCGTACCCGCCTCTGCGACGATTACCGTACGTTAACGTGACTGACTTTCGGGTTACCGCCTTGACGCTCAGCGCGCTCCTGGTTCTGCCCGCTGGCGCGCTCGTCGTGACACCAACGCCGGCGGTAGCCACGCCGTACGTGCCATGCCCCGCCGTGAAGCCGTCGGTTCCTCCGCCCGCCATGCCGTCTCCGCCACCGGTTGACCCCGCTCAGCGGGCGGTCGGGGGGCAGGCGCTGGCGACGCCCGGACTGGCCATCCCTGCAGATGCGCCGAAAGCTCCGGCAGTGACCGCCACCGCGTGGCTCGTGGCGGACCTCAACAGCGGTGAGGTCCTGGGTGGGTGCGGCCCCCACGAGCACCGAACGCCAGCCAGCGTGCAGAAGCTGCTGCTCGCGGCGTCCCTGATGCCCCGCCTCGATCCGGCCGACGTCGTTCAGGTGACCCGGGCGGATCTGCGCGATCTCGATCCGGCGAGTTCGCTGATGGGGGTGGTCGAGGGCGGCCGGTACTCGATCGAGAGCTTGTGGCTGGGGCTTCTCCTCAAGTCGGGGAACGACGCGGCCAACGTGCTGGCTCGCGTCGGCGGCGGCGCCGCCGGCAGGCAGGGCGGAGTCGACGCGATGAACGACGAGGCGCAGCGGCTGCGCGCGAACCAGACACACGCCGCAACGCCCTCCGGCTTGGACGGCCCCGGCCAGTACACCAGCGCGTACGACCTCGCGCTGATCGCGCGAACCGTCTTCGCCCGCGAGGACTTCCGGCGCTACATCGCCACCGAGGTGGCACAGATACCGGCACGGCCGGAGAACCCGGCAATCGAGATCACCCATGACCAGACGCTGCTGGGCCACTACCCCGGGACGCTCGGAGGAAAGACGGGCTTCACCGACCTGGCTCGGCAGACGTACGTCGGCGTAGCCGAACGCAACGGGCGACGGCTCGCGGTGACCCTGCTCGGGGCGGAGACCGCGCCGCTGGGGAGTCTGGGTGAGGCGGCAGCGCTGCTCGACTGGGGCTTCGCTCTTCCTGCCGGCGCGTCCGTCGGCCACCTGGTCGCACCCGAGGAAAAGCAGCACGACCGCCCCGTGGTCCCCGTCAAGGGCGAGCAACACGGCGGGGCCGGGGAATCGTCGTCCCTGTCCGTGCCCGCCGGCCTCGGCCTCGGCGCCGCCCTCGTGCTAACCGTCCTGATCCTGGCGGCCCCACGGCGGCGCAATGACGCGCGGGGTGAAGGCGGCCAACGGTAGGGAGTCCAAGCCCGCGCATCCGCACGGGCCCATGGCAACGTTGATCTCCGATGACCGCCACCACCAACAGGCTCCGGGTGCATCCCCGGCCGGGCGTCTTGCCCCGACCAGGCATGATCCCACCCATGACGATCAACAGCGCCGGCCACTCCGGGAGCCAGGGGCCCTGCCGCTGCCGTAACTCGGCCGCCTGCCACGCCATGGGCCACTGCCACAGCCAGGTCGGCTCCCGTCGTCAGGGACCCGGCTGCAAGGGCCGCAAGGGGGCCCTGGACTCCTGTGGCGACGACCCTTGCAGCAGCCCGGGCTGCTGCGACCTCGGGCTCTACTCCACCCTGCTCACCCTGGGCGCCGCCGTGGCGGGCGTCGCCGGTGGCCGGGCACCCGCCCGTGAGGGCCGATCGGCCGGCAATCGGCCGGGAACCCTGGACCGGGCCGGTCTCGCCGCGATCCGCGGCTACCGCCGCTGGCTGTCGCACCGCTGGCCGGGGCAGTGCCGGTACACCCCGACCTGCAGCGCGTACGGACTCGCCGCCGTCGACCGCTACGGGCTGGCCGTCGGCGGGCGGCTCGCGGCCGCCCGGCTGCGCCGTTGCCGGCCGGAGGTGCCGGTCGGAACCGCCGACCCGCTGCCCTGATCCGAGGCCGCCGGGTGAGCAGTTTGTGGTGCACACAGACACCACCCGGCCAGCCGGGCCGCTCCGGGCGGCCGGCGGCTGCCAGCTTCCCCGTCTCCGCCGGCCCACACGACGCCGCCCACACCCAACCCCACGGCGGCTTGGCCTGGTCACGCGGTTGGTGGAGCAGGTCCGAGGGGCCGGTATGCGGCTGACCGGCGATGGCGGCCGGCGGCAGCAGCCCACGAAGCCCGGCCGCCACCAGCCGCCACGGGGCTCGGACAGGGCCATTCGTTGGTTCTTCGATGCCGGAATGCTGCCGTCGAACGCCGACGGACCGGCGATGCTCCCTCTCTTGGGGCCTGTTGTTACCGCCGGCGGCGTGTTCTCATACCGAGACGACGATGTCTGTGAGCTGGTCGGGGCGACCCTCGTTCGTCCCGCTCCACGACCCCATCCCCCATGCGTGAAAGGTGCAACGATGCACAGGAGACTGACGTTCCAACTGGCAGTCCTGACCGCTACCGCGGCGACGTTCCTGGCGGCCGGTGGGGCCTCCGCGGCGGTGGGCACGGCAGGGTCCGTGACCGCCTCCGCGGGTGTCGCGGAGTGTGAGCCGGGGGCCGAGGGGCACAGCGCGGCACGGGTCGCCGAGGGCGCCACCGCGCAGGAGCCGGAGCTGTACTCCAAGAACGAGGCGAACGCCTACGGCGTGATCAAGGATTCGCCGCGCCTGCCCAACGGCAGCGTCACCGTGCCCACGGTCTTCCACATGATCTCCGACCACCCCCTCAGCGCGGCCGAGACGAACAGGTGGAACACCCTGATCGCGGCGCAGATGACGGTGCTCAACGATTCGTTCGCGGGCCGCACCGCGGCGAACGCCTCCGACACGCCGTTCCGGTTCTCGCTCGTCGACACGACGTGGACGGTGAACAGCGACTGGTACACGGTCGTGCCGGGCAAGAACGAGCGGGACATGAAGCGTGCCCTGTACACCGGCGACTCCCGCACCCTGAACGTGTACGCGGCGAACATCGGCGGCGGACTCCTCGGCTGGGCGTACTTCCCGAAGGGTTACAACAACGGCCGCGACTACATCGACGGCGTGGTGATGCTCGACGAGTCGATGCCGGGCGGCACGGCGGGCAAGTACGCCCTGGGTGACACGCTGACGCACGAGGTCGGGCACTGGCTGATGCTGGAGCACACCTTCGCGCACGGGTGCTCCGCTGCCGGCGACTACGTCGCGGACACCCCGCGGGAGGCGGCGCCGCAGTTCAACTGCCCGGTGGGCGCGGACACCTGCACGGCACCCGGGCTGGACCCGATCCACAACTTCATGGACTACACGCAGGACGCCTGCATGAACATGTTCACCCCGGGCCAGGCGGACCGGATGAGCGACGCCTGGGTGGCATTCCGGGCCGGCGGCGTCAAGTAACCACGCACGTGTCGGGGGTTGGCGGGCCGCGGTCAGCTGCTCGTCAACCCCTCCGTGTCGGCAAGGCACGGGCGGTCACGGCGCCGGGCGGCTGCGGTCCCTTCCAAGCCGGAGGCCACACGACGACGTCGCCATCCGCCCATCAGGTAGGCACACTGTCCGTCGAACGGGCGGACCGGCCGGGCGAGCTGGATTCGGTCAGGCTGACCTGCCATGATGCCGCGCATGTCACTGCGCCGCCGTACCGTGCTCGGCGCCGGCCTGGTGGCCGCCGCCACCCTCGCCGGCTGTCGCGAGGTGGTCCGTTCGGCCACCGCCGACCCCACCTCCGTGCCGAGCCCGTCGGCCGCGTCGCCGCGACCGGCAACGCGACGGGATGCGGCTCCGAGGGCCGCAGCGCCAGCCACCACCGGCAACCCCGTCACGTTCGCCGACCGCAGGCTGCTCCGCGAGCTCGACCGCCACCTCGTCCCGACCAGCGCCAACCCCGAACACCCGGCGTACGCGGGCGCGATCGCGCTCTGCCAGGTGAACGGCACCACCACGGCGCGGGCGTGGGTCGGCAAGGCGCTGCGCTACGACGCGGGCCCGGTGCTGCTGCCCGAGTCCAAGCAGGTCGCGATGCGGCCCGACTCGATCTTCGACCTCGCCTCGATCACCAAGGTCTACACCGCGATCCTCGCGCTGCAACAGGTCGACAAGGGACGGATCGATCTCGACGCGCCCGTGGCCGAATACCTCCCGGGCTTCACGGGCACGGGCAAGACCAGGGTCACCGTCGCCATGCTGCTGGCACACACCAGCGGGCTACCCGTCGGAGCCAAGGTCGCCGGCCTGCCCGACGACGCGGCCCGCCGGGCGGCGGTCCTCGCCACTCCCCTGGTCAGCGACGCAAGCCCCGGCACGGTCTTCCGCTACTCCAGCGTCGGCCTGATGGTCCTCGCGTTCCTGGTCGAAAAGGTCACCGGACAGCGGCTCGACCAAGCCCTCAAGACCGGGCTGACCGGGCCACTCGGCCTGAAGGACACCGGATTCAACCCCAAGACCTGGCTCAGCGCCTCAGATCAGGCGAGCCGACTCGTCGCCACAGACGCGCGCTCCTCCCGGGGGCTGCTCCGCGGCGTGGTACACGACGACGTCGCCAACCACATGGGAGGAATCGCCGGCCACGCCGGCATCTTCAGCACCGCCGCCGAGGTAGCCGTCATCGGGCAGCTGCTGCTCAACGGCGGCATCCACAACGGCACCCGGATCCTCTCCGAAGAGATCACCCGGCAGATGCTCACCAACGTGAACACCGGCCTGCCCGCCGTCGACCCGGAACGACCCCACCGCAGCTCCGCGCACGGCCTCGGCGTCGTGCTCGACCAGCCCTGGTTCATGGGCAGGCTCAGCGGCCCCCGCACCTTCGGGCACACCGGCTTCACCGGCACCTCCCTGGTGGTCCACCCGGACCGCCGGATGGTCCTGGTCCTCCTGACAAACCGCGCCCACCCGAACTGGAGCTGGGCGAACCCGGACCCGGTCCGCGTGGCCGTCGCCAACGCCGTCTCCGCCACCGCGACTCCGCGTTAGGTGGCCCGACAACCAACGGCCACGGCTTGCCGTCAACGTCGAAGATCCGGCATTGCCTGACGGCACGCCGCAACCCGCCCTGGTGGCAGGTAGGCGTCGCCCAACAGGCTTCGGCGTTCTTGACGCCTTTCATCCGGCTGTCTAGCGTCGGTTGCCATGACCCGGCCCAAGTTTCTGCCGCTGCTCACCGCCCTGATCATCACCGTGACCGCGGCGGCCCTGCCCGGCAGAGCCGCGTCCGCCGATCTCGCGGGATCGGCGAGCGGACCGGGGGCGGTCATGCTGATCGGCGGTGCTCTCGCCGACGACAACAGCGCCGTCTACGGGGAGTTCGTCCGGCAGGCCGGTGGCTCCGGAGCGCGTATCGGCGTGCTGAGCGCGTCCTCGGCGTCGCCGCACTGGGCCGCCAACCAGGTGGGCAAGGTCCTCGAGCGGTACGGGGCGGCGGAGGTGACCTGGATCCCGGTGAGCGTGAAGAAGAAGGGCAGCGGCGACGACGCGGCGAACGCCGCGCTGGCCGCGTCGATGACCGGTTTCTTCTTCGCCGGTGGCGACCAGTTCCGCTACGTGGAGTCGATGATCCACGCCGACGGCTCCGACGGGGCGGTACTCGCCGCGATCCGGCAACGCTTCCAGGCCGGCGCGCCGGTCGCGGGCACCAGTGCCGGCATGCAGATCTTCGCCGGCCCCGACATGATCACCGGCGGGTCGAGCTACTACGGGATCCGCGACGGCGCCCGCACCGGCTACTACGACACCGACGAGATCCTCGGTTACTGGCCCGCCGGTGGCTTCAATTTCTTCACCTCCGGCCTCGTCGACACCCACTTCGACGCGCGCGGCCGCAACGGGCGGTCGCTCCGGCTCGCCGCCGACACCGGGCACGACCGGGTGTACGGGGTGGGTGAGAACACCGCGCTGGTGGTCACCGGAGCGGGCACGGCGAGCGAGACCGCGCGGGTCGTCGGCACGAACGGGGTGTCGATCCTCGACCTGCGCTCGGCTCAGGTCGGCGCAGTCGGCGGGCACTGGTCGATCAGCGGTGTCCGGTGGAGTTACCTCACCGACGGCGACAGCTACGATCCCGGCCGGTGGCAGGTCACGAAGGGCGCGACGAGCGTGCCGGCCTCGCCGCACGACCGCGCGGCGGCACCGCCGTCGACCGACGTGTTCGGCTCGTACGCGCTGCGCGACGCCGCCCTCGACCTCGCCGACGCCGGGCGGTCCACCGCGACGACCGGCACGACTGCGGAAAGTGGTCCGCGTTTCGTGGTCGGGTTGACCAAGGGCGCCTCGTTCCTCGCGTACACCGCCGGCGGGGCCGGCCCCGCGTCCTTCACCGACCTGACGGTGTCGATCCAGGTTGGCTGAGCCACCGGGTTCCACTGGCCGAGGAACGACCCCGACCGGTCGATCTCTCCCTGAAGGCTGCGCGCGACTCGTGGCATGTGCGGGCGCTCACCGGCCGAGGGCGACAAGCTCCTCGCCGCTGATCACGAAGCACCCGAACATGTCGCTGAGGGCAGCACGTTGGTGGTTCGTCAGCGGGTTCACGAAGACCACGACGCCGACCCTCGCGGCCCGGCACGCCTGCGCGATTTCGCGCGCTCTGCCGGCGCTGAGCAGCGTCCGCCGCGAGAACGGCTCGGTCATCTTGGCCGCACCGCCGTGCGAGACACCCCGCCGCTGGACGTGCCGGCTCGCTACCCGCCCGCCGTGTGCCTCCACCGCAGCCGCCAGCAGGTCGAGCTTGGGCCGGACTCATCGTCCTTCGCGGAGAACAGGCCTACGAGCGCCACGTCGGCGCCCGCCAGCACGGAGGCCGGTGGCCTGGTCGGATCTCGCCGCACGGGGCCATGATGCCAGGTTCCTGACGGCCTCTCCGAAGACCGGCCGGTGAGCCGAGAGGTACGCCGGTCAGCCAGCGCCGTAGACGGGCGCCGACGCGACCCGATCGAGACGATTTCGTCGAGCAGCATGCCCGCGTCGCCCGGTTTGCGCCCCATCCGGACACGCACCTGGGCGAGGGCTTCCAGCGCGTGCGAAACGCACCAGCGAGATCCGCCGCCTCGGGCACCGGATCCGCCGTTTGCCCGGTCGGACAGCCTCGGCTGTGCGGTGCCGGCATGGCACGATACTCGGTGTCCTCCGCCGCCGGGTGGTCGGGACACGACACTGATGGAGTCGGGATGACAGGACTGGCCGGCGCACCGGTGCCGGGGCTGACCCCACTGTGGACGCACGACCCGGTCACCGCCGGCCCCTACCGGCTGGTCGGTCGTCTCGGCGCGGGCGGGCAGGGCGTGGTCTACCTCGGCGAGGACGACCAGGGGCACCGCGTCGCGGTCAAGATGATCAACATCGACCTGCGCGACCCCCGGGCCCGGTCGCAGTTCACGAAGGAGATCGCGGCAGCACGCCGGGTCGCGCCGTTCTGCACGGCGCAGGTGCTCTTCGCCGAGGTGGACGGCGAACCGCCCTACGTGGTCAGCGAGTTCATCGAGGGACCGACCCTGCACCGGCACGTCCGCGAACACGGGACGGTCAATGGCAACGCGCTGCACCGGCTCGCCGTCGGCACAGCCACCGCGCTCGCCGCGATCCACCGCTCCGACGTCGTGCACTGCGACCTGAAGCCGGACAACGTGGTGCTCGGCCGGGACGGCCCCCGGGTGATCGACTTTGGCATCGCCCGCGCGCTCGGGGTCACCGAGACGGTGACCAGCCGGGTGATGGGGACGACCGCGTACATGGCCCCGGAGCGGTTCCGCAACGACGCGGTCGCCCCGCCCTGCGACGTCTTCGCCTGGGCCGCCACGATCGCCTTTGCCGCGAGTGGCCGGCCGCCGTTCGGCAACGACTCGCTCTTCGCGGTCATGCACCGGGTCCTGAACGACCCGCCCGACCTGCCGCCGCTCCCGCCGGGCCTGGAGGAGCTGATCCGGGAGTGTCTGGCCAAGGAGCCAGCGGACCGGCCGGCGGCCGAGCAGGTGCTGATCCGGCTGCTCGGGCAGGACGTCCGGGTCAGCGGTCGGGTCCGCCAGGAGAACCTGCTCCAGATGGGTAACGACACCGCCGGCGCGCCGACGACGAACGAGCCGCTGCCCACGTCGGCGACGCCACAAGCCGAGCCGACACGTGTGGCGCCGAGGCAGGCCCGACCGACGCCGCCGGACCAACCTCCGCCATCGACGTCGGATGCACCCGCCGCGTCGTCCCGCCCGGTCGAGGGCTGGGGGCGGCGGCTGCGCCGTGAGTCCGTCGAGCCCTGGGGTGTGTCGACTGCGATCGTCCTCGGCTCGGGGGGCGCGGCCGCCGGCTACGTCGCGTCGAGCACGGTGGGCGTGGCCGCAGCGATGGGGACGGCCACCTTCGTCGTGGTCTACCTGGTCCGGCTGCTGGTCGCGACGGCTCTCGGCGGCGGCGCCTCCGACCGTCTCTGACGGCCGGGTCCGGAGCCGTCCCGGTTGGCGCTGGAGCGATAGGTTGACTGCTATCCGTCAACCCGTCGAGGAGGACATTTCCGATGGCCACAGCCCCGCCGCAGACACGGCAGTGGTTGCCGTACACCGCCGCCGTCACCATCGGGTTGCTGGTCATCGCCGGGGCGTTCGTGCTGGTCCGGCAACGGGACGCGGGCACCGACCGGCCCCGCGCCGACTGCACCACCAAACTCGAGGTCAACTCCTCGACGGAAAAGGCGGCGCTGCTGGTCGAGTTGGCCGAGCGGTACAACAGCAGTGACCGGTCGCTCGACGGCGGCGGCTGCGCCCAGGTGCACGTGAGTGCCCTGAACTCGGGCAAGGCCGCGGAGGCGCTGGGCGCCGGCTGGAGCGGCGTCCGCCTGCCCGAGCCGCAGGTCTGGTTGCCGACGTCGAGCCTGTGGACCGGTCAGCTCCGGTTGTTCGACCAGGCCGCCGGGCGAGCGCCGCAGACGCCGGACCGGTATCCGTCGATCGCCAACAGTCCCCTCGTGATCGCGATGCGACAGCCGAAGGGCGAACTGGTACGCCAGCGCGGAGCGCTGGGCTGGGGGGACATCCTCGGCCTCTCCGGGCGGGAGGGGTGGGCCGGTTTCGGTAAGCCGGAGTGGGGCCGCTTCACCTTCGGCAAGGACAACCCGAACCTCTCCACGTCGGGGCTGGCGGCGACCATCGCCACCTACTACGCCGCCGCCCAGCGGTCCAGCGACCTGACCCGGTCGGACCTGGTGGACCCGAAGGTGACCCAGTTCGTCCGGCGAATCGAGGCCAACGTGTCGCACTACAGCGACGACGTGGTGGACCTGCTGCGGGACCTCGCCGAGGCCGACCTGGCCGGCGGGGACGGGAGCACGGACGACATGAGCGCGATCGTCATGCAGGAGGAACTGGTCCACCTCTACAACGAGGGGAGACTGAGCCCGACGCACGACGGTCAGGAGCGGGGCCAGCGGCCGAACGTCCCGCTGATCGCCGTCCACCCGAAGGAGGGCACCTTCAACCTGGACCACCCGTTCGTGGTGCTCCCCTCCGCCGACGAACGGCAACGCGTGGCGGCAGCCGACTTCCTGGCCTTCCTGACCGAGGACGCCCAGCAGCGGAGCTTCGCCCGGCTCGGCTTCCGGGACCACGAACGCCGGGCCCCGGCGGAACTGCTCGCCAGCGTCGGCACCGAGCCCACCGGCGGGCTGACCTACTTCGAGCCGCCGGACCCGGCCGTGGTGAACGCGATGTTGGACGGCTGGAGCACGCTGCGCAAGAAGGCCAACATCCTGATCGCGCTGGACACCTCCGGATCGATGGAGGCGGCAGTCGGCGACCGTACCCGTTTCCAGGTCGCCTCGGCGGCGGCGGCCAAGGGACTCGCGCTGCTCAACTCGGAGGACCGGGTGGGGCTCTGGTCGTTCTCCTCGGAGACGTCGAAGCGGCCCGACGGCCCGTACCGGGAGGAGGTCCGGCTCGATGACTTCGACCAGCAGCGGATCACTCGCCGGATCGGTGGCCTGCACGTCGAGGGGGGCACCGCGCTGTACGCGACGGTCCGGGCCGCCCACGGGCACCTGCTCGACCGGTACGACCCGGAACGGATCAACGCGGTCGTGGTGCTGACCGACGGCAAGAACGAGTACGGTCGGGACAACGACCTGGCCCGGTTGCTCGCCGATGTCGCCCTGGATCCGCGGCGCCCGGTCAAGGTCTTCTGCATCGCCTTCGACCGGGAGTCGGACTTCGCCACGCTGGACCGGATCGCCAAGGCGTCGTCGGGCAAGGCGTTCGACGCCACCGACCCTGCCAAGATCGACGAGGCATTCGTGAAGCTGGTCAGCAGCTTCTGAACTACTCCAGAGCGTCCTGACGCCGACACGCCGCCCGCCCGCAGGGCCGGGCGGCGTGTCGGCTGGTCGTCAATCAGCTTCGGCGGCACCGGCGCCTGCGCACCTGCGACAAGCGCGTCACCGAGCTGCTCGACGCCCACCCGGACGTCGTCATCGGTCAGGAGACCGGCCTGATGCGTCCCCAGTGCCACCAGGGTACGGAGAAGCCGATCTGGTCGGCCCAGCCGAAGAACTTCTCGCTACGCGGGTAGTACGTGCCGTACCAGAACAGCGGCACCCACTCGGTGTCCCTGGCCCACACCGCCTGCAGGTGCCGGTAGTGCTCGCGGCGCTCGTTCCTCGTCGCGGCGGTCCGCGCGGCGGCGTAGGCGCCGTCCACGTCGGCATTGCGGTGCAGGCCCATGTTGTTCCGCCCGCCGGAGGAGTACTTGGTCGCCGTGATCTCCGGATCCGGCGCCATCGACCCGCCGACGATGATCAGGTCGAAGTCGTGTTGCTTGCGTACCTGGCGGGACCAGTCCACCGACGACAGGCCGGCGAAGGTCACCTCGAACCCGACCTCGCCCAACTGGCGCGCAACCAGCTCGGCCAGTGGTTTGTGGCCGTGGAACATGTCCATGTAGAACATCGACAGCCGGGCACGCACTCCCGACCGGTCCGCGGTGACACCGGCATCGTCGAGCAGGGCGCGTGCCCGTTCCGGGTCATGACCGGGCGCCTTGGCGTCCTGGTTGAAGGCCCACGAGGATCCGAGCAGGTAGTGGTCCCATGCCTGGGAGACCCCCGGATCGCCCAGGTCGGCGATCTCGTCCCGGTTCACCGCGTACGCGATCGCCTCACGCACCCGCCGGTCCTGCCACAACTCGCGGCCGTGGTTGAAGTCCAGCAGCGCCATGCCCGGACCCTCCCGCTTGAGGATCTCGACTCCCGGCACCCCTTCCACCAGGCCCAACCGGTCGCGGGTGAGGGTGTCCTGGGGAACGATGTGGGCCTCGCCGCGGGCGACCATCCGGACGCACTCGTCCCGGTCCGGCACGATCTTCAGGATCAGCCGGTCGATCTGCGGTCGCGGGCCCCAGTGGTTCTTCACCGCCTCCATGATGATGTGCTCGCCGGGGACCCATTCCGCGAGGCGGAACGGGCCGGAGCCGACCGGCTTCAGGTTGTGCGGGTTCGTCGCCCAGTCCGTTCCCTCGTACAGGTGCCGGGGCAGGATGTGCGCGAAGATGAAGTTGCCGAGCAGGACGAGGAACCCGGCGTTCGGGGTGTGCAGGTGGTAGTCGACGGTGTGGTCGTTGACCGCGACGATGGTCTCCACATCCGTCAGGAACATCGCGCCCTGATAGCCCATCTCCTTGGCGTGCAGATGGGTGTAGACGACGTCGTGCGCGGTCAGCGGCGTGCCGTCCTGCCAGCGGGCCGCCTGGTTGAGGTGGAAGCGCCACCGGCGCGACCCGTCCAACTGCTCCCAGTGCGTGGCCAGGTCGGGAAACGGGTTGGTCTCGTACCATTCGTTCAGCACGACCCGGTTGTAGATGTTGTTGCAGGCCAGATAGCCAGCGCTACCCGTCACGTTCCGGTACACATCGTTGAACTCCACCGCATCATGCGGCGTCGCCACCACGAAATCGACAGACATAGGCACGTCTCTCCGTTTCTGTGCAGTTCGACAAGTAGCTGGCCATTCGGCGGTCGCTAGCGAAGGTCGCCATGCGGGCAGGGCGGCAGTCCGTCGGATTCCGTCGGCCACCGGCGCTGCAGCATTCGGGGCTTGGCTCGTTCGATCCGCGGGTCGGGCACCGGCACGGCCGCGAGGAGTTCCCGGGTGTACGGGTGCCTCGGCTCGCCGATCACCTGCTCGGTCGCGCCCAGCTCGACCATCTGCCCGCCATACATCACGCCGACCCGCTGGGAAATCTCCGCGACGACGGCGAGGTCGTGCGCCACGAAGAGGTAGGAGACCTCCCGCTCCCGCTGCAACTCCTTGAGCAGATCCAGGATCGCCGCCTGGACCGAAACGTCGAGTGCGGACACGGGCTCGTCCAGCACGATCAGCTTCGGATTCAGGGCCAACGCGCGGGCGATCGCGATGCGTTGACGCTGACCACCGGAGAACTCGTGCGGAAACTTCCGCAGGCTGGTCGCCGGCAGCCGCACCTGATCGAGGAGGGCCAGCGCATTCCGGCTGGTCGTCGGCAGGCCGTGGATCTGCGCCGGCTCGGCGAGAATGTCCGCCACCGTCATCCGCGGATCCAACGACGTGTACGGGTCCTGGAAGACGACCGACAGCTCCCGCTGCAACGCGCGGGCGCTCGCGCCCTTGAGCTGGGAGACATCCTCGCCGAGGAACAGCACCCGGCCCGCGGTCGGCCGCTGTAGTCCGAGGATGGTTCGTAGCAGCGTGGTCTTACCCGAACCCGACTCGCCGACGATGCCGACGGTCTCCGCCGGGCCGACCGAGAACGAAACCGAGCAGAGGGCGTGGACGATGGACTGTCCGCGCCGGCGGGCAGCGCGCGGCGCGCCGAAGTGCTTCACCAGCTCCATGACCCGCAGCAGCTCGGCGGTATCGCCGGGGCGCGTCTGCGCACTCATTTCCCCTCCACCGCCTTGCCTGTGAGCCGTGGGGCCAACGACAGCAACTTCCGCGTGTAGTCCGATCGGGGGTCGTCGAATATGTCGAAGACATCCCGTTCTTCGACGATCTCGCCCTGGTACATGACGGCGACGCGATCGGCGATACCGGCGACGAGGGCCAGGTCGTGGGTGATGAAGAGCATGGCCGCGCCGGTACGCTCCCGAGCCACCGCGAGGGTGGCCATCACCTGGGCCTGCACCGTGACGTCCAGGGCGGTGGTGGGTTCGTCGGCGATGATGAGATCCGGGTCGTGCACCATCGCCAGGGCGATGGCGATCCGCTGGCGCATACCGCCAGAGAGCTGATGGGGATGCTGGTCGAGGCGGGCCTCCGCGTCCTTGATGGCCACGCTCTCCATGAGTTCGACCGCCCGCCGCCGGGCTTCGTCGCGGCTGACGGCGCCGGCCAGCTTCATCGAGTCCTCGAACTGGGCGCCGATGGTGAGCACCGGGTTGAGGGTGGTGGACGGATCTTGCAGGATCATCGCGATCCTCCGCCCCCGGTACGTCCGCCACTGCTCGAAGCTCAGGCCGGTGAGTTCGGCGCCGTCGAAGACGACCGACCCGGTGCCCGTCGCGTTGCTGGGAAGCAGCCCCACCAGCGACAGTCCGGTCAGTGACTTTCCTGACCCCGACTCGCCGACGAGGGCGACCACCTCGCCCGGCCGGATCTCCAGGCTGATCGAGTCCACCGCCACCTGCGCACCGAACCGCACGGAGAGGTCGGTCACCTTCAGCAGTGCCTCCCCCGCCCCTGCCACCTCCCGCACGGGCGGCTCCCTGCGGCGGCGACGGCTGGCGGTTGAGCGCGGTTTCGCCAGTGGGTTGGTCGGTGAGGACTTCGGGTTGAAGGCGTCCCGCAGCCCCTCTCCGACGTAGTTGACCGCCAGCACGATGGTGATGATCAGGAAGCCCGGGAAGTAGAACAGCCACGGCCGGGTCAGCACCGCCGATTGCGCGTTCGCCACCAGTAGGCCCAGCGAGGTGTCCGGTGGCTGCACCCCGAACCCGAGGAAGGACAGGCTGCTCTCGGCGAGAATCGCCACGCCGAACATCAGCGTGCCGGCTACCACGATGTGGTCCGAGACGTTGGGCACCAGGTGCCGGAACATGATCCGGGCCGGGCTCGCCCCCATCACCCGCGCCGCATCCACGAAGGCCTGCTCGCGCAGACTCAGCACCACGCCGCGGACCAGGCGGGCGACCGAGGTCCACATGAGCGCCCCGAGAACCAGCGCGAGGCCGAGCCAGGAGACTCCCCGGCCGGCGACCAGCGAGCCCAGGAACGCGGCGAGGGCGAGGGTGGGCAGCGTGAGCACGAGATCGACGGCGCGCATCACGGTGGCGTCGACGAGGCTGCCGAAGTACCCGGCCGTCACGCCCAGGACCACGCCGATGATGCAGGCGACGATGGTGACCGAGAAGGCGATCAGGAGCGACTGCTGCATGCCGCGGAGCACCAGCGCGAACAGGTCACGGCCCAGGGTGTCCGTACCCATCGGGTGTTGCGGTGACGGTGCCTGCGACAGTTCGGACGTGATGTCGGTGTAGTTGTACGGCCAGAGCGGCGGGACGATGACGGCCGCGAGGATGACGACGACGAGTACGCCCAGGGCGACCATGCCCACCCTGTGCCGGAGAAACCGGCGGGCGGTGACGGCCAGCCTCGACGTCCCGGGTTCACGCCCCGTCGCGCCGGGTTCGATCGCCAGATCTTTGGTCAGCTCAGGACTTGGCATAACGCACCCGCGGATCCACGAGGCCGTACAGGATGTCGGCGAGAAGGTTGAAGACGACCACGGCGGTCGCGGCGATGAGCAACCACGCGAGTACGGCGTTCGTGTCGCGCAGCGCGATCGACTCGAGCAGGAACCCGCCCATGCCGCGCCACTGGAAGACCGTCTCGGTGATCACCGCACCGGAGAAGACGACCGGAAGGTCCAGCGCGACGATGGTCACGATCGGGATGAGCGCGGGGCGGACCACGTACGACCTGACGATGCGCCGGCGGGACAGCCCCTTGAGTACGGCGAACCGGACGTGGTCCCCGGCCAGTCCTTCGGCCACCGCCGCGCGTTGGTAGCGGCTCCAGGTCGCGAAGTGCACCAGGGCCAGCACGATCGTCGGCAGGACCAGGTGCCCGGCGATGTCCCCGGCCAGGGGCAGTAGGCCCTCTGGTCGGGGCACCGACGCCTCCCCCACCGTGTAGAAGATCTGGTAGCCGGTCAGGTCGTTCAGCCCGATCCCCCACTGCTTCAACAACACTGCCAGCCAGAACGACGGCAGCGCGAGAAGCACGAACGCGGCCGGGGTCATCAGCAGGTCCGGCCAGCGACGCTGGTGAAGCGCGGATACCGTGCCGGCGATCAGGGAAAGCACGAGCGCCAGCACGATGGCCAGCAGGACCAGGCGCAGGGTGACCCCGACCCGGGTGCCCAGCTCGGCCCCGATGTCGCGGGTGGCGATCGTCGACGGACCGAAGTCGCCGGTGAGCACCCCGCCGAGCCAGGTGAGATAGCGCAGCGGTAGCGGTCGGTTCAGGCCCAACCGCGCTTCCTCGGCGGCGATCACCGACTCCGGGACCGGCGGTTGCCGGTCCCGGAGCTCGGCCAGCGGATCTCCCGAGACCGAGATCACTGTGAAGATCACGATGGAAGCGAGCAGCAAGACCAGGATGGCGCTTGCCAGCCGTCGAAGGATCAACCGAATCATGTCTCCGCGCCTCCTCTCCTCGGGAAGATCTGTCTGTGGTTACCGCGGGTTCAGACCGCGCGGATGCGGCCCCAGTGCCACCAGGGCACGGAGTAGCCGAGTTGGTCGGACCAGCCGTAGAACTTGCTGCTGCGGGCGAAGTACGTGCCGTACCAGAACAGCGGCACCCACTCGGTGTCCCTGGCCCAGACTTCCTGCAGGCGCCGGTAGTGCGCGCCGCGTTCGGCCAGGCTGCCCGCAGTGCGTGCGGCGAGGTAGGCGGCATCGACGTCAGGGTTGTGGTGCTGGGCCATGTTGCCCTGGCCGCCGCTGGTGTACTTCGGGGCGGTGATCTCCGGGTCGGGCGCCATCGATCCGCCGACGATGATCAGGTCGAAGTCGTGGGCGCCGGTGACCCGGCGCGCCCAGTCCACGGACGAGAGTCCCTCGAAGGTGACGTCGAAGCCGATCGCGCCCAGCTGACGGGTGATCATCTCCGCCAGTGGTTTGTGCCCGTGGAAGCTGTCCATGTAGAACATCGAGAGCCGGGCCCGTACGCCGGAGGCGTCGGCCGTCACGCCGGCCTCGTCGAGCAACGCGCGCGCCCGTTCCACGTCATGGCCCGGCGCCTTGGCATCCGGGTTGAACGCCCACTCCACCGAACCCAGCAGGTAGTGGTCCCACGCCTGCGAAACTCCCGGGTCACCGAGTTCGGCGATCTCCTTCCGGTCGACGGCGAGGGCGACCGCCTCCCGGACGCGCTGGTCCTGCCAGAGCTGCCGGCCGTGGTTGAAGTCCAGCAGCGCCATTCCCGGCCCCGGATCACGCAGCAGCTCGATGTCCGCCGTGGCGCCGTCGAGCAGGTGCAGCCGGTCCTTGGTCAGGGTGTCCTGGGGGAAGAAGTGAGCCTCACCGCGGGCCACCATCCGGACGCACTCGTCCCGGTCCGGGACGATCTTCAGGATCAGTCGGTCGATCTCCGGCTGCGGCCCCCAGTGGTTCTTCACCGCCTCCATCACGACGTGCTCGCCCGGTATCCATTCCGCCAGCCGGAACGGGCCGGAGCCGACCGGCTTCAGGTTGTGCGGGTTCGTCGCCCAGTCCGTTCCCTCGTACAGGTGCCGGGGCAGGATGTGGGTGAAGATGAAGTTCCCCAGCAGGACGAGGAATCCGGCGTTGGGGGTGTGCAGGTGGTAGTCGACGGTGTGGTCGTCAACCGCGACGATCGTCTCCACGTCCTTCAGGAACCGGCCGCCGGTGTATCCCATCTTCATCGCGTGCAGGTGGGTGTAGACGACGTCGTGCGCGGTCAGCGGGGTGCCGTCCTGCCAGCGTGCCGCCTGGTTGAGATGGAAGCGCCACCGGCGCGACCCGTCCAACTGCTCCCAGTGCGTGGCCAGGTCCGGGAACGGGTTGATCTCGAACCACTCGTTGAGAACCACCCGGTTGTAGATGTTGTTGCAGGCGATGTATCCGGCACTCGCGGTGGTGTTGCGGTAGACGTCGTTGAATTCCACCGCGTCATGCGGGGTGGCCACCACAAAGTCGATCGTCATCTAAATCCTTTCTCGAATGATTGCGCGACTACTTGCGCAGACCCCACTGCTCGACATTCATGGTGGTTCCGTACTTGCTGGGGTTGATGAAGATGTTGGCGAACTTGTTCGGGTGGACGGCCATCTGCGGGCTGGCGAACAGCGGCAGCACCACACCGTCGGACATCAGGGTCCGGTCGAGTTCGTTCATCAGCTCGACCTGCTTGCGCGGATCGAGTTCGGTGGCGGCCGCCGCCAGGATCCGGTCCGCCTCGGCGGATGAATAGCCGAACGAGCGGGCCGCGCCGGTGCCGTACCACTGCTGCAGGGACAGCGCACCCAGGTCGAGCGCCGTTCCGGTGGCCATGAGGTCGAAGCTGCCCGTACGCAGCGCCGGCGAGTAGCGCGAGCCGTCGGCCGCGTCGATGGCCACGGTGATGCCCAGTTGCTTGAGTTGGGACTGGGTGATCTGCGCGAGCTCCATGCGGAGCACGTCGGTGGACAGGGTCAACATCTTCAGATCGCGCAGGGGCTTCCCGTCGGGGAGGATCAGCCTGCCGTCGGTCACGCGATATCCCGCCTTCTGCAGGATGTCGAGCGCGGCCTTGCTGTCGCCCTTGCCGATGTTGAGCTCGTCGATGTTCTCGCGGTAGGCGTCGATGCCACCCACCTTCTGCCCGGGGACGTACGTGCTGCTCTTCATGGTCACCAGGTCCGGCGCGTACTGGCCGACCGTGCGCTTACGCATGTCGTCGAGGTCGAGCGCGGTGGCGATCGCCTTGCGCAGGGCCGCGTCGCTCATCACGTCGCCGGTGGTCTTCATGCCGAGGTGGAAGTAGGTGAGCGTCGAACCGACCTGAACGGTCATGCCGTTCATGGCCTTCACCTGGTTGACGGTGTCGAGAGTCGGGTTCTGGTAGACCAGATCGATCTCACCGTTCTGCAGCGCCGTGATCTGCGCGCCCTGGCCCGAGATGTAGCGCGTCGTGATGGTGTCCAGGTTCGCCGGATCCCCGTACCACTTGGGGTTCTTGACCATGGTCATCGAGACGCCGTCCTGGTAGTCCTTGATCAGGTACGGCCCGCCCGAGAACTTCGGCACGTTCTTGCCGAAGCCTTCGTTGAAGGAGGTCGCCAGGTCCCCGTAGGTCTCGGCCACGTGCGCCGGCAGGATGTAGTTGAACAGGGCCTGCCACATCGCGAACGGTTTCGCGTAGGTCATCGTCACCGTCTTGCCGTCGCTGCTGGTCTCGACAGAGGTGATCAGCGAGTAGCCCTCGGTGAACGCGGCCTTGCACCCGGCGCACTTCTTCGGGTCCTGCACCGCCTGGGTGTACGCGAAGTCCTTGCCGGTGATCGGGGTCCCGTCCGACCAGACGGCCTTCTGCTGGATCTTGTACTCGACCTTCATCGGGCTGGTGCCAACCACCTCGGCGGACTCCAGGAGCGCCTTGTTGAGCACCACGCTGGTGTCGGGGTTGGTCAGGAACGGATGCGGATAGAAGGGCCACTGCTGCTGGCGCTGGCCGGTGGTGTCGCCGGCGGCGGACAGGGGGTTCCAGTCCACCGGAGCGCTGGTGGCGGCCAAGGTCAACGTCCCGCCGGCCGTAACCTCGCTCGCGGCGGTCGGCGTCTGGGACTTGTCATCGTCGATCTTCGTGCAACCTGCGGGCCCGACCAGCGCGGCGAGCGCGACAGCGACCACGAGGCGTCGAGAGGCTTTCACGGGCACACGTCCTCTGGTTCAAGTGATGGGGGTACGCGACGTCGTGTGGCTGGTGTTCGACTCCGGGGGGCGGTTGCCAGGGTGGCTGGACTCCGCGGCCAGGACCCTCAAAGTTCGAGGTCAACGCCGTAGAAGCTAAGTTCGGCTTATGTTCTGGTCAACATTACAATGTCTATGGACATATCCTGACCGCCTCCTCGACCGCCTCCTCGAGGGCCGGCCCCGCACCCGCGGGCCGGCGCCCCCCGTGCCTCACACCTGGCGGCTACAGTCACCACCCGGCACGCCTACCCCGCCGACCGCGGCGCTTGATGGTCGACGGCGTTGACCCTCGGGCGCGTTTCGCTATTCGGAGGACACCAACCGTGACACCACCAGCGCCGCTGGACAGCCAGGAATGCATGCGACTCATCCAGTCGCGGCTCACATTGCGCACGACCAATGCGTTGGCCCGGGCGATCCTCGACCTGATCGCGTCCGGCGACCTGCCGGCCCAATCGCAACTGCCCACCGTGCGGGATCTGGCGGCCAAACTGGGGATGAGCCGGTCATCGGTAGCGCAGGCCTGGAAGACGCTCAGTTCCCGGTACGTCATCGAGACCCGGCGCCGCGGCGGCACTTTCGTCCTCGGGCCGCCGCAGCCGCCACGGGCCAGGCGATTCGACAGCATGGTGCGCACCTCGTCGACGATGCCCATCGATCTGGGAAATCTGCGACGGGATGATCTGCCCCCTCCGGACCTGGCACCCGCGCTCGCCTACGCGCTGAGCAACCGGGCGTTGCACAACACCTTCGCCGACCCGGTCGCCCCCGAGTTGGCGGAGGCGGTCCAGCCATTCTGGCCGTTCGAGACCACCCATTTTCTCGCCACCCACGGGATCATCGACGCCATCGAACTGGCGCTTGCCGCCGTGGTCCGCCCAGGCGATCGGGTCATCATCGAGTCACCCACCCAGGCACGGGTGCTCGACATCCTGGATTCCATCGGTGCCACCACGATCCCCATCGACTACCGACCGGGCGGCCCAGATCTTGATCAACTACGGGTTGCGCTGATCAGCAAACCAACCGCGATGATCTACCAGCCCAGCGGAAACGCGCCGTCCGGACTGACAGTCAGCGAAGAGTGGATCGACGGGGCGGCATCCCTGCTCCAGAACGAAGCATTTCCCATCTTCGAACTTTCGCAGACCGCCCTCATGCGGTCAGCACAGCGGTCTCTGGCGACCCGCCTTCCGAGCCGTGTCGTGCACATGCAGGCCTACAACTTCTTCTTCGGCGCCGACCTGCGCGTCGCCGTCGTAGGCGGCTCGCCGGAGTACATCGACATGATGTGGCTGCGACTCACCTACTCGTCACGCTGGGTCAGCCGCGTCCTGCAACTCGCGCTGGCGTTCCAATTGACGGACGCGGACGCGATACGCCACACGAACGAATTCATCGCGGAGTGCAAGCGAAGGCACTCCGAATTCAGCCAGGCCCTCACCAGACGCGGATTCGACCTCGAACCGACCGAAGGACCCCACATCTGGCTGCCAGTTCCCGACGAGCATTCGGTCTGCACCCGACTCAGTCGGCACGGCATCGTCGTTCATCCCGGCAGCTTCTTCCATGCCCACCCGGCCGCACAGCATCATGTGCACATCAACGGCACCGCACTGGTCCACGGCATCGACGAAATGGCCCAAACGATAGCCCAAGCCTGCCGGATGCCCACCAAGGCAAACGAAGACTCCCCCGTTCCCGCCAGACCCGACCCGAGTCGAGACCAGGCCTCAACTCCCTGGGTGGCCGCTCGAACACGGCGATGAGATACCCGCTGCGCTGCGCGAACGCAGGCAGCGCCAGGGTGCCCGCCGCAGTCCTGCCACGCACCCCGATCGTGGCCAGGATCAGCGGTGTCACCTCGGCAGAAGCTGGCTGACGAAGCCGTCGACGGCCTGCCGCATCTGGGAGAGGCCCGGTTCCTCGATCGGCAGGTGCCCGGCTTCGCCCAACAGCACAAGTTGCGTGCGCGCAGTGATACGTCCGAAGAAGGGCAGGCTCAGTTCCGGTGGGGTCCAGCGGTCGGCTGCCGGGTGGGCCATCAGCACGGGGCAGGCGGTGAACTGCTCTGGCTCCACCGGTGGCGCTGAGGACAGGAAGGTGCGGAGGAACGTCAGCGAGACGCGATTGCCGCCGCCGGCGGGATCTGCTGCGACCAGCGCCGTCAACGCGGAATCGTTGCTCATCGCGCCCATGTTCGCCACCCAGCGCATGGGGATGTGAAGCCGGCCCAGCCAGCGCAGGTGGTGCAACATCGGCAGCGCTGTCCTTCCCATGATCGGCAGGCGGGTCATCCGCATCCGGACCGCGACGTCGCGCGGGTCGAGCAGGCAGGTCACGATCAGGCCGGCGACGTTCCCGAGGGCGGCGACCGAGTAGGCCAACATCCCACCCATACTCGCCCCGAGCAGGAACACCGGTCGTCCGTCGCGCGCCTTCTCGGCCACGACGAGGTCGGCCACGCAGTCGATCCACTCCTGGTAGCCGACCGGTCGCTTGCCGATCCTGCTCAGCCCGTAGCCGATCAGGTCCGGCGCCACCACCTCCATCGGTGTGGTGCGGGTCAGCAGGCGCGCGTAGGGCGCGAGCATGCGTCCGTAACCGCCCGCGCCGTGCAGCAGGATGAGCTTGGCCGGCGCGTCGGGCGCTGCCAGCCGGTCCAGGTGCACGTCCGTGCCGCGCCACCTCCACCACTGCTCCGTCGGGGCATTGGCTGCGGTGACGCGCAACTGTGCGGGATAGAACCGCTGGTAGGCGCGCCAGTGCATGACGTGTTGATAGGTGTCCGGCGCGACCACCATCGGTCCCTCCCTGCTGACCTCATTCGGCTTCGCCACGCCCACCGCCTCGCAGTAGGCGAGTCTCCGCAGCTCCCGGCTATGGTATGAGGAATTCCTCGCTTTCTGGTACTCGCATTCGGGAGTTCGGTTGCCTTCTCGGCCGTCACCGCATCAGCCCAGGAAAACGCCCCAGCAGCAACGCTCCCGGCAGACCCGCCAGCGCATCCTCGACGCCGCGGCTCGCGTTTTCGCCGACTACGGGCACGCCGCGGGCACCACCGACCGCATCGCCGAGGCCGCAAGGCTCTCCGTCGGCTCGGTGTACCAGTACTTTCCGAACAAGGACTCGATCCTGCTCACCCTCGCACTCGCACACATCGACGAGAGCGCCGCGACCGTGCGAGCGGCCCTCGCCGTCACCGCCACCCCTCCGACGCTGATGCACTGGCTGCCGGCGACCGTCGCCGCGTACGCCGACCTGCACACACGCGACCCACGCCTGCACAAGGTGCTGTTCGAGGAGTCCCCGCGCCCGCCCGAGCTGCTGGCCCGATTCCACCAGGCCGAACGCGACGCCGCCGACACCGTCGAGCAACTCCTGCGCCGGGACCCCTCCCTCGACCTCCCCGAACCAGCACGCAACGCCCGCATCGTGGTAGCGGTCATCGAGTCCCTGGTCCACCGGTACGTCAGCCAACAACCAGGCGACATCGACACCCGACAGCTGACCGACGAGATCGTCGACCTCCTGGTCGCCTACCTGCACGCCGCGCAGCATGCCCGTCGGCGTTAGCCCGTCGGCGGTGGATCGCCCGACCAGCGTCACCCCCGCCACCGGCCCCGACCACCGGGCTGGCGGCGGATGGGCACGGTGTAGTGTTGACCAGCGCAGACGTCCTCGACAGGCTCGGCAACCCGCCGACCACGACGGTGACGGCAGGTGCGGCTGCCGATGCCGGCCGGGAAGATTGTCACCGTGCGACTCGACCTGAACTGACCGCGCGAGCCTCCCCGGGCGCCCGCCCGACACCTGCCAGGCTGTGCCGGGGTAGAGGTTTCACCGGCACGAAAAATGGAGAAGGTGGAAGTCGCACCTGCGCCCGAGGGGGGATCACTCGTGTCCGACACCAGCATCGACCGGTCCGACCGCCAGGCCGACCGTCCTGACGAGGTGACCGATCCACTGCTGTGGAAGCTCGCCCTGGACGTGGCCGACGCCCACGAACCGGACGGGAACGGCGGCTGCCGCAACCTGCTCTGCGCGGGCCAGGCGTGGCCCTGCCCGGCCTGGAACAACGCCCAGCACGCGCTGCGCGTGGCCCGGGCCGACTCCGCCACGCAGCCGTCGTCGCCCGGCGTCCCGAGGCAACCGGACCGTACCGACCGGCCGGCCGCAGCCGGGTCGGCGCGCCGCCCCCGGCCGGCCGCGTCAGCCGCGTAGGGCGCCAACCTCGGGCCGAGCCGGACGTACGCGCCCGGTCGGTGCCGACCGTCTTCGCCGCCGCACCCGCCTGCCGGGTGCGGCGTTCGTCGTGGCCGGCGTGCTGCCGGGACTCAGGCCGGCCCGGCCGGCCCGGTGATCCGGGCGGCCAGCTTCTTCGGGGCGAGCAGGCAGTAGCTCTCGGTGAGCAACTCGCCGACCTCGGCCCAGTCGACGCCGTCGTCGAGCACCATGCCCAGCACGTCGGCGCCCCAGTCCGGCTTGAAGAACGGGTGACCGCCGGCCACCAGCGCGTGGACCTCGTCGAGGGGCGAGCGGAACGTCAGCACGCAGGTTGGCTCGTCGGTCGCAACGGCCCGGGCGTACGCCATCTGGTGGTCGGGGTCGACGGTGAGCACGTGGGCGAAGGTGCGCTTGCGGATCCGCCAGCGCACCCCCACCCAGGCCGGCTCCTCGTAGCTCTCCGGCAGCTCGCGACAGATCGGCCGCAGCCGGTCGAGGAACTCCGACGGCACGTCTCCGGGGGCGGTCATGCCCGCACCGTAACCGCGCCCACCGACACTTCTGCCGCCCTCGCCGGCCGTCGGTTCGCTGCGCTGCCAGCAGCGGACGGCGGCCGCGCGGCCGGTCAGGCGACGGCGGCGTCGGCCTCGTCGAGCCAGCGCCGGTACCAGCGGGCGAAGCCCAGCGGCGTGCCGTCGGCGTCGCGCAGCGGCCGGAAGCCGGAGCCGTCAGCGGTGTCGTCGGCCCACATCTGGCCGCGTGCCGGGCCGCTGACCACCAGCGCCTCGCGCATCGCGCAGCCGAGATGGCACAGGTAGAGCAGCCCGATCGAGTGCTCGGGGGCGTAGACCAACGTGTCGTGCCGTTCCCAGTAGGCGTCCTCGGCCTCGTTGAATGCCTCGACGGTGTCGTAGTCCTCCTCGTCGGGAGGCTCGGGCAGCCCGTCGGCCGGGTTGAAGGGCTCGGTGTGCGGGAACGGCTGGTGCAGCGTGTCCCGATCGGTGAGGTCGGCTCCGTCGCCCTCCCACGCCCAGCGGCCGTCCACCCTGCGCAGCGGGAACAGCCCGTAGGTCGGACCGGCGCCGCCCCGGCCGGCGGCGAGCAGGAACGAGCGGTACTCCTCGGGCAGCTCGACCCGCAGCTGCCCGACCAGCTCGGCCATCTCCTCGGCGCGCAGCGGCGGCTCCAGCGTCCACCGGTGCGCGTGGGCACCGAAGACCTTGTCACCGCCGGGGTGGGCGGCCAGCCGGGCGAGCCGCCCGCATACGTCTGACCAGTCGGTGTGCGTCACGGCCGGGACCCTATCGGCGGGCACCGACAACGACGGGGCGGCCGGCCCCCGGTGCGGGAGCCGGCCGCCGGTCAGCGCCGGGTGTCACCGGGGCGTCGGGACCGCCTCGCGGGCGAGGATCACCGCGCCGAGCAGCGCGGCGTCGTCGGCGAACCGGGACAGCACCACCTCCGGCGGGTACGGCAGGACGGCGGCGAGCCGCTCCCCCAGCAGACCCCGGATCAGTTCGTTGCCGGCCACCCCGCCGACCAGCACCACCCGCTGCGGGTCGAGCAGCAGGCAGCAGGTGACCAGGTGTCGGGCCAGCTCGTCCACCCGGGCGGTCAGCGCGTCCCGGGCCGGGCCGGGACGCTCGGCGGCGGCGGCCAGCGCGGGCGCGCCGCCCGGCAGCCCGAGCGAGTCCGCGAGCCCGTCCAGCGCCCGGCCGGAGAAGTCCAGCTCCAGCATGGTGCCCGGCCACGGGCCGCCGGCCACGGCGTAGCCGATCTCACCGGCCGCCCCGTGGTGACCGGCCAGCACCGCCCCGCGGACCGTGGCCGCCGCCGCGACGCCCGTGCCGAGGCCGACCACCAGGCCGGGGTCGGCGTCGCGCAGCGCGCCGATCCGCAGCTCGGCCAGGGCGGCGGCGTTCAGGTCGTTGTCGACCGCCACCGCCGGCACCGCCAGCCGGTCCCGGACCGCGTCGGCGAGCCGCAGCCGGTCCCAGCCGGGCACGTTCGGGGCCAGGTCGATCCCGTCCGGCCGCACCACGCCGGGCGAGGCGATGCCGGCCGCGACGACCGGCGAGCCGACCTCCCCCACCAGCTTCGCGGCCAGCTCCAGCGCCCGGTCGAGGGCCTGCGGGGCGCCCCGTTCGGCGTACGTCGGGACCCGCTCGCGGGCCAGCAGCCGCCCCTGCCCGTCGGCCACCCCGACCGCCATCTTGGTGCCGCCGAAGTCGATGCCGAGCAGCACGCCGGCGTCGCCGGCCGCCTCGGCGGCCTCGGCGGCCCGACCGGCCAACCGCACGCTCACCGTCCCGTCCCCGTGGTCACGACCCCCGCGCCGGCGCTCATCGGCCCGCCCGCTCGGCGGCGACCGCGTCCAGCGCCTTGTCGGCGGCGGCCAGGCGGTCCCGGACGGCGGCCAGCCGGCCGACGACGGCGTCGAAGGTGCCACGCAGCACCGCCACCTGGGCCCGGACGGCGTCCGCGCCGGGGCCGTCGACCTGGGCGCGGTCGAGCACCAGCTCGGGGCGTACGGCGGCAGCGATCAGGTCGGCGACGGCGGCGTCGGCCAGCCCGTCGGCGATCCCCTCGGCCGCCGCGCGGACGGTCTGCGCGGTCCAGGTGTCCGGAGCGCCGCCGCGCACCAGCCGGCCGACCACGGAATGGGCGGCCCGGAACGGCACCCCGTGTCGGGTCAGCGCGTCCGCCGCGGCGGTGGTGGTGGCGCCGGAGGCGACGATCTCCTCCCGCGACGGCGGCTCGAGCGGCTCGATCTCGGCGAGGAAGCCGCCGAGCAGGGCGAAGAACCGGTCGGTGCGGTCGTTGCTCTCCCAGAGCCGGACCTGCACGTCGGTGGTGGCGTTGTTGGAGTCCTCCCACCAGGCTGCGCCGACGTTGTTGAGCACGGAGGCGGCGTCGGCGGCGGTGGCGCCGGCCATCGAGACGAGGTGTTCCAGCACCACCGGGTTGCGCTTCTGCGGCATGATGCTGCTGCCCTGGGTGAAGTCGCCGGGGGTGGTCACCCAGCGCCAGCTCAGCCAGTCCATCAGGGTGCGGGCCAGCCGGGCGCCGGTCGCGAGGGCCTGGGCGTTGAGGGTGCCGACCCGGACGAGGTGGTCCGCGCCGGCCACCGCCTCGTAGGAGTTGGTGACCAGGCCGCCGAAGCCGAGCAGCTCGGCCACGCGGGCCGGGGCGATGTCCAGGTCGGTGCCGGCGAACGCGCAGGAGCCCAGCGGCGAGGTGTTGAGGGTCTCGATCACGTCGGCGTACGCGACGGCCTCGCCGGCGAGGGCCTCGGCGTAGCCGGCGAGGGCGTGCCCGATGGTGGTGGGCTGGGCCGGCCGGCGGTGGGTGTAGCCGGTGATGACCACGTCGGCGTACCGGTGCGCCGAGTCCAGGGCGGTCGCGCCGGCGGCCAGGACCCGGTCGAGGACCCCGAGCAACTGGTCGCGCAGCAGCATCCGGAACACCCCGGCGTCGAGGTCGTTGCGGCTGCGGGCCATCTGCACGTCCAGCTCGGACGTGGAGATGCCGCACGCCTGCGCCAGCCGCTTCTCCATCAGGTAGTAGGTGTCCTCGAACGTGCCGTCGAACTCCGGCGCACCGGCGGTGTCGGCGCGCAGTTCGGCCAGCCCGCGCAGCAGCCGGGCGCCCCGCTCGGCGGGGATGAGCCCCTGCTCGGTCAGCATCACCACGTGCGCCTGGCTGGCCCGCACCATGGCCGGGAACAGGTACCCGACGTGGTGGTCGTAGGTCGGCCGGAGGTGGTGCCGCTGGTAGGTGGTCAGCGCGGGTGTGTTCATCAGAGTTGCGGCGTGGAAACCCGGCCGTTCAGGGCCGGGAGGAAACGCCGCTGCCTCCCCTCAACAATCGTGTAACACAATGGACTGATAGCCTGTGAAATGTGGGCGGGGTGGTGAAGCGGGCGTACAAGTACCGCTTCTATCCCACCGATGAGCAGGCCGAACAACTCAACCGCACCTTCGGGTGCGTACGCTTGGTCTACAACAAAGCCCTCGAGATGCGGACCCGCGCATACGCCACCCAAC
>NZ_JBEOVW010000038.1:0-56414 GCF_040295705.1 Micromonospora sp. NPDC002717 | reverse complement strand
GCGGCGCGCAGGGAAGCGGGAACCCACCCGGACGCCGCGTGTTCCACGCGCAGCGTGGAGGGAATCTCCGTCCTTTAGGGCAGAGAGGATGTCAATCCGGGAGTGGGTCGCTGAGCTCGTAGCCCGCTTCCTCGACGGCGGCGCGCACCTCGGCGACGGCGAGAACCCTGTCGCTGGTCACCGTGACCGTGCCGGCCTCGACGTCCACCGCCACGGCGGTGACGCCCCGCAGACGCTCGATCTCCTCGGTGACGAAGGCCGCGCAGTGCCCGCAGGCCATGCCGCTCACGGCCCAGGAGGCGGTGCTCATGCCGACTCCGTCGGCAGGTCGCGGGCCTGCGGTGCCGGCTGGCCCGGAGCGGGTCCGGGGTCGGCGGGCACGGCGCGGGTGAGCATGTGCGACCGGCGCATCCGACCGTCGGGGGTGAACTGTCCGAAGAAGTGCACCTCCATGGCGAGGGGCCGCTTCGGGTTGTCCACGTGCAGCGTGTACCGCGCGGCGATGCGGTCCCCGTGCGCCAGCGCCTCGTGCACCTCGATGCGGCTGTCGAGCCCCTTCCTGCGCACCGGGCGGGTGTGCGCCACCAGCTTGTCCCGGTCCATCCGGTGCCCGTCGGCGACCTGGACGATGTCGGGCGTGTGGTAGCGGTCGACGATCAGCCCGGCGTCCTCGTCGCTGCCCAACAGGTCGGCGGTGAAGGAGGTGAAGAAGTCGGCGATGAACTGCTCCGGGTCGGTGTCATGGCGTGGACGCATGGCGCTCCCGTCTCGCGGCGCGGGGGGAATAACTCTTACAGCTTGTAAGATATGGATGCCGGACAACTTTGGCAAGATGTAAGAGATGACCTCGTCCCCGAAACGCCGCGCCGACGCCCTGCGGAGCAGGGCCGCCGTCCTGGACGCGGCCGTGCGGCTCCTCAGCGCCCATCCCGACGCGAGCGTCGAGGCCGTCGCCTCGGCCGCGGGGGTGACCCGGCAGACCGTCTACGCCCACTTCTCGTCCCGACAGCAGCTGCTGACGGCGGTCCTCGACCGGGTCACCGAGGAGGTCGTCGCCGCGATGGACGCCGCCGACACCGACACCGGGCCGGCCGCCGACGCGTTGCTGCGCGTGCTCGACGTCAGCGCCCGCGAGGCCGGGAAGTACCGCGGCCTGCTCCAGGCGATCAGCGCCGTGCCGGTGAGCCCGCGGGCCGACCAGGAGCGCCACGCGCCGGTCGCGGACCGGCTCAGGCGGGTGGTGCGGCGCGGGCAGGAGGCCGGAGAGTTCGACGACCGGCTCCCGGCCGACTGGTTCGTCGCGGTGGTCGTCAAGCTGGGCCACGCCGCGAGCGAGGAGGCCGACGCCGGCCGGATGTCCGAGGCGGACGCGACGGCGGCGCTCCGCACCAGCCTGCTCCGCGTGCTCGGCGCCCCCACCCGGCCCCGCTGACCGGCACCGCCCGCTGGTCGGTGCCGGTCGGCGTCCGTCTACTGCCGCAGCGTGCTCAGCGGGTGGCGGCGGCCAGGGCGGCGCGCACCGTGGCGGCGTCGGCCGGTGCCTCGCGCTCCCAGTTCGCCGGGTCGGCCGAGTAGATGGTCCCGTACGCCGGCGTGTCCGGCTGGTAGCGCCAACTCTCGGCGAGCGTCCCGGCGTCGACGGCGTCGTAGCCGATCCGGTCGAGGAAGGCCGTGGCGTCGGCCTTCGCGCCCGCGTCGTCGCCGCCGACCGGCAACGCGCTGCGGTCGGCGGCGCCGGCGGGCCGGGCCAGCGCGTGCAGGTGCCTGAAGAAGATGTTGTTGAAGACCTTGACCACCCGTGACCGCGGCAGGTGCCGCTGCAGCAGCTCGCTGCTGGTGACCGAGCCGGCGTCGAGCTCGGGGAAGGCGCCGTCCCGCTCCGGGTAGTAGTTGTTGGTGTCCAGCACGACCTTGCCGGCCAGCGGCTCGACCGGCACGTCCCGGTACGCCTTGAGCGGGATGGTGACGACCACCAGGTCGCCGGCCTCCGCCGCCTCCGCCGGGGTGGCCGCCCGGGCGCGCGCGCCCAGCTCGTCGACGAGGTCCTTGAGGGTCTCCGGGCCGCGCGAGTTGCTCAGCACCACGTCGTAGCCGGCGGCCACCGCCAGCCGCGCCAGCGTCCCGCCGATGTGTCCACTGCCGATCAGTCCCACAGTTGTCATGTCGGTCCCCAACTCCGTTCGTTGCGGCCGTATTCCCTATCGGTTCGGTCGACAATTTCCGCCGTCGCCGCACTGGCGGCAGGGGGCGCGGCCGGCGGCGGCGATGGGTGGCCCGTACGCCAACGTACCGCCGACCGTGGTCCGGCGGACGCGTAGCGGCACCGTTCCGTCCACGGGGGAGCCGAGCCGGCGCCGGGTGGTGGTCAGGCCGCCGGGGGCAGCACCTTCTCGATCGCGGCGCGCAGCTCGGCCGCGTCGGGCTGGACGGTCGGCGCGAACCGGGCCGCGACCGTGCCGTCCGGCGCGACCAGGAACTTCTCGAAGTTCCACCGCACGTCGCCCGTGTGCCCCTCGGCGTCGGCGGTGCCCACCAGCGCGGCGTAGAGGGGGTGGCGGTCGGGGCCGTTGACGTCGACCTTCTCGGTCAGCGGGAAGGTCACCCCGTAGTTGACCTGGCAGAAGTCGCTGATCTCCTCGGCCGTGCCCGGCTCCTGGCCGGCGAACTGGTTGCAGGGCACGCCGAGCACCACCAGGCCGCGGTCGGCGTACTCGTCGTGCAGCGCCTGGAGGCCGGCGTACTGCGGGGTGAGGCCGCAGCGGGAGGCGACGTTGACCACCAGCAGCGCGCGTCCGCGGTGCTGCGCGAGGTTCGCCGGGCCGCCGGTCAGGGCGTCGATGTGGGTGTCGAAGACGGTCATGGGCCGAGGTTACGCGTCGCCGCCGGGCGCGCCGCGGGGGCCGGGCGGAGCCGACCACGCTCCCAGTGGAAATCGATACATGTACATCTTGACGAAGTGATGACGACGTGAGTAGCGTCGCAGCATCATTCTGGAAAGTTTCCTAACTGTTTAGGGAGACGCCACATGAAGAGATCGCTCCGCCGGGCCCTCTGGGTCGGCGCCGTCATGGCGGTGACGGCCGCCACGGTCCCGATGGCCAGCGCGTTCGGCGACGGCAGCGTGACCGCCGCGTTCGCCAAGGCGCAGGACTGGGGGACCGGTCACGAGACGCGGGTGACCATCACCAACGGGTCGAGCGCCTCGGTCAGCACCTGGCGCATTGAGTTCGACCTTCCGTCGGGCACCAGCATCAGCAGCTCCTGGGACGCCGACGTCACGCGCACCGGTGACCACTACGTCGCGGTCAAGAAGAGCTGGGCCGGCCCGCTCGCGCCGGGTGCCACCTTCAGCTGGGGCTACAACGGCACCGGCGCGTACAAGGCGCCGCTGAACTGCACGATCAACGGCGTGGCGTGCGGTGGCGGCAGCACCCCGCCGCCCACCACCGTGCCGCCGACCACGACGCCGCCCACCACTCCGCCGCCGACCACCCCGCCACCCACCACTCCGCCGCCGGACCCGGGCGGCAAGAAGGTCGTCGGCTACTTCGCGCAGTGGGGCGTCTACGCCCGCAACTACCACGTCAAGAACATCCACACCAGCGGCTCGGCCGCCAAGCTGACCCACATCCTGTACGCCTTCGGCAACACCACCGGCGGCCGCTGCACGATCGGCGACAGCTACGCCGACTACGAGAAGGCGTACACCGCGGCGGACAGCGTCGACGGCGTCGCCGACACCTGGGACCAGCCGCTGCGCGGCAGCTTCAACCAGCTGCGCAAGCTCAAGAAGATGTACCCGAACCTCAAGGTGATCTGGTCCTTCGGCGGCTGGACCTGGTCCGGCGGCTTCACCCAGGCCGCGCAGAACCCGGCCGCCTTCGCGGAGTCCTGCTACAACCTGGTCGAGGACCCGCGCTGGGCGGACGTCTTCGACGGCATCGACATCGACTGGGAGTACCCGAACGCCTGTGGTCTCACCTGTGACAGCAGCGGCCCGAACGCCTTCAAGAACGTGGTCAGCGCAGTGCGTACCAGGTTCGGCTCGGCGGCGCTGGTCACCGCCGCGATCACGGCGGACGGCAGCAACGGCGGCAAGATCGACGCCACCGACTACGCCGGCGCCGCACCGCACCTGAACTGGATCATGCCGATGACGTACGACTTCTTCGGCGCGTGGGCGGCCCAGGGTCCCACGGCCCCGCACTCCCCGCTCTACTCCTACCCCGGCATCCCGCAGCAGGGCTTCTGGTCCGACGCGGCCGTCCAGAAGCTCAAGAGCAAGGGCATCCCGTCCAACAAGCTGCTGCTCGGCATCGGCTTCTACGGCCGGGGCTGGACCGGGGTGACCCAGGCGGCTCCGGGCGGCAGCGCCACCGGGCCCGCCCCGGGCACCTACGAGCAGGGCATCGAGGACTACAAGGTGCTCAGGAACAGCTGCCCGGCGACGGGCACCGTCGGCGGCACCGCGTACGCCAAGTGCGGCAGCAACTGGTGGAGCTACGACACCCCGTCGACCATCAACGGCAAGATGACGTACGCGAAGAACCAGGGCCTCGGTGGCGCGTTCTTCTGGGAGCTCTCCGGCGACACCGGCAACGGCGAGCTGATCGGCGCCATCAAGGGCGGTCTCGGCTAGGCCGCAGGCCGACGCACCACCCACCCGGCGGGGAGGGGCCACGCACCGGTCCCTCCCCGCCCGGCCGTGCCTCCTGACACCCGCCCCGCGCCCCCGGGCGTCGGCGACCGACGCCGCCGAAGGCGGGAAGCGGCAGCCGGACCGGTTCGGGCGCGGCGGACCGCCAGGCACGTCGGTCGATGTGACAGACTCGCCGCTCAACGGGCTCGATGTCCACGGCGACGGAGGTGGCGATGCGCGCGACGCACGGGAGGCTGGCGGCGGGCGCCGTGCTGCTGGGAACCCTGCCCTTCGCCCTGCTCGGCTGCGGCTTCGGCCAGGAGGAGGACCCGGCGACCAAGCCCGGGCGGGCCCCGGCCGAGGAGGCCGCCGCCAAGTCGCGGGAGCGGGTGCAGGCGTACCTCGACGCGATGACCGCCAAGGACGTCGCGGCCGGCCGCAGCCAGCTCTGCGCCGTCCTCCAGGAGGGCTTCGACGCCGCCGCGACCGGCCCGAACGGCGACTTCGCCGACCACTTCACCGTCCCCCAGGCCGAGATCACCGACATCCGCCCGGGCCCCCAGGGCCAGGAGGTCAGCACCACGGTCTCGGTCAAGGCCGGCTCCCGCACGGTCGCCCGGTCGCTGCTGTTCACGGTCACCCGCGACGGCGCCGACTGGTGCATCGCCGCCGAGGCGCCGGGCGGCCACTCCCCGGCTCCGGCCGCGACGCCCTGACCTGCGCTCCGGTGAGTCATCTCTCACCTGCCGGAACCCTGCCCTCCGCCGGTCGGTCGCCCGGTCGGTCGCCGTAGGCTTTCTGTCATGCGCCATGAGTGGCATCAGCTGAGCCATCCCGCGGTGGGCAGCCCGGGGCTGCAGACCAGCCGCCCGACCATCGACTCCGCCGAGGACGCGGCCCTCGGCCTGGACCGCTGGCGGGAGCTGCCCCGCGCGCAGACCCCGCCGTGGCCGGACCCGGCCGGGGTGGCCGAGGTCTGCAAGGTGCTCGACACCGTGCCCTCGGTGGTGGCGCCCTACGAGGTCGACCAGCTCCGCCAGCGGCTCGCGCTGGTCTGCGAGGGCAAGGCGTTCCTGCTCCAGGGCGGTGACTGCGCGGAGACCTTCGCCGACAACACCGAGAGCCACCTGCTGGCCAACGCCCGCACCCTGCTCCAGATGGCGATCGTGCTCACCTACGGCGCCTCGCTGCCCGTGGTCAAGGTCGCCCGGGTCGCCGGGCAGTACACCAAGCCCCGGTCGCTGCCGACCGACGCGCGCGGGCTGCCGGCCTACCGCGGCGACATGATCAACTCGCTGGAGGCCACGCCGGAGGCGCGGGCCGCCGACCCGCAGCGCATGATCCGGGCGTACGCGAACTCGGCCGCCGCGATGAACATGCTCCGCGCGTACCTGGCCGGCGGGCTGGCCGACCTGCACGCGGTGCACGACTGGAACAAGGGCTTCGTGAAGAACTCGCCGGCCGGCGAGCGCTACGAGGCGATCGCCCGGGAGATCGACCGGGCGCTGGCGTTCATCCGCGCCTGCGGGATGACCGACGACGAGGCCCTGCGCACCGTCACCCTCTACTGCTCCCACGAGGCCCTCGCCCTGGAGTACGACCGGGCGCTCACGCGGGTCTCCGACCGCCGGGCGTACGGCCTGTCGGGGCACTTCCTGTGGATCGGCGAGCGCACCCGGCAGATCGACGGCGCGCACATCGACTTCATCTCCCGCATCGCCAACCCGATCGGGGTCAAGCTCGGCCCCACCACCACCCCGGACGAGGCGATCGAGCTCTGCGAGAAGCTCAACCCGGACAACATCCCCGGCCGGCTCACCCTGATCAGCCGGATGGGCAACCACAAGGTCCGCGACGCCCTGCCGCCGATCGTCGCCAAGGTGACCGCCGCCGGCGCCAAGGTGGTCTGGCAGTGCGACCCGATGCACGGCAACACGCACGAGTCGTCCAACGGCTACAAGACGCGGCACTTCGACCGCATCGTCGACGAGGTGCTCGGCTACTTCGAGGTGCACCGGGGCCTGGAGACCCACCCCGGCGGCCTGCACGTCGAGCTGACCGGTGAGGACGTCACCGAGTGCCTCGGCGGCGCCCAGGGCATCGAGGACCTCGACCTGCCCGACCGGTACGAGACCGCCTGCGACCCGCGACTGAACACCCAGCAGTCGCTGGAGCTGGCCTTCCTGGTGGCGGAGATGCTGCGTGGCTGATCTACCCGTCGACCTCCGTTCGGACACCGTGACCCGGCCCACGCCGGGGATGCGGGAGGCGATGGCCACCGCCGAGGTCGGCGACGACGTCTACGGCGAGGACCCGACGGTCAACGCGCTGGAGGCCGAGGTCGCCGCGCTCTTCGGGCACGAGGCGGCGCTGTTCGCCCCGACCGGGTCGATGGCCAACCAGATCGCCCTGCAACTGCTGGTGCCGCCCGGCAACGAACTGCTCTGCGACGCCGACGCCCACGTGGTGACGTACGAGATCGGGGCCGCCGCCGCGTACGGCGGCATCTCCTCGCGGACGTGGCCGGCGGTCGGCGCGGACATCGACCCGGACGCGGTCGCCGCCATGATCCGCCCGGACGGCTACTGGGCGGTGCCCACCCGCGCGATCGCGGTGGAGCAGACCCACAACCGGGGCGGCGGCGGGGTGATCCCGCTGGCGACCCTGCGCGAGCTGCGCCGGGTCGCCGACGACGCGCAGGTGGCGCTGCACTGCGACGGCGCCCGGATCTGGCACGCGCACGTCGCCGACGGCGTGCCGCTGGCCGAGTACGGCGCCCTCTTCGACACCCTGTCGGTCTGCCTCTCCAAGGGGCTCGGCGCGCCGGTCGGCTCCCTGGTCGTCGGCAGCGCCGAGCAGATCGAGCGGGCCCGGTTCATCCGTAAGCGGATGGGCGGTGGGATGCGGCAGGCCGGCATCCTCGCCGCCGCCGGCCGGTACGCGCTGGCCCACCACGTCGACCGGCTCGCCGCCGACCACGCGAAGGCGGCCCGGCTCGCCGAGGCGATCGCCCCGTTCGGGGTGCTGGCCGGCACGGTCCGCACCAACCTGGTGCCGCTGGACCTGACGAAGGCGCCGCTGGACGCGCACGCCCTGGCCGCCGCCGCCCGCGCCGAGGGCGTCCTGGTGTCGGTCCTCGGCCCCCGCGTCGCCCGCCTGGTCACCCACATGGACGTCGACGACGCCGGCATCGACCGGGCCGTCGAGGTCGTCACCCGCATCCTCCGGGGCTGACGCCCGGCGCGGGCACGCGGGGCCGAGCCGTTACGGAGGCCACGCGGCGCGTCCGGGATCCGGGCGGCTGGGGGGACCACCGCGGCGCGTGGGCCCGGGCCGCCGCAGGCCGAACTCCGCCCAGCTCCGGCCCGTCGGACCGGGGGCGGAGCTGGGCGACGTCTCAGGGGTGCAGGCGTTTGAGGGTGGCGATGTCGGCGGCGTGGCCGACGTGCTTCTCCGTCGGGGTCTCCACCACGACCGGGACGCCGGCGGTGGCCGGGTGCGCCATCAGCTCGGCGAACGCCGGCTCGCCGATGGTGCCCTTGCCGATGTTCTCGTGCCGGTCCCGGGTCGAGCCGCACAGGTCCTTCGAGTCGTTCGCGTGCACCAGTCGCAGCCGCCCGGCCCCGACCGTCGCCACCAGCGTGTCCAGCGTCGCGGTCATGCCGCCCTCGGCGGCCAGGTCGTGCCCCGCGGCCCAGGCGTGGCAGGTGTCGAAGCAGACCCCGAGCCAGGGATGCCGGTCCACCGCGTCGAGGTAGGGCCCGAGCTGTTCCACCCGGGAGGCCAGCGACCGGCCGCCGCCCGCGCTCGGCTCGACCAGCAGCCGCGGGCCGCCCGCCGCCTCCGCCTCGTCGAGCAGCGGCAGCAGCGTCTCGCGGACCTGCCGCATCGCCGCGTCGGCGTGACTCTCGTCGACCGCGCTGCCGGCGTGGAAGACCACGCCCTCGGCGCCGATCGCCCGGCCCCGGCGCAGCGCGTGGGCCAGCGTCTCCGCCGAGCGCTCGACCGTGTTGGCCGTGGGGGAGCCGAGGTTGACCAGCAGCGACGCGTGGATGAAGACCGGCAGGCCCCGCTCGCCGCAGCCGTCGCGGAACAGCGCGTCCTGGGCGGGGTCGCCGGCCGGCAACGCCCAGCCCCGCGAGTTGGAGACGTAGACCTGCACGACCTGCGAGCCGGCCGCGTCGGCGTACGGCAGGGCCGCCTTCGCCAGGCCGCCGGAGGTGGGCGTGTGTGAGCCGACCGGCCGGTGCTGCGCCGTCCCGTCCTGCGCCGTCGTCCCGTCCTGCGCCGTCATCTCGTGGTGTTCCGGGTTCGTCGTCATCACAGGCATCCGATGGTGACCTGGGTGCCCGGCGGCACCTGCGTGTTCTCGGGCGGGTTCTGGAAGCGGGTGATGCCGTTCGGGTTGAACTGGATCACCACCGGGAACTGCTGGCTCTCCAGCACCTGCTTGGCCTGCTGGCACGGCAGGTCGATGACCCGGGGCACGGGGACCAGCGGCGGGCCCTTGCTGATCTCCAGCTTGACCTTGGCGCCGCGCTCCACCCCGGTGCCGTCCGCCGGGCTCTGCCCGAGGACCTCGTCCCTGGGCTTGTCGGAGTCCTTGTAGGTGGGCGGCTCGACCAGCACCAGGCCCAGTTGGGCGAGGATCGTCCGGGCCTCGGTCAGGCTCTTGCCGACCAGGTTCGGCACCGAGATCGGGGCCTTGCCCTTGCTCAGGATCACGGTGACCTTGTCGCCCGGCTTGACCTCGGTGCCCACCTTCGGGTTGGTGTCCACCACGACGCCCGCGGGCAGGTTGTCGTCGTAGCGGGCGGTGCCCTTCGCCACCACCAGCTTCGCGTCGAGCAGGTCCGCCTCGGCCAGCTCGAACTCCTTGCCGACCACGTCGGGCACCGGGAAACGCTCCGGCCCCAGCGAGAGGGTCAGCGTGATCGTGCCGCCCTTGACGATGCGGGTGGCGGAGACCGGATCCTGCGCCAGGACGGCGTCCTTCGGGACCTTCTCGTCGTAGCGCGGCTCGGCGTAGGCGAGGGTGAAGCCGGCGCGGGCGGCCTGCGCCTCCGCGTCGGCCTTGCTCAGGGTCACCAGCTGCGGCGCCACCGTGTAGCGGCCGACCCCGAACCACCAGCCGCCCCCGGCGGCCACGAGGCCCAGCACCACGAGAGCGGCGATGACCGCCATCCGGCCCCGCGGGTCGCCCATCACCCGGGCGCGCAGCGCGGACAGCCGCGACCCCACGCTCTCGCCCTCCTCGGCCGCGGCGGCCCGGCGGCGGCCCGCCCGCGGAGCGGCGCCCTCGGGCAGCCGGGCCCAGGCCGGCCGCTCGGCCGGCTGGACCGCCGCGACCACCATCGTCGGCTGGGCCACCGCCGGCTCGTCGGTCACCCGGCGCAACACGGCGGTACGCGTGGTCGCGTTGCCCAGGTCGTCCCGGGCCACCTGCACCTCGGACAGCAGCGCGCCCGCGTCGGTCGGCCGGGCGCCCGGATCACGCCGGGTGGCCCGGGCGACCAGGTCGTCCAGCACCTTGGGCAGGCCGGGCACCAGCGTCGACGGCGCCGGGACGTCCCGGTCGACGTGCTGCCAGGCGACGTCGATCGGCCGGTCCCCGTCGTAGGGCACCCGGCCGGTGAGCATCTCGAACAGCACGATGCCGGCGGAGTAGACGTCGGTGCGGGGGTCGGCGTGCCCCTCGGTGACCAGCTCCGGGGCGACGTACGCGACCGTGGCCATCAGCTGGTTGCCGTTCTCGTCGTCGGCGCTCGCCTCGACGGCCCGGGCCAGCCCGAAGTCGGCGACCTTGACCACGCTGTCGACGAGGTTGCCCGTGCCGCCGGTGGGTGCCTCGGCGACCAGCACGTTCTCCGGCTTCACGTCGCGGTGCACCAGCCCGGCCCGGTGCGCGGCGGCGATCGCGGCGAGCATCTGCTCGGCGATGGCCAGCGCCTCGTCGGGGTCGAGCCTCCGCCGCTCGGCGAGCACCTCGCGCAGGGTGCGGCCGCGGACGTACTCCATCACCAGGTAGGGCAGGCCGGCGTGGGTGCCCTGGTCGTAGACCGCGACCACGTTCGGGTGGGTCAGCCGGGCGATCGTCTTCGCCTCGTCGGTGAACCGCTCCACGAAGCCCGCCGCCCGGGCCTGGGTCTCGGGCGCCTGGGACGGATGAATGATCTTGACCGCCACGGTGCGCTCGAGGCGCTCGTCGGTGGCGGTGTACACGGTCGCCATGCCGCCACGAGCCACGCGACCGCGGATGCGGTAGCGCCCGTCGATCAGCGAGCCCAGCAACGTGTCGGCGACCTGTGTGTCCATCGGCAGGGAGTCTATGTGCCCGGAGGGTGAAGGTTGAACAGGATGGTACAGCCGGGCTGCGACGGAAGCCTTCCCGTCGCGCTCGCGCCGCCTGTCCGACCTGCTCAGCCGCCTTGACGGGGTGCCGTTGGTCCCGCCCGGCCGGGGCATGGCAGGGTGGTCGGGTGACCGACTCCGTACCCGCCGACCGGGCCGTGCCCGCCCCCGAGACCGCCGGCCCCGCCGACGCCGCCGACTGGCTGACCCTGCCGGACGTGGCCGAGCGCCTCGACGTGTCGATCAGCAAGGTCCACCAGATGATCCGGGACCGCGAGCTGATCGCGGTGCGCCGCGACGGCGTCCGCCGGATCCCGACCGACCTGGTGGCCAACAAGACCGTGCTCAAGCACCTGCCCGGCGTGCTCAACCTGCTGGCCGACGCCGGCTACGACGACGAGGCCGCGCTGCGCTGGCTCTACGAGCCGGACGAGACCCTCCCCGGCGCCACCCCCGCGAAGGCGCTCGCCGGCGACCAGGCCCGCGAGATCAAGCGCCGCGCCCAAGCCCTCGGCTTCTAACCCTCCCCCTCCCCGCTCCCGTCCCTCCATCCCCGCGATCTTGCACTTTGCGCCCCGGCATTTCCGGCATGCGGGACAAAATGCGGGCCGAACGTGCAAGATCGCGGCGCGGGGTGGGCCGGGGGCGGGCGGTGGGGTGGGTGGGGCGCGGTCAGTCTGTGCGGCGGGTGGCGGCGATGGCCAGGTCGACCAGGGCCTGCCGGGCCTCGGTCTCCAGGTCGACCGTGGCCAGCGCGGCCAGCGCGGCGTCGGTCAGCGCGGCGATCCGCTGCTCGGTACGCGCCAGCGCGCCGCTGTCGCTGATCATCTCCCGCAGCCGGGCGACCCCGGTCTCGTCCAGCCCGGGATCGCCGAGACCGCCGAGCAGCAGTTCGCGCCCCGCCTCGTCCGTCGCCTCCAGGGCCGCCGCCACCAGATAGGTCCGCTTGCCCTCGCGCAGGTCGTCGCCGGCGGGTTTGCCGGTCTGGGCCGGGTCGCCGAACACCCCCAGCACGTCGTCGCGGAGCTGGAACGCCTCGCCCAACGGCAGCCCGTACCCGGAGTACGCCGCCAGGACCTCGGCCGGCGCGTCGGCCAGCGCGGCGCCGAGCAGTACCGGCCGCTCGACCGTGTACTTCGCCGACTTGTAGCGGGCGACCTTGCCGGCCCGCTCCAGCGAGGTGTCGCCCGTGGCCTGGGTCAGCACGTCGAGGTACTGGCCGACGGTGACCTCCGTGCGCATCTCGTCGAAGACGGGCCGGGCGCGGGCGACCGTGCGCGGGTCCAGCCCGGAGGAGTGCAGCAGCCCGTCCGACCAGACCAGGCAGAGATCGCCCAGCAGGATGGCCGCGGCGTCGCCGAAGCCGTTCGCGTCGCCGCCCCAGCCGGCCGCCTGGTGCCGGGCCGCGAACCGGCGGTGCACCGCCGGCTCCCCGCGCCGAGTGTCGGAGCGGTCCATCAGGTCGTCGTGGATCAGCGCGCTGGCCTGCACGAACTCCAGCGCCGCGAGAGCGGTGACGACCTGGTCGGAGTCCACCCCGCCGGCGCCCCGGTAGCCCCAGTAGGCGAACGCCGGCCGCAGCCGCTTGCCGCCGCCCAGCACGAACGCCTCGATCGCCTCGGCGACCGGCATCAGGGCGTCGTCGACGCCGGTCATCCAGGTGCGCTGGTCGGCCAGGAACTCGGCCAGGGCCTTGTCGATGCGTTGACGCAGCCCGGCACGGTCGACCGGGGAAACGGGAGCAGCGTGGGTCACCCCACGACGCTAGCCGGTCGGGCTCGACCCCGTCGCACCGCCGGGGGGCCGACGCGCCGCGCGCGTCGCCGGACCCCGCCGGCCGCCCGGTCCGGGCGGCGACCCAGGGCGGGGCAGGTACGGGCCGGCAGTCGCGACCAGCGCCCGGTAACGCCGGACGGCCGGCTCGTCGCCGTGCCCGGCCAGCCGCCGCCGCACCTCGGCCAGGTGGCCCAGCGCCCGGGGCGACCCGGCGCGGACCGCGTCGAGCAGCGCCTCGCCGGCCACGGCGCAGGCCCGCTCCACCTCGCCGAGCTGGAGATAGCCGCGGGCCAACCAGCCGCCGTAGATCGCCGAGGTGCGCGGGCGACCGGGCTGCCGGACGGCGTGCAGCGGCGCCTCGGCCGGTCGCGGCCGGCCCAGCGCGACCAGCGTGCGCCCGGTCATCGCCGCCAGCTCCAGGCCGTCGAGCCAGTAGAGCCACGGCGGCTCCCGACCCGGCTCCGGCGCATCGGTCACGCGGCGGGCCGCCTCGAGCGCCTGCCGCGCCGCCCCGGCCCGACCCCCGGCCGCCGCGGCCAGCGCCACCCGGTGCAGCAGCAGGGCGCGTAGGCCGGGGGTGGCCCACGGCCGCGCCCCGGCGTACGCCGTGCGGGCCAGCACCAGCGCGCCCTCCGGGTCGCCCACGCCGGCGAGCAGGTGGCTGGCCGAGCCGAGCACGTGCCCGGCGAACGCCGGGTCACCGGCGGTCGCGGCGGCGCGTAACGCCAACCGGTAGGCGTCCAGCGCGCCGGCCGCGTCCCCGGCATCGGCGGCGAGCCAGCCGGCGAGCTGGGCCGACTCGGCCAGCTCGGGCAGCAGCCGGCGGCGCGCGGCCGGCCCGCACCCCGCCAACGCCCGCACCGCCCGCCCCAGCCGGTACGCCCCGAGCCCGGCCAGGTCGGCCCCGCCGGCGAGGTCGTCGAGCCGGCGCAGCTCCGCCAGCCGCACCGGCCGGGCACGCGGCCGGGCCGGGTGGGGCCCGGGGCGGTCGGCCACCACCGCAGCCGCCGGCCGGGCCGGGCCCCGAGGCGGTGCGTCGGACCCGACTGGGCGGTCCCGGTCGTCGGCCGGTTGCCCGGACCCGGCCGGGCAGGCCTCGGCGTCGCCCGGGTCGTCGGTCGGTCGGGCGGGCGCGCCGGGCAGCAGCGCGGCGCGCGGGTCGACCAGCCAGCGCTGGGCCAGGGCGAGCAGCGCCGCCCGGGACCGGGACCCGCCGAAGGACGGCGGCGGACCGAGGCGCCGGGTGCGGGCCGCGGCGTCGGCCAGCAGGTCGAGCGGCACCGCGAGGACGACGGCGAGCCAGCCGAGCCAGAACTCGCCGGGGACGCGCAGCTGCCGTTCCCACCGGGAGACCTCGTGCCGGCTGAGCGTCGGCACCGCGGAGGCGGCGCAGAGCTCGACCGCGAGCCGTAACTGGCTCCAGCCCCGGGCCAACCGGAGTTGGGCGAGCAGCGGCCCGAGCAACTGCGGAGCGGGTGGGGGCGGCGTCATCGGTCCTCCGGGCGGGGCGTCGGCGCGGGCGGCGGCGCAGGCCCGGACGGGACCCGTGCGTCACCGGTGGAAGGCTGACCCCCGCGCGTGCCCCCGGCAGGTCGACCTCCGGCCGGCCCGCCCCGCGCTGCACCATGACTACTCCGGGGGTACGACGCTTTCCGGCCCCGGCCGGGTGGACCCGGGGCCGTCCCGCGCCGGCGACCTGTCTCCCGGCAGGCCGGTCCGGGGAGCAGTCGACGCCCTGCGGCTCGGGCACCGCCCCGCGCGGACCGTTCGGCCCGGGTCGCGGGGCGGGCGTCGGCCGGCGCCGGCCGCTCGGTCCCGGTGCGGTGGGGCGCGTCGGCCCGCGCGCGGCCGGCGTCCCCCGCTGTGGGAAGGTCTCCGGCGCGGCGTGCCCCGCCCGCTAGAGTCGTGGGGTGGCGCTCGGTCTTCCCTCGGTCCTCCCCAATCCGCAGCCGGCGATCGGGGAGCTGATCCGTGACCACCAGCCGACCTTCTCGTTCGAGTTCTTCCCGCCCAAGACCGAGCAGGGCGAGCGGCTGCTGTGGCAGGCGATCCGCGAGCTGGAGTCGCTGCGTCCCTCGTTCGTCTCGATCACCTACGGCGCGGGCGGGTCGACCCGCGACACCACGGTCGCGGTCACCGAGCGGATCGCCACCGAGACCACCCTGCTGCCGATGGCCCACCTGACCGCGGTCGACCACTCCATCGCCGAGCTGCGCCACGTCATCGGCCGGCTCGCCGGGGTCGGGGTGCGCAACGTGCTCGCCGTGCGGGGCGACCCGCCGGGCAACCCGGGCGGCGAGTGGGTCCGCCATCCCGAGGGCGTGCTCTACGCCGAGGAGCTGGTCCGCCTGGTACGCGACGCCGGCGACTTCAGCGTGGGGGTGGCGGCGTTCCCGTACAAGCACCCGCGCTCGCCCGACGTGGCCAGCGACACGGAGCACTTCGTCCGCAAGTGCCGGGCCGGCGCCGAGTTCGCGATCACCCAGATGTTCTTCGACGCCGACGACTACCTGCGGCTGCGCGACCGGGTCGCCGCGGCCGGCTGCGACACCCCGATCCTGGCCGGCGTGATGCCGGTGACCCAGATCGGCACGATCGAGCGTTCCGTGCAGCTCTCCGGGGCGCCCTTCCCGCCGGCCCTGGCCGAGCGGTTCTCGGCGATCGCCGACGACCCGGAGGCGGTGCGCCGGCTCGGCATCGAGCAGGCCAGCGAGATGTGCCGGCGGCTGCTCGACGAGGGCGTGCCGGGGATCCACTTCATCACCCTCAACCGCTCCACCGCGACCCGCGAGGTCTGGCGCAACCTCCAGGTCGGCGCGCGGGTGTGACCGCACATGCCGCGACACCTGAGCGCCGCTGCGACGGTTGATCCGTGGTGGGCACACAGCTGAACTGGGACGACTACGCCACGGCCTGGGCCCGGCTGCACGGGGGCTTCGACCCGCGGGCGGCGGCCCCGGTCGTCCGCGCCTGGCTGCGGTTCGCCTACCACGTCGGGTTCGTGCTGGGCCGGCTCCGGGTCGGCCCGACGCCGGTCACCGTGGTCGGCGTGCTGCTCTGCGCCTGCGTGCCCCTGTTCGCCGTACGGCCGCAGGACGGCCCCTTCCTCGGGGCGCTGTTCGTGCTGCTCGCCGCGGTGGCGGACAGCGTCGACGGCGCGGTGGCGGTGGCCACGAACCGCACCACCCGGCTCGGCTACGTCTACGACTCGCTGGCCGATCGGCTCGGCGAGGTCGCCTGGCTGGCCGCGTTCTGGCTGATCGGGGCGCCCGGGGCGCTCGTCGCGACCGCCGGCGCGATCTCCTGGTTGCACGAGTACGTGCGCGCCCGCGCCGTCTCCGCCGGCATGCGGGAGATCGGCGCGGTGACCGTGGGGGAGCGCCCCACCCGGGTCTCGGTCGCCCTGGTCGGGCTGCTGCTGGCCGGGCTGACCGGGCTGATCGAGCCGGACCTGGCGGCCGGCACCATCACCATGGCGACCGCCGTCTGGGTGCTGCTGGCCGGCTTCGGGCTGGGCCAACTCCTCTCCGCCGTCCGCCGCGCCCTGATCGACGCCGGCTGACCGCGCGCCGCCCGCGCAGTGCCGCCCGCGCGCCGCCCGCGCGCCGCCCGCGCGCCGCCCGCGCGCAGTGCTGACCGCCGCCCGGATGTCGGGAAGGTGCCCTCCCGCGCACCGGTCCTACCAGGCGGGGCCGATCTCGTCGGCGACGATCTGGGCGGAGAGCGTCACCATCGGCAGGCCGCCCCCGGGGTGGCTGGAGCCGCCGACCAGCCACAGCCCGTGCGCCGGGCCCCGGTTGGCCGGGCGGAGCAGGCCGCCGGCGGTGCCGTAGATCGACCCACCCGGGGCACCCGTCGCGTCGGCCAGGTCGGCCGGGGTGCGGACCTCCCGGAACACCAGCCGGTCCCGCACGTCGACGCCGCGCTCGGCCAGCACGTCGAGGACCCGGTCGGCGTACGCCTCGGCGAGGCCGGGCCGACGCCAGTCGACCGCGCCGGCGGCGGTGCCGTGCCGGGGCGCGTTGACCAGCACGAACCACGCCTCGTGGCCGGCCGGACGGACCATCGGGTCGTCGGCCACGGTGACGAAGACGGTGGGGTCCGCCGCCGGTCGGGCGCGCACGCCGCGCCCCGGCTGGCCGAAGACCGCGTCGAACTCGGCGTCGTAGTCGCGGGGGAAGAACACGGTGTGGTGGGCCAGCCCCGAGCCCCCGGCGACGCCGAGCAGCAGCACGAAGCCGGCCAGGCTGCGGTCGGTCAGCCCAGCCAGCCGGCGCGGGCTGGGCAGCAGGTCCCGGTAGAGGGTCAGCGCGTCGACGTTGGCCACCACCACGTCGGCGGGGACCGGCGCGGTGACGCCGCGCAGGCGTACGCCGTGCACCCGGCCGCCCGCGGCGTCGATCCGGGTGACCGTGGCGCCGGTCTGCACGACCACGCCGAGGTCCAGGCAGCGGGTCAGCAGCGCGTCGGCGAGCGTGCCCAGCCCGCCGCGCAGGTACCAGCCGCCGAAGGTCAGTTCGGCGTACGGCACGGCGACCAGCGCGGCCGGCGCGCGGCGCGGGTCGGCGCCGGTGTAGGTGGCGTACCGGTCGAGCAGCATCCGCAGCCGGGGGTCGGACAGGTGCCGCCGGCCCAGCCCGCGCAGCGTCCGGCCGGGCCCGATGGCGGCCAGGTCGCCCAGCCGCCAGGCCAGCGCGGCCAGGTCCAGCGGGGAGCCGATCGGGCGGCGCAGGACGTCCTGGTGGGACGCCTGCCAGACCCGCGCGGCCCGGCGCCACAGCCGCTGCCAGTCCGCCGCGGCCCGGTCGCCGAAGGCCGCGCCGATCCGGGCGGCGAACTCGGCCGGGTCGGCGCACGAGTCGAGGGCCGGGCCGCCGCCGGGGAAGACGTGCCGCACGATCGGGTCCACCGGCACCAGGTCCAGGTACTCGTCGAGCTTCGCGCCGGTCGCCTCGAACAGGTCGTGGAAGACGTCGGGCAGGGTGAGCAGGCTCGGCCCGGTGTCGAAGTGGAACGGGCCGGCCGGGGTGTCGTGGACGTACCGGCCGAGCTTGCCGCCCACCGTGTCCGCGCGTTCGAGCACGGTGACCTCGTGCCCGGTGGCGGCCAGCCGGGCGGCGGTGGCCAGTCCGCCCACCCCGGCGCCGACGACCACGATCCGCGCCATGCCGCGCCTCCCTAGGTGACGGGGCGGCCGCGCCAGGACAGGCGTCGCCGCTTCCGCAGATGGTACGACCGCAGGGTCAGCCAGCCGAGGACCACGACCGACACGGGGTGTGCCAGCGCGTCGGGCCACCACCGCCCGCGGGTCGCCCGGGCGCTGACCACCCGTCCGGCCACCCCGAGCAGATAGGCGACCAGCGCCGCGGCGGCCACCGCCGGCGTGCCGGCGGCCAGGGCGCCCACCGCCAGCAGCGGGGGAGCGGTGTAGAGCAGGAGCAGCAGGGTCACCACCGCGCCGGCGGCCCCCGGGTGGCCGAAGGTCGCCCAGAGCGACTTCGTGTAGCCGTCGCGCAGCTGCGGCCAGTCCTCGTACATGCGGCAGGCGGCCAGCCGGGAGCCGTCGGCGAGGGCGATCCGGCCGCCGGCCCGCTTGACCGCGCGGGCCAGCTCGATGTCCTCCAGGATCCTGTCCGCGACGGCGGCATGCCCTCCGGCCGCGTCGTAGCCCGCCCGGTCCACCACCAGGAACTGCCCGCCCGCGGCGGCCAGCGACGGCCGCGGCGAGTGCTCCATCGCCCGCAGCGGCAGGAAGGTCAGCCACAGCCACTGCAGCAGCGGCTGGACCAGCCGGTCGGCCGCCGTCGCCACCAGGATCCGGGGGTACGGAGACAGCAGCGTCACCCGCGCGGCGCGCAGCTCGGTGACCGCCGCCGCGACCGCGTCCGGGGCGAGCACCACGTCGGCGTCGACGAAGACCAGGACGGTCGCCGTGGGATCGGCGCGGGCGGCCAGCTGCCAGCAGGCGTGCGGCTTGCCCAGCCAGCCCGGCGGCGGGGCGACCCCGTCGAGCAGGGTGACCCGGGGATCGTCGCCGGCCACCGCGCGGACCACCTCCGCCGTGCCGTCGGTCGACCCGTCGTCGAGCACCACGACGCGCAGCGCCGGCACGCCCCGCTGGGCGAGCAGCGCGCGCAGGCAGGGGGCGACCCGCCCGGCCTCGTCGCGCAGCGGCAGCAGCACCGCCACGGGCTCGGTGACCGGCGCCGGCCGGTCGGTCGGGCGGCGCAGCCAGCGGCCGGCGTTGACCAGGGTGTGCGCGGTCAACGCGGCGACGCCGAGCAGCAGCGCGAGGACGACGGTCATGCCGTCGCGTCGACGCCGGGGCGCTGCGGCTGACGGGGCTGAATCCGGTCGTCGCGGCGGGAGCGGACCAGCGTCAACGCCAGCGGCACGGCGGCCACCGACATGCCGGCCGCGCCCCACAGCGCCGAGGCGGGCAGGTCGAGGAAGACCGCGTGGGCCAGCACGCTGGAGAAGTACGTCCACAGCCAGAGCGCGAACATCGGGTGGTCCCGCCCGTCGGTGCCGGCCACGGCGGGCCCGGCCAGCGGGCGCAGCGCGCCCATCATCAGCACGGCGAAGAGCAGCCAGCCCAGGTAGTTGCTCACCGGGATGCCGGGCAGGCCGGGCAGCGCGGGGGTGGCGTCCCGCCAGACCCAGTAGCCCTCGGCCACCATCTGCGGGTCGAGGAAGAGGTCCCAGGCGGCCAGCCCGACGGCGGCCAGCGCGATCCGCCGGACGGGGAACCGGCCGCCCCGGCGTCCCGGTCGGCCCCCGGCGTCACCCCGGCGCCCTGGCAGGCCGCCGGCGTCGCCGCCGGTCAGCCGGGTGGCGGCCAGCCAGGCCGGCCAGGCCATCCACGTCCAGGCCAGCGGGATGATCAGCGGCACTCCGGCCAGCTTCGGCCCCAGCTCGCCGGAGTAGTCGTAGCTGCCGAACGGGAAGCCGGTGGCCACGCCGAGCGCCTCGATGGCGAATCCGCCGACGGTGGCCACCGCGACCAGCGCCGCCGCCGTACGCGGGCCCCGGCTGAGCAGCGCGTGGCCGACCGAGAGCAGGTAGCCGAGCACGACGGTGGCGACGGTCAGCCGGGCCCGGGTCTCCCCGGTGGTCAGCGGGTAGCAGATCTGCGCCAGCACCAGCACGGCCAGCAGCGTCCAGGGCAGCCGCCGGGTCACGGCGCGGCCCGACCGGCCCGGCCGGGCGGGGCGGGTGCCGGCGGCTCCAGCGGCAGGTCCCGGCCGAGCACGCCGAACGGGCGCTCGTCGCCGGGGAAGCGGAAGTGGCGCAGGACGTCGACGAAGCCGAACCGGCGGTACAGCCGCCAGGCCCGGGACCGCTGCTCGTCGGCCTCCGGCGTGGAGAGCAGGGTGGTCGTCCCCTCCGCCAGGGTGAGCAGGGCCCGCAGCTGCCCCGCGCCCAGGCCGTGCCCCTGCGCGGGCGGCCGGACGTGCAGCTCCACCACCTCGAAGCAGTCGGTCAGCCAGCGCTGCCGGGCCGGGGTGTGCAGCGCCCGCCACACCTGGTCGTGCCACCACTGCCCGGGGGCGCCGAGATAGCCGTAGCCGAAGCCGGCCAGGTGACCCTCGCTGGTCAGACTGGCGACGGCGCGGAAGCCGGGCCGGCGTACGTGGGTGGCGATGTAGCCGCGCCGCGCCTCCAGCAGGTCGGTGCGGTACCCCATGGCCTCGCCGTAGACGGCCACGACGTCGTCCAGCCGTCGGACGAGATCGTCCGGTGTCCACCGCACCAACCTCATGACCGTGCACCCTCCACCGCTCCCGGGCCGCCGTCCGCGACCCACCCCAGCACCGCCCGGTCACCGACCACGTCGCGCACCTCGAACCGTGCGAAGAGTTCCTCCGCGTACCACCCCTCGGTGGGGGTCCGCATGATCGCGGCGCGGTGCTCCGGGTGACGGTACGCGAACGCCACGAGGTCCGCCGGGTCACGCCACACGCTCACCGTGCCCTGCCAGCCCAGCGGGGCCTCGCCGACGCCGAACCGGGCCAGCAGGCCGGGCGCGGCGTGCAACGCGGCGGCCACCGGGGGGATCGCCCGCCAGAAGGTGACCGCCCGCCGGGGGCGCAGCCGGGCCCGGGTCAGGGCCAGCACCGGGCCGGTGACCCGGCCGCCGGGCGGCTCGCCGAACGGCCGGCGGCCCGACCACTCGCCCCGGCTGCTCAGCGGGCGCAGGTCGACTCGGACGGCCGCGCGGGAGAGACGCGCCCAGGCGCGCCCCACCGGCGAGTCGTCGAAGCGGGCGGACGCGGCGGGGGAGTCCCACACGGTCAGCGCCGCCCACCGGGTCAGGTCGGCGTCGCCGGGCCCAAAGCCGGTGCCGCTCCCGGTGCCGAGCAGCTTGCCGAACCGCACGCCGGGCAGCGCGCGCAGCCGGCGGGGGTCGACCGCCATCCGGGTCAGCGCCCGGGGCAGCGCGGCGCGGGAGGTGCGCCACACGTGCAGGGTGACCAGCTCCGGGACGCCGTCCACGCCGTCGGTGCCGCTGCTGAGCCCGATGGTTCGCTCGCTCACGCCACCGCCTCGCTCCGCTCGACGGCGGCGCGAGGCGCCACGCTGCTGAGCCCGATGGTTCGCTCGCTCCGCTCGCTCACGCCACCTCGGCCGGCGTGCCGCCGGTGACCCGCAGCAGTTCCCGGTACGTGGTGGGGAAGACCGCCTGCGGGACGCCGCCGGCCGCCCAGACCTCGTCGTACCGCTCGAGGGCGGTGTCGACCAGGGTGCGCAGTGGGCGCGGGTGGCCGACCGGGGCGACCCCGCCGATCACCTGCCCGGTGTGCGCGCGGACGAAGTCCGGGGTGGCCCGGCGCAGCCGGGTGATCCCGATGGACGCGGCCAGGCCGGCGGTGTCCACCCGGTGCGCGCCGGAGGTGAGCACCAGCAGCGGCGCGCCGTCCGCCTCGAAGACGAGCGAGTTGGCGATCTGGCCGACCCCGACGCCGAGCGACTCGGCGGCGGCCACGGCGGTGTGGACCGCGTCGGGCAGCAGGCGGATGGCGCTCGGCGCGCCGGACCCGTCCCGCGCGCCTGCGGCGTCCAGCACGTCCTGAACCGCCCGTACGTTCGGGTGTGGCTGCATGCCGCCATTCTTCCCGGTACGCCCGCCGCCGGCTCACCCGGCCACGCCGACTCCCTTCGCGGGGGCGCGGCCGGCACGGGGTCGCGGGCCGGCGCTCCGGTCGGCTCAGCGGGGGACGGCGACGGCGTCCAGCGCGGGCGGTGCGGGCGGTGCGGCGGCCCGGGGCGTGGCGACCCGGGCCGTCTCGGCCAGCGCGACGCCGACCAGCACCAGGAGCCCGCCGGCGAGCTGGGCGGTGTTGAGCGCCTCGCCGGCGCCGAGGACGACCCAGGCGACCGCCGAGGCGATCACCGGCTCGACCATGCCGACGATCCCGACGCTGGTCGCCGGGAGGTGCCGCATCGCCCCGGCGACCAGCAGGTACGGCACGATCGAGCCGAGCACCACCACGTACCCGCAGAGCAGCGCCACCGGCACGCCCCGGTCGGTGTCGGCGGTCAGCGGCTCCCAGCCGCCGGCGCCCACGGTGACGGCGCGGGTGAGCAGGCCCGCCACGGCGGAGGCGCCGAAGGCCCAGGTGCACAGCGACAGCGTGTCCCGTCGCGCCACGCCGTGCGAGCCGAGCACGTAGTAGCCGGCGAGGAAGACCGCGGCGCCGAGACCGGCGAGCACGCCGAGGCCGTCCAGCTTCAGATCACCCCACACCTCGGCCACACAACCGAGGCCGAGCAGGCTCAGCGCCAGGCCGGCCCAGAGCCGCGGGCGTACGCGGTGGCGCTGGCCGAACCGGGCCCAGAGGGCGACCAGCAGCGGGGCGGTGTACTCGAACAGCAGCCCGATCCCGACCGGCAGCCGGGAGATGGCGACGAAGTAGAGCATCGGCACGGCGAAGAAGCCGGTCAGCCCGTACCCGATCAGCAGCGGCAGTTGGCGGGGGGCGACCCGGAGCCGGCGCGCCCCCGGGCGCAGCAGCAGGCTCAGGGCCAGCAGCCCGGTGACGGCGCCGACGGCGCGCAGCAGGGTGAGCTGCGGTGCGTCCAGACCGGCGCGGAGCACCAGCTTGGAGACCGTGCCGTTGACGGCGAACAGCGCTCCCGAGCCGAGCACCATGGCGACCCCGAGGGCGGGGCGGGGGGTTGTCACGAGCGGAGGCTACCGCCGCCCTCGTCAGGGCCGTAAGGGCCACCAGTCGTTACATCGGTCGCACCGCCCGCCGGTGCGCCGCGCGGGCCGGCGTGCCCCGGATCCTCCGTTGCCCCGCCCGGCCTGGGGCGGTGCGCCGCCGTGGCCGCGCCCGCGGGCGCCGGGAGCTGCCGCCCGACAGGGTGTGGCGCGTGGGGGACGCCGGCCGACTCCCGCGCGCCACACGTTGCATTTTCGTCGGAGGGAGGGTGTACTGTCAGCAGTAGTTAGAACGAGTGTTCGATTGCCTCGAACGCCCGTTCCAAACAGCCCGGGGCGGTGTTTCGCGGCGCCGGTCCCGGGCGGTGCGGCTCCGCGGGCCGCACCGGGGCCCCGGGCAGTCGCGAGCCCGGCCCGTCAGGCAGGAGCGTCGCCCGCCGCCCACGACCCCCGGGCGGCGGGCGACGAACCCGCCGGTTGTGCCGGCCGGGTGTGGTGTGGGGAAGCGTCCACACCCGGCCGGCCTCCCCATCCGGTGCGTCTTCCTCCGCACCACTCGCCCGGCGTCCCGCCGGCGGACCAGCTCCGCCCTCAGGGGCGGCTCGGCCACGTGGAGGAGACAGTCCCATGCCGACCAACCCGGCTCAGGCACCGACGGTGCCGGCGCACGTGCTGCCGCACCGCACCCCCGCCCAGCTTCTCGCGGTGGCCCGTCACGGGCTGGCCGAGGCCGCCCAGACCCGCCCCGACGGCCTCCGCTACGCGGCCGCCCACCTGGCCGCGCTGCGCGCGGCGGCGGCCCTGCTCGCCGCCCGGGCGCGTCCCGCCCCGGCCCGGCGCAACCGGATCACCAGCGTCTGGGTCCTGCTCTCCGGTGTCGCCCCCGAGCTCGACGAGTGGGCCCGGTTCTTCGCCCTCGGCGCCGGCAAGCGCGCCGCCGCCGAGGCCGGCATCCCGCGGGTCGTGACCGCCCGGGAGGCCGACGACCTGCTGCGCGCCGCCGAACAGTTCGTCGCGGTGGTGGAGGCCGCGCTCGGCGTGGCCCACCAACCGGCGCTCGACGGCCTCGCCGCCTGATCCGTGGCGCCCGGGCCGCCCGGCGGGGGGAGCCGGGCGGCCCAGGCGCCACGCGCACATTCCGATCGACAGCACGACGGGGGGTAGGTCCGATGGCGGGCCGGATGGTGGTCGGTTCCGCCGCACTGGCCGCTCTGGTGCGTCCGGCGAGCGCGCCGGATCCGGCGGGCGGTCACCGGGTGCTGCCGGTGGCCCCGGAGCTGACCGGGCTGCTGCCCAACCGGGGGCTGCGGCGCGGCAGCACGATCGCGGTCGCCACCGGTCAACCCCGGCGCAGCGGCGGCACCTCGCTGGTCCTGGCGCTGCTCGCCGAGGCGTCCCGGGCCGGTTCGTGGTGCGCCGTGGTGGGGGTGCCGACGTTCGGGGCGGGCGCGGCCGCCGAACTCGGCATCGCCCTGGACCGGCTCGCCCTGGTGCCCCACCCGGGCCCGGAGTGGGCCACCGTCATCGCCGCGCTGATCGACGGGGTGGACGTCGTGGTCACCGCCGTGCCGGCGACGGTCTCCGCCTCGGTCGCCAACCGGCTGGCCGCCCGGGCCCGGCAACGGGGCAGCGTCCTCGTCCCGTACGGGCGGTGGGACGGCGCGGACGTGACCCTCCAGGTGGTCCGGGGAGCCTGGGAGGGGCTCGGGACGGGCCGGGGCCGGCTGCGCCGCCGCGAGGTCACCGTCTCGGCGCGTGGGCGCGGGGCCGCCGCCCGCCCCAAGGAGATCAAGATGTGGCTGCCCGGGGACGGGCTCACCCGGGTCATTCCCCGCTCCGCCCCCGGCCCTGCCGCCGGGTCCGTCACCGGCCGGTCGGCCGCCGGCCGGCTCCGCCCGGTCGCCGCGGCCACCGTGTCCGCCCCGCCGGCCGCCGCGTCCGCCGACACCTCCCGGCACGGCCCGCTCACCCTGGTCGGTCCGGCATGACCGGCGCGCCGGTGCGGACCCTGCTGCTCTGGTGCCCGGACTGGCCGGTGCTCGCCGCCGAGATCGTCGACGGGGTGCCCGCCACCGGCCCGGTCGCCGTGCTGCACGCCAACCGGGTGGTCGCCTGCTCGGAGCGGGCGCGCGCCGAGGGGGTGCGCCGGGGGCTGCGCAAACGGGAGGCGCAGGGGCGCTGCCCGCAGCTCACCGTCGTCGAGCACGACCCGGGGCGGGACGCCCGGGCGTTCGAGCCGGTGGTCGCCGCGGTCGAGGAGCTGGTCGCGGGCGTCGAGGTGGTGCGTCCCGGCGCGTGTGCGGTGGCGGCCCGGGGGCCGAGCCGCTACCTGGGGGGAGAGGAGGCGGCCGCCGAGCGGATCGTCGAGCACGTCGCCCAGGCGTGCGCGGTGGAGAGCCAGGTCGGCATCGCCGACGGGGTCTTCGCCGCCGGGCTGGCCGCCCGCGCCGGGCAGGTCGTCCCGCCCGGCGCGACACCGCGGTTCCTCGCCGACCTGCCGGTCGAGGCGCTCGGCCGGCCGGCCCTGACCGACCTGCTGCGCCGGCTCGGCGTACGCACCCTGGGTGACTTCGCCGCGCTGCCCGCCGGCGACGTGCTGGCCCGGTTCGGCTTCGACGGCGCGCTCGCCCACCGGCTGGCCGCCGGGCGGGACCACCGTCCGCTCGCCGTCCGGCAGCCCCCGGCCGACCTCGCGGTCACCGCCGACCACGACGAGCCGCTCGACCGGGTCGACACGGCGGCCTTCGCCGCCCGGGCGCTGGCCGAGCGGCTGCACGACCGGCTCGCCGCGCACGGGCTGGCCTGCACCCGCCTCGGCATCGAGGCAGTCACCGCGCACGGCCAGGAGTTGCACCGGGTCTGGCGGCACGACGGGCTGCTCAGCTCGGCCGCCATCGCGGACCGGGTGCGCTGGCAGCTCGACGGCTGGCTGTCCGGTGGTGCCGGCCGGGGCGGCGCCCGCCCGGCCCGGCCGACGGCGGGCATCATCCGGCTGCGGTTGGTCCCCGACGGGGTGATCGCCCAGGCCGGCCTGCAACCCGGCCTGTGGGGGGAGGCCGGCGAGGAGCGGGAGCGGGCGCACCGGGCGTTGAGCAGGGTGCAGGGCATCCTCGGCCCCGAGGCCGTGGTCACCGCGGTGCTCGGCGGCGGCCGTTCGCCCGCCGACCAGGTGCGCCTGGTGCCGTGGGGGGACGAACGCCTGCCGGCCCGCCCCGGCCCACCGCCCCTGCCGGACGGGCCGTCGGACCGGCCGGGTCAGTCGTCCCTGCCGGACCGGCCGTCGCCGCTGTCGGACCGGTCGCCGCTGTCGGGCCGGTCGTCGGCGCGGTCGGGCGAGCCGCCGTGGCCGGGTCGGCTGCCGCCGCCCGCGCCGGCGGTGGTGCTGCCCGACCCGCTCGCCGCGGCCGTGCACGACGCCGCCGGCGAGCCGGTCGTGGTCAGCGCGCGGCTCCAGGTCAGCGCCGCGCCGGCCCGGCTGACCGTGGGCACCGCGCGGCCGGCCGAGATCGCCGGCTGGGCCGGCCCGTGGCCGGTCGACGAGCGCTGGTGGGCGCCGGCCGAGGCCCGCCGCCGGGCCCGGTTCCAGGTCTGCCTGGCCGACGGCACGGCCCTGCTGCTCGCGGTAGAGGCCGGGCACTGGCTGGTGGAGGCGATCTATGACTGAGGGCGCCCGGCCGACTGCGGGCGTCGCCGCCGAGCGGCAGCGGCACGACGTCAACCCGGCGGGGCCCCGATGAGCTTCCACAATCCGAAGCTGCCCTGGTCGGAGCTGGAACGCGTGCTCTCCGGCCGGAAACCCCGCGCCGGGCGGGCCGGCGGGCAGGGCGGCCGGTCGCGTGACGAGCGGCACCTGCACGTGGTCGACCCGCTGGCCGTGGACGCCGACGGCGGCGACTCTCCCGTCTGGAGCCGCAAGCGGGAGCACTACCAGCCGCCGGAGCTGACCCGCCCCGACGGCGTGGTGCCGTACGCCGAGCTGCACGCCCACACCAACTTCAGCTTCCTCGACGGCGCCAGCCACCCCGAGGAGCTGGCCGAGGAGGCCGCCCGGCTGGGGCTCACCGCGCTCGCCGTCACCGACCACGACGGCTTCTACGGGGTGGTGCGCTTCGCCGAGGCGGCCCGCGCGCTGCACCTGCCGACGATCTTCGGCGCCGAGCTCTCCCTGGACCTGCCCGGCCCCCAGAACGGCGAGCCCGACCCGCTCGGGCGGCACCTGCTGCTCCTGGCCCACGGCCACGAGGGGTACGCCCGGCTCGCCTCGACCATCGCCCGCGCCCAGCTACGCGGCGGCGAGAAGGGCCGCCCGGTCTACGGCGAGCTGGAGGAGGTCGCCGCGGAGCTGCGCGACCACGTGCTGGTGCTCACCGGCTGCCGCAAGGGGCACGTGCCGGCGGCGCTGCTCACCGAGGGGGTGGACGCGGCGGCCCGCGAGCTGGACCGGCTGACCGCCCTCTTCGGCGCGGAGACGGTGGCGGTGGAGCTGACCGACCACGGGCACCCGGTCGACGCCGACCGCAACGACGCGCTCGCCGAGCTGGCGGCGGCGGCCGGCCTGCCCACGGTGGCCACCAACAACGTGCACTACGCCACCCCGGGCCGGCGACGGCTGGCCACCACCGTCGCCGCCGTACGGGCCCGGCGCAGCCTGGACGAGATCGACGGGTGGCTGCCCGCGGCCGGCACCGCCCACCTGCGCAGCGGTGCGGAGATGGCGGCCCGGTTCGCCGCGTACCCGGGGTCGGTGGCCCGGGCCGCCGAGTTCGGGGCCGAGCTCGCCTTCGACCTCCAACTCGTCGCGCCGCGGCTGCCGGCGTACCCGGTGCCGCCGGGGCACACCGAGATGAGCTGGCTGCGCCACCTGACCGAGCGGGGGGCGCGGGAGCGCTACGGCCCCCGGGAGGCGCACCCGAGGGCGTACGCGCAGCTCGACCACGAGCTGAACATGATCGAGGAACTGGGCTTCCCCGGCTACTTCCTGGTGGTCTACGACATCGTCGCGTTCTGCCGCGAGCAGGACATCTACTGCCAGGGCCGGGGCTCGGCGGCCAACTCGGCGGTCTGCTACGCGCTGCGGATCACCAACGTGGACGCGGTCCGGCACCGGCTGCTCTTCGAGCGCTTCCTCGCCCCGGAGCGCGACGGCCCGCCCGACATCGACGTGGACATCGAGTCCGACCGCCGGGAGGAGGTCATCCAGCACGTCTACGCCCGGTACGGCCGGGAGCACACCGCCCAGGTCGCCAACGTCATCTCCTACCGGCCCCGCTCGGCGGTGCGGGACGTGGCCAAGGCGTTCGGCTTCTCGCCCGGCCAGCAGGACGCCTGGAGCAAGCAGATCGACCGGTGGGGCGCGGTCGCGGCGGTGGACGTCGAGGACATCCCCGAGCAGGTGGTCGCGTACGCGAACGAGCTGCAGACCTTTCCCCGGCACCTGGGCATCCACTCCGGCGGCATGGTGATCTGCGACCGGCCGGTGATCGAAGTCTGCCCGGTGGAGTGGGGGCGGATGCCGGGCCGCAGCGTGCTCCAGTGGGACAAGGACGACTGCGCCGCCGTCGGCCTGGTGAAGTTCGACCTGCTCGGCCTGGGCATGCTCTCCGCGCTGCACTACGGCTACGACATGATCGGGATGACCCTCGACCTGGGCGACATGACGCTGGACGACCCCGAGGTCTACGACATGCTCTGCCGGGCCGACTCGGTCGGGGTGTTCCAGGTGGAGAGCCGCGCCCAGATGGCCACCCTGCCCCGGCTGAAGCCCCGCGAGTTCTACGACCTGGTGGTCGAGGTGGCGCTGATCCGGCCCGGCCCGATCCAGGGCGGCTCGGTGCACCCGTACATCCGGCGCAAGAACGGCGAGGAGCCGGTGACCTTCCCGCACCCGCTGATGCGCAACGCGCTGGAGAAGACCCTCGGCGTGCCGCTGTTCCAGGAGCAGCTCATGCAGCTCGCGATCGACCTGGCCGGCTTCGACGCGGCCGGGGCCGACCAGCTGCGCCGGGCGATGGGGTCCAAGCGCTCGGTGGAGCGGATGGCGCAGATCGCCGACCGGCTCTACGCCGGGATGGCCGAGCGGGGCATCACCGGCGAGCTGGCCGACGACGTCTACCGCAAGCTCACCGCGTTCGCCAGCTACGGCTTCCCGGAGAGCCACGCGATGAGCTTCGCCTACCTGGTCTACGCCAGCTCCTGGCTCAAGCGCTACCACCCGGGCCCGTTCCTGGCCGCGCTGCTCAACGCCCAGCCGATGGGCTTCTACTCCCCGCAGACCCTGGTCGACGACGCCCGCCGGCACGGCGTCGAGGTCCGCCGGCCGGACGTCAACGCCAGCGGCGCCAGGGCGGTGCTGGAGTCCACCCCGCAGACCCGCTGGGGCAGCGCGCCGGGGGAGCCGCCGCACGCCTGGGGGCTGGGCGGCCCGGCCGTCCGGCTCGGGCTCTCCGCCGTGCGTACCCTCGGCGACGAGGTGGCCGAGCGGATCGAGACGGAGCGGACGGCGCACGGGCCGTACCGCGACATGGCGGACCTGGCCCGGCGCGTGGGTCTCACCGCCGCGCAGCTGGAGGCGCTGGCCACCGCGGACGCCTTCGCCTGTTTCGGGCTGTCCCGGCGGCAGGCCCTCTGGGCGGCCGGCGCGGCGGCCCAGGACCGGCCGGGCCGCCTGCCCGGCACGGTGACCGGCGCGGCCGCGCCCACCCTGCCCGGCATGGAGGCGGTGGACCGGCTGGTCGCCGACGTGTGGGCGACCGGGCTGTCGCCGGAGAGCCACCCGGCCCGCTTCATCCGCCCGCAGCTCGACGCCCTCGACGCGGTGCCGATCGCCCGGCTCGGCCGGGTGGAGCCCGGTCGGCGGATCCGGGTCGGCGGGATCGTCACCCACCGGCAGCGCCCCGCGACCGCCGGCGGGGTCACCTTCCTCAACCTGGAGGACGAGACGGGGATGCTCAATGTCACTTGCTCCCCGGGGCTCTGGCAGCGTTACCGTCGAATCGCCCGCACCAGCGCGGCGCTGGTGGTGCGCGGCCGGTTGCAGCGGCACGAGGGAGTCACCAACCTCACCGCCGACCGGCTGGACGCCATCGAGCCGCCGGTCAGCCCGGCATCGCGCGATTTCCGTTGACGACAGTGATCCACATTACGGTTTTTCGCCGCCGATGGCGGGAGACTCCTGCTCGCGCGGGCAGAGCGGCCCGCGTGGCACGAGGGGGAATGAACCGATGACGGGGAATCACGGATACAGCGGCGGAGTGGCCAACTCCCGGCGGACCCGGCTCAACGCCGGCTGGACCCCGGCGCACCACACCGAACCGCGCGAGTACGAGATCACCGAGGGTCCGGTGGCCAACGCCCTGCGGTCGCGGGCCGAGGAGGACGGCGCCACCGGCGAGTCCTGACCGCCTCCCCGGGCGGTTCCCGTCGGGGCTGGACCGGGTGACTAGGCTCGACCGGGTGGAGCAGACCCCAGGCCGGCTCGCCGGGCCGCCGCTGACCCCCCGTACCGCCGTGATCTGGTCGGTGCTGCGCGCCGAGCTGGAGCGCCGTGGCGACGCCGCGCTGACCGTGCTCGACGTCGGCGGCGGCACCGGCGGCTTCGCCGTCCCGCTCGCCCAGGCCGGGCACCGGGTGACCGTGGTCGACGCCAGTCCCGACGCGCTCGCCGCGCTGACCCGCAGGGCCGCCGAGGCCGGCGTCGCCGAGCGGGTCCGCGCCGTGCAGGGCGACGGCGACGCGCTCGCCGGGCTGGTCGAGCCGGGCAGCGCCGACCTGGTGCTCTGCCACGCCGTGCTGGAGGTGGTCGACGACCCGGCGCCGGTGGTGGCCGCGCTGGCCGCCGCGCTGCGCCCGGGCGGCGCCGCGAGCGTGCTGGTCGCCGGCCGGGCCGCCGCGGTGCTCGGCCGGGCGATGAACGGGCACCTGGACGTCGCCGCCGCGCTGGCCGCCGACCCGGCCGGCACCGCGGGCGCCCGGGACACGCTGCGCCGGCGCTACGACGCCGAGACCGCCGCCGCGCTGCTCGTCCCCGCCGGGCTCGTGGTCGAGGAGATCCACGGCGTACGCGTGCTCGCCGACCTCCTCCCGGCCGCCGTCGCGGACGGTCAGCCGGCCGCCCTGGTGGAGCTGGAACGGGCGCTCGCCGCGCGGGCCCCCTGGCGGGACCTCGCCGCACAGTTGCACCTGTTCGCCCGGCGCCCGTGACCGACCCGCTGGAGATCGTCGGGCCGCGCTACGGCGGCGGCAGCCTCGCCGACGTGCTGCCCAGCGCGCTCGCCGTGCTCGGCGTGCCCGGCGCCACCGACCCGCTCGGGCTGGGCGCCGCGCTGGCCGGGGTGCGCCGGGTGGCGGTGCTGCTGGTGGACGGCCTCGGCTGGCACCAGATCCCGACCGCCGCGCCGTACGCGCCGGCCCTGGCCGGGCTCGCCGCGACCGTGGGCCGGCCGTTGACCTCCGGCTTCCCGTCCACCACGCCGACCAGCCTGGTGACGCTGGGCACCGGCGTCGCGCCCGGCGCGCACGGCGTGCTCGGCTTCACCCTGCGGGTGCCGGGCACCGACCGGGTGCTCAACCACATCGAGTGGGCGGCCGACCCGGAGCCGCGGCGCTGGCAGCCCGTCCGCACCCAGCTCGAACGGGCCCGGGCGGCCGGCGTCGCGGTGACGGTGGTGAGCCGGCCGGAGTTCGGCGGCAGCGGGCTGACGGTGGCCGCCAACCGGGGCGGCGACTACCGCGGCGCGGCCGGCGTCGACGCGCTCGCCGCGCGGATGCTCACCGCCCTGGCCACCGGGCCGGGGCCCACCCTGGTCTCCGGCTACCACCCGGACCTGGACCGGCACGGCCACCTCACCGGCGTCGACTCGGCGCCCTGGCGGATCGCCGCGGCCGAGGTCGACCGGCTGCTCACCCGGCTCGTCGACGGGTTGCCGCCCGACGCCGCGCTGCTGGTCACCGCCGACCACGGCCAGCTCGACGTGCCGGCCGGGCACCGCGTCGACCTGGACACCGATCCCCGGCTGCGCGCCGGGGTGGCGGTGGTCGCCGGCGAGCCCCGGGTCCGCTACCTGCACGTCACGCCCGGGGCCCGGGACGACGTCGTGGCCGCCTGGTCGGAGGTGCTCGGCCCCGCGGCCCGGGTCCGCACCCGCGAGGAGGTGGTGGCCTCCGGCTGGTTCGGCCCGGTGGCGGAGGAGCACCTGCTCCGCATCGGCGACGTGGTGGTCGTCTGCAACGCCACGTACGCGGTGACGGCCTCCCGGTCCGAGCCGCCGATGGTGTCGCGGCTGGTCGGGTACCACGGGGCGGACACCGCGGCCGAGATGACCATCCCGCTGCTGGTCGTACGCGGCTGACGGCCGGCCGCCCCGCCGGTGGGCGGCGTCTCCCGGAGCGGATCGCCCGCCGGCGCGGTCAGGCGCGGGCGGGGCCTGCCGCCGTCACCGCCCGCGCCCGGTGAGCCCCTCGATCGCCCGCACGAGGTCGTCGGCGGTGGGCGCCGACGCGGGATCGAGCAGCCACTGGAGCATGGCGCCGTTGATGAGCGCCAGGGCGAGCGAACCGTAGCGGCGCGCCTGCTCCGGCGAGACCTCCGCCGGCGCCACGTCGAGCGTCAGCGCGGCGAGCTCCCGCCGGCTGGCGGCGTAGCCGGCCGCGAGCTGGTCACGCACCTCGGGTGCGAACTCCGCCTGGGCGTACGCCTGCACGCTCGCCACCAGGACCTCCCGCTGCTCGCGCGCCATCTCGAACACCCCGTGGAGGAACCGGCGGAGGCGCTCCAGCGGTGCGCCGCCGGGTTCGGCCACGACGGCCGCGGCGATCGCGTCCCCCCAGGCGTCGAACGTCTCCAGGATGGCGGCGTTCAGCAGGGCGTCCTTGCTCGTGATCCCCGCCCTCCTCGCCTCCATGGACCTCTCCGTCCTGTTCATGGCCGCACCCTGGATCAGCGCCGAACTCGAACCGAGCACGGAGTTCGGTGGCGCGCTCGGCATCGCCGTGCTGGGCAGCATCTCCGCCGGCATCTACCGGGCCCGGATGGACACCGAGGTGCCGGCCGGGCTCGGCGACGACCTGGTCCACACCGCGACCGACACGGTCGGCGGCGCCCTCGCCGTGGCCGGCCAGGTCCCGGCCGACGTGGCCGGGGTGCTGCGCGACCAGGCCTTCGCCGCCTTCACCGACGGGTTCACGGCCACCGCGGTCGTCGGCGCGGCGATCCTGCTCGTCGGGGCGCTCGTCAGCGCCGTCGCCCTGCGGCGCGTACCCGCGGGGACCCCGTCCGCCGACCGGGGCTAACGGCACGGGCCGCCCGGACGGCCCAGCGACGCATTGCGCCGCCGGCCGTCCGGGGGCATGTCGGAGGTGCCCGCTAACCTGCGGGGATGGGTCGCAGCCAGTCGTTGCCCCGGGGCGGCGATCCCCGGTTCGGGCCGGGCGCCGACGACTCCGGCTGCCCGATCCTGCACGTCGACATGGACGCGTTCTTCGCCTCGGTCGAGGTCCGCCGCCGGCCGGAACTGCGCGGCCGGGCCGTCGTGGTCGGCGGGGTTGGCCCGCGCGGGGTGGTCAGCTCCGCCAGCTACGAGGCCCGGCGCTACGGCGTCCGCAGCGCCATGCCCACCGCGCGGGCCCGGGCGCTCTGCCCGCACGCGGTCTACCTCCCGCCGGACTTCGCGCAGTACTCGGCGGCCTCCCGGGCGGTCATGCAGATCTTCCGGGACGTCACCCCGCTGGTGGAGCCGCTCTCGCTCGACGAGGCGTTCCTCGACGTGGCCGGGGCCCGGCGGCTCTTCGGCACCCCGGCCACCATCGCGCGGCGGATCCGCGAGCGCGTCGCCGGGGAGCAGGGGCTGACCTGTTCGGTCGGGGTCGCGCCGAGCAAGTTCGTGGCCAAGCTCGGCTCGACCCGCGCCAAGCCCGACGGGCTGCTCGTCGTCCCGGCCGCGCGGGTGCTCGACTTCCTGCACCCGCTGCCGGTGTCGGCGCTGTGGGGGGTGGGGGAGCGGTCCGCCGAGACGCTGCGTCGGCTCGGCCTGACCACCATCGGCGACCTCGCCGAGGCGCCGGTCGGCATGCTGCGCAAGGCGCTCGGCGAGGCGTCCGCGACCCATCTGCACGAGCTGGCCTGGGGGCGGGACGCGCGCCGGGTCAGCCCCGAGCAGGTCGAGAAGTCGATCGGCGCGGAGGTGACCTTCGACGCCGACGTGGCCGATCCCCTGGAGATCCGCCGGGCGCTGCTCGCCCTCGCCGAGAAGGTGGGCGCCCGGCTGCGCCGGGCCGGGCAGGTCGGGCGGACGGTCTCGCTGAAGGTGCGGCTGGCCGACTTCCGCACCGTCAACCGGTCGCGCACGTCGGGTGTGCCGACCGACGTCGCCCGGGAGATCTTCGACACGGTCTGGGCGCTCTACGCCGCCCTCGACCCGGGCGAGCGCATCCGCCTGGTCGGCGTCCGGGTCGAGGGCCTCGCCCCGGCGCAGGAGACCCCGCGGCAGCTCGCCCTCGGCGCGCCCGAACGGGGCTGGCGGGAGGCGGAAGCTGCCGCCGACGCCGCGGCTGCCCGTTTCGGGCGGTCCGTCATAGGTCCGGCCAGTCTGCTCGGGGTCCGGGACGGGCGACGAAATGAAAATCCACCCCGGCCGTAGGTCGTCCCGCTTTCCGACGCGCGAGGGCCCTCGTAGACTTGCGGGTAAGCAGCCGGTTGGCTGCCACGGTCTGTCGGTCCGACCGGGCCGACCCACGTGACCGGGGAGGAGTGCCGTGCCGCTCTCGGAGCACGAGCAGCGGCTGTTCGAGCAGATCGAGCGGTCGCTTGCCGAGGACCCCAAATTCGCCTCGGCCGTGCGCGCCAGCGATCCGCGTTTCCACGCGCGGCGTCGCCTGCTCGTCGCTGCCGGCGTGATCATCGCTGGGCTGGCCCTGTTGGTCTATGGCGCGGTGATCAAGACTCCGCCGCTGGCAGTGGCGGGTTTTGTCGTCATGCTGGCCTCGGCCGCGTTCGCGGTGCAGTCGCATCGTCGGGCGCAGTCACCTGACCTGCACGTCGTGGGAGGCACGACGAGTCGTCGCCGCCCCCGCGGTCGTACGGGTCGGCGGCCCTCGATCCTCGACCGGATGGAGGACCGGTGGCGGCAGCGCCCGGAGGGGCACCGCTGAGCCCGGCCCGCCGCTGAGGCGGGTCACACCACCGCGACGACGAACCGCGTCGCCGGCACGCCCGGCGACCTGAGGCGTTTCCGCGCGCCCCTGGGCCCGCCCGGGCACCCTCCGACGTTCCGCGCCTGCGCTCGCCCCGGCGGCCTCCGACGTGTCGGGTGCCCACGGCCCGCCTCGGCGGCCTCTGACGCTCTGCCGGCTCGCCGTTCGCCGCGGTCAGCCGCCACAGCGAGACCGGTCGGCCTCTGACGCTTGACGCGCCGTCAAGCCACCGTGGCCTTGGCGCCCGCGCTTCCCCGACCCGCCCTCCGCCCGTTTCGGTGGCGGCGGCCCGCGCCGCGACGGGGACGGGCCGGGAACGGCGACCTCGCCGCTCCCGGCCCGTCCGCGTGGGCGTGCGGGTCAGCGGGCCATGCGGTCGGCCAGCAGGCGGCGCGGGCTCCAGCGCAGCAGTCGGGAGCGGGCGCGCGTGCCCGCCGCCAGCAGCCGGGACGACGCGTCGGCCGTGGCCAGTCGCCAGCGCAGCAGCACCGAGGGCGGCAGCACCGCCGCCACCAGGCGGGTACGCCGGTCGGCCCGCGCGGCGAGCGCGCCGCGGATGGTGCGCAGGGCCGGCGGGAGGTGCTCGCCGGTGAGCGGGTCACGCGCGTAACGGGCGCGCTCCTCGGCGCGGCCGAGCAGCCGTACCGCCGTGGTGGCCTCGGCGTCGGCGGCCAGCGCATCCCGGGACAGCCGGTCGGCCGTGGCCCGCGGCGTCTCCGTCCGGTCCACCCGCACCCGGTAGTCCACCAGCGTGTCGAGCAGCTCGTCCCAGGCGGCGTGCGCGTCCGCCCGGGCCCGCTCGGCGTCCACCAGGACCACCATGCGCTGCCCGTCGGTGGGCGCGTCGCCGGCCTCCCCCGCCCGTACGGCGGTCGGGGCCGGCGCCGCCGGGCCGCTGCGCCGCCTCCGCAGGGCCAGCCGGCGCAGCGCCGGCAGGGCGAGCAGGGCCAGCAGAAGGAGCACCGCGCCGGCCGCGTACCACGGCCAGACGGGGGCCTGCTCGGCCGGGGCCGCCCCGCCGATGGCCAGGCCGGAGTCGGGGTCCTCCTCGGGGCCCTCGGGGCCTGCCGGGCCCGCCGACGGGTCGGTCTCGCCGACGGGGGTCGACGGGCCGGGGGCCGGCGCGTCGTCCTCGGGGGCGTCGATGTCGGGGGCCCAGGCCGACCGGGTCGAGCCCTGCACGCCGTACGCGGGGGTCGCGTCGAACGGCACCCAGCCGATGCCGTTGAAGTAGACCTCCGTCCAGGCGTGCAGGTTCCGGTTGGTCAGCGTGTACGTGCCGCCGCTGGAGTTGCTGCCGTTGGTGAACCCGAACGCCACCCGGGCCGGGATCCCGGCGGCCCGGACCAGCCACGCCATCGCGGCGGCGTACTGCTGGCAGAAGCCGACCTTGTTGTTGAGGAAGTCGACGATCTCCTGGCCGCTGATGCCGCCCTTGGTGCTCAGCGAGTACGTGAAGCCGTTGTCGGCGGAGAAGTAGTCGTAGATCCCGCGGACCTTGTCGTACTCGGTGTTCTTGTTCGCCACCAGGGTGCGGACCAGTTCCTCCACCTCGGGAATCGTCGGTGGTGCCGGGTGTGCGCGCCGCACCGGGTGGTCCGCCGGCAGCGGTCGCGCCCGCTGCAGTGCCTCGGGGGTGTACGTCGAGCGCACGTAGTCGAACGCGTAGCGCTTGCCGCGGGAGTTGTCGCGGTTGGAGAAGATCACCTGCAGGTTCGGGTCGTACAACCAGTTGCCGTTCAGGTCCTCGGTGCGCACCGGCTCGGTGTAGACCGGCAGCAGCGGCATGGTGAGGTTCTTCGTGACCTCGACCGTGGCCTGGTACGTCCGCTGCTCGATGCCCTTGCCGGACGGTGTCGGCAGGTTCTCGACGGAGCGGCCCCGGGGGTTGCCCACGTCGAAGCCGCTCGACTTGAGCTCGTCGGCGACGCCGAAGCGCAGGTAGAACGGGCTGGGCTCGTTGGTGGTGACCTTGACCAGGTCGGCCACCTCGGACTGGTTGAGCTGCCCGCTCAGCGCCGCGAAGAGGTCGATCCGGCCCGGGGCCCCGCCCTGCCCGGGGCGCCCGCTGCCGTTGCCGGCGCCGGAGCCGGAGGTCAGGGTGTCGAGCAGCCCGCCGGTCATCCCCGGCACGGCCAGCGGCAGCGCCACGGCCAGCGCCACGCCGACCACCGCGAGTCGCCGGCCAGCGGCGGCCAGCGGCGAGGACTCCCAGACGTCGACGTCGCGGCCGTCGCCGGTGAACCGCCGGCCGAACCGGCGGACCCGGTCGACGTTGTCGGTCACCAGCAGCCAGAGGTAGCCGGCGGCGCCGACGACGAACGGCACCGGCGGGATGCTGTCGACGTAGACCGCGACGGGCACGGAGTAGATGGCCAGCATGGGCAGGCCGGCCAGTGCCGGCCGGCGCAGCCCGACGGCGAGCACGTCGACCACCACCGCCACGCCGCCGATCCCCAGCACGGTGATGAACAGCAGCGGATCGGTGTCGGGCACCTCGACGCCGTAGGAGCGCATGTCCTCCAGCGACCCGCTGAACAGGTCGCCGAAGTGCGCGAAGGTCGCCGGCGTGGGCAGGAAGGCGAGCAATTCGGTGCCGCCGGGGAAGAGCCAGGTCAGGGCCAGCGTCAGGCCGGCCAGCATGCCGAGCACCTGCCCCCAGAGCGGCACCCGTGCCAGCCGGGCGAGCGCGGCCGCGGCCGCGACCACGGCCACCGCGATGGTGGCCTGGATCAGCCACGTCCAGCGTTCGAAGATGGCCGACAGCGGCGCCGCGGCGAGCAGCGTCGCCGCGGCGGCCACGAAGCCCAGGTTCCGGTGGGCGATCATGAGGGGACCCTTCCGTTCATCGCACGCCGCCGGCCACCGTCTCGGCCATCGCCGCCCGCAGGGCGAAGCCCTGCGAACCGCGGGCCGCTTGCGGCCACAACGCCGGCAACCGGGCGCCGTGGTCGACCCCGATCACCCGCCAGCCGCTCCGCAGCAGGGCGAGCGCGGCGGCGCTGTGCGCGTGGTCGGCCTCGGCCCGCGCCTTGGCGGGCAGGTTGAGCCAGGTGGAGCTGTCGAGCAGGAAACCGACGCAGGTCGCGCCGTTGCCCCGCAGCCCGGCCAGCAGCTCGGCCTCGGCCGTGCCCAGCGAGCCGAACAGGCCGATGATCAGGCCGCCGTCCGCCCGCTGCCGGACCCGCTGCACGAGCGTGGTGAGCTCGACGTTCTTGTCGAGCCCGACCTCGGCGAGCTGGTCGAGGAGCAGCCCGTCGCCGGCGGCCTCGGAGGCGTCGACGTCGGCCCCCGAGCCGGTGACCAGGCGCAGCTTGTAGCCGGCCTGCCGCAGGTGCACCGCGATGCTCGCGGCGGCGGAGACCGCCCACTCGAAGGACGCCGTCGGCCCGTCGCCCCGGTGGCCGTACGCGCGGGTGTCCAGCACGACGGTCGCCCGGCTCTCCCACGGCTGCTCCTCCCGGCGCACCATCAGCTCGCCGGTGCGCGCGGTCGACTTCCAGTGCACCCGGCGCAGGTCGTCTCCCACCCGGTACTCCCGGGTGGCGGCGTCGTCCTCGCCGTGCACGGCGACCGAGCGGGCCCGGCTGTCGCCGCTGCCGGCGTACTCGCCGGGCAGGCGTACCGAGGGCAGCGGGGTGACCTGCGGGATGACGGTCAGGTGGTCGGTGCTCGGGAAGGCGCGGCTGAGCTCGCACAGCCCGAACGGGTCGGTCATCCGGACCACCAGCGGGCCCACCTCGTAGCGACCGCGCACGTCGGCGCGCACCGTGTACGCCACCGAGCTGGCCTGGTGGGCGCCGAGCCGCTCCAGCACCACCCGCGGCCGGCTGCCCAGCGCGTACGGCAGCCGGTCCTCCAGCAGCAGGGTGCCGGTGGGCAGCCGGGACAGGTTCTGCAACCGCAGCACCACCCGGGAACTCGCCCCGACTGGCGCGCGGTGCGGGTCCAGCGACCGGTTGCAGGCCAGCTTGTAGCGGCTGCGCCCGACGTAGGCGGCGGCGAGCAGCGGCAGGACGGCCAGCAGCACGGCCACCCGGAGCAGGTCCTTCTCGCCGAGGATGCCGGCCGAGATCGCGGCCGCGACCGCGGCCGCCAGGAACGATCGGCCGCGGGTCGTCAGCCCTCGCAGCCCGTCTCGCACGTCACCGCCTCCGCGGCTCGTAGGGGGCTCGGCCGTTGCCCTCGCCCGTGGGTCGGGTGTCGTACGGGGAGCGCTTGCGGTCGTGCGGCAGCGGCAGCCGGTGCACCAGCTCGGAGACGATCGCGTCGGTGGTGCGCCGGGCCAGCTGGGCGTCGGCGGTCGGGATGATCCGGTGCGCGAGCACCGGCACGGCCAGCGCCTGCAGGTCGTCGGGGAGGACGTAGTCCCGCCCCTCCAAGGCGGCGACCGCGCGGGCGGTGCGCAGCAGCTGGAGGGTGGCCCGCGGGGAGGCGCCGAGGCGCAGGTCGGGGGCCTCCCGGGTCGCGGTGACCAGGTCGATCGCGTACTGCTTGACGGCGTCGGCGACGTGCACCTGCCGGACGTGCGCGATGAGCTGCCGCACCGTGTTGGCGTCGGAGACCGGCCGCAGCTCGTCCAGCGGGTCCGTGGCGCCGTGCCCGTCGAGCATGGCCAGCTCGGCGTTGGGGTCGGGGTAGCCCATGGCGATGCGGGCGGTGAAGCGGTCGCGCTGCGCCTCGGGGAGGGGGTAGGTGCCCTCCATCTCGATCGGGTTCTGGGTGGCCACGACCATGAACGGCGTCTGGAGCTGGTAGGTGACGCCGTCGACCGTGACCTGCCGCTCCTCCATGCACTCCAGCAGCGCGGACTGGGTCTTCGGCGAGGCGCGGTTGATCTCGTCGCCGACGACCAGGTTGGCGAAGACCGCGCCGGGACGGAACTCGAAGTCGTGCGTCTCCTGGTTGTAGACGCTGACGCCGGTGACGTCGCTGGGCAGCAGGTCCGGGGTGAACTGGATGCGGCGCACCGAGCAGTCGATCGAGCGGGCCATGGCCTTGGCGAGCTTCGTCTTGCCGACACCCGGCACGTCCTCGATGAGCAGGTGCCCCTCGGCGAGCAGCACCGCCAGGGCGAGCCGCACGGTGGCGGTCTTGCCCTCGATGACCTGCTCGATGTTCGAGACGATGGCTTCGCTGGCGGCGCGGAACTCGTCGTGCGGCAACAGGCCGCCCACCTCGTCCCAGGTCTGTTGTGTCACGGGCCTCCTCCTCGTCGCCGGACGGCAGCTCTGTATAGAGCAGCTGGACCCGCCGTTGGGTTCGCGACGCCGAGCCTCGTCTGCCGCAGGAATCTCACTGGTCTCTCAGGCTAACCATGTTTGTCGCTGTCGCCGACCCCCGCAGGTGGACCGTCGGTTACGCCCTGAATATTCGCCGGGTCGGGGGATCCGCCCGTCGCTCTGGGTGCCGCCCATGATCACGAAGGGCGCGCCCGGGGGCGTCCCGGACGGGGCCCGCGTCCCGACCGGTGGTAGCGGGCGGCGTGCGGGACCGGACGGCGGGTACACTCCCGGTCATGGCCGGAGTCTTCCTGCTCCTTACCGGGCCGTGCTGATGCGCTGACGCGCGACAGCACGGCGGCCCCTCCTGCGCGAGGGGCTTTTTTGTGCCCTCCGCCGGGCGCCCCGGCGGTCGGCCCCGGCGCCGGCCCCGACGGCACGGCGCTCCGGGGAGCAGACCTGATCCATACCGACATGACCGCGCCGAGCGAGGTCAGCATCCAGCCCGGCCGTGGCGTGGCCGGCGGCGACGAGCGAAGCGAGGAGACGCCATGAGTGAGGCAGCAGCGACGGGCGACATTCCCCCGTTCCGGTACACCGCGGCACTGGCCGAGGAGATCGAGCACCGCTGGCAGGACGTCTGGGCGCGGGAGGGCACCTTCCACGCCCCGAACCCGACCGGCCCGCTGGCCGACCCCGGCCACCCCCGGTCCGGGGCGGAGAAGCTGTACGTGCTGGACATGTTCCCGTACCCGTCGGGCGCCGGCCTGCACGTCGGGCACCCGCTGGGCTACATCGGCACCGACTGCTTCGCCCGCTACCAGCGGATGGCGGGGCGCAACGTGCTGCACGCGATGGGCTTCGACGCGTTCGGCCTGCCCGCCGAGCAGTACGCGGTGCAGACCGGCACCCACCCCCGGACCACCACCGTGGCCAACATCGAGCGCTACAAGGCGCAGCTGCGCCGGCTGGGCCTGGCCCACGACGAGCGCCGCTCGGTGGCCACCATCGACACCGACTTCTACCGCTGGACGCAGTGGATCTTCCTGCAGGTCTTCAACTCCTGGTACGACACGGAGGCGAAGCGGGCCCGCCCGATCGCCGAGCTGATCGCCGAGTTCGAGGGCGGCAACCGGCCCACGCCCGACGGCCGGCCGTGGGCGGAGCTGTCCGTCGCCGAGCGGCGCGCCGTCGTCGACGACCACCGGCTGGCGTACGTGTCGCAGGCACCGGTCAACTGGTGCCCCGGGCTGGGCACCGTGCTGGCCAACGAGGAGGTCACCGCCGACGGCCGCTCCGAGCGGGGCAACTTCCCGGTCTTCAAGCGCAACCTGAAGCAGTGGATGATGCGGATCACCGCGTACGGCGACCGGCTGCTGGACGACCTGGACAAACTGGACTGGCCCGAGCCGATCAAGCTGATGCAGCGCAACTGGATCGGCCGCTCCACCGGCGCGCACATCGACTTCCCCACCACGCTGGAGCCGATCCGGGTGTTCACCACCCGGCCGGACACGATCTTCGGCGCGACCTACATGGTGCTGGCGCCCGAGCACGGGCTGGTCGACGCCCTGGTGCCGGCCGCCTGGCCGGAGGGGACGAAGGACGCCTGGACCGGCGGGCACGCCAACCCGCGGGCGGCCGTGGAGGCGTACCGGAAGGCGGCGGCGGCCAAGACCGACGTCGAGCGGCAGGCCGACACGAAGGAGAAGACCGGCGTCTTCGTCGGGGCGTACGCCACCAACCCGGCGAACGGCGCGCAGATCCCGATCTTCATCGCGGACTACGTGCTGGCCGGCTACGGCACCGGCGCGATCATGGCGGTGCCCGCCCAGGACGAGCGGGACTGGGCGTTCGCCGAGGTCTTCGAGCTGCCGATCGTGCGTACCGTGCAGCCGTCGGAGGGCTTCGACGGCAAGGCGTACACCGGTGACGGCCCGGCGGTCAACAGCGCCGCGCCCGACCGCGGCCTGGACCTGGACGGCCTGGGGGTCGCCGACGCCAAGGCCCGGATCATCGAGTGGCTGGAGGCCAACGGGCACGGCGCCGGCGCGGTGACCTACCGGCTGCGCGACTGGCTGTTCTCCCGGCAGCGCTACTGGGGCGAGCCGTTCCCGATCGTGTACGACGAGACCGGCGCCGCCATCGCGCTGCCGGAGGAGATGCTGCCGGTCGAGCTGCCCGAGGTGGACGACTTCTCGCCGCGGACGTTCGACCCGGAGGACGCCGACAGCAACCCGGAGACCCCGCTGTCGCGCCGGCGCGACTGGGTCGAGGTGGAGCTGGACCTGGGCGACGGTCCGAAGCGCTACACCCGCGAGACCAACGTGATGCCGCAGTGGGCCGGCTCCTGCTGGTACGAGCTGCGCTACCTGGACCCGACCAACTCGGAGCGGTTCGTCGACGCGGAGAACGAGCGGTACTGGATGGGGCCGCGCGGCGAGGGCGACTGCGGGGGCACCGACCTGTACGTCGGCGGCGCCGAGCACGCCGTGCTGCACCTGCTGTACGCCCGGTTCTGGCACAAGGTGCTGTACGACCTGGGCCACGTCTCGTCGTTCGAGCCGTTCCGCAAGCTGTTCAACCAGGGCTACATCCAGGCGTACGCGTACACCGACGCCCGGGGCGCCTACGTGCCGGCCGAGGACGTGACCGAGCGCGACGGCGGCTTCTACCTGGGCGACACGGCCGTCAAGCGCGAGTACGGCAAGATGGGCAAGTCCCTGAAGAACGTGGTCACCCCGGACGAGATGTGTGCCGCGTACGGCGCGGACACCTTCCGGGTCTACGAGATGTCGATGGGCCCGCTGGAGGTGTCCCGCCCGTGGGAGACCCGGGCGGTGGTCGGCTCGTACCGCTTCCTGCAGCGGGTCTGGCGGGCGGTCGTCGACGAGCAGACCGGTGCGCTGCGGGTCACCGACGCGCCCGCCGACTCCGCGACCCGGCGGCTGCTGCACAAGGTGGTCGACGGGGTCCGCGGCGACATGGAGGCGATCCGGTTCAACACCGCCATCGCCAAGCTGATCGAGCTGACCAACGGGCTGACCCGACTGGCGGAGACCCCGCGCGAGGTGGCCGAACCGCTGGTGCTGATGGTGGCGCCGTTCGCCCCGCACATCGCCGAGGAGCTGTGGCGTCGGCTGGGGCACGACACCTCCCTGACGTACGCGGACTTCCCGACCGCCGACCCGGCGCTGCTGGTGGCCGAGACGGTGACCTACCCGGTGCAGATCAACGGCAAGGTGCGGGGCCGGGTCGAGGTCCCCGCCGACGCGTCCGAGGAGACCGTCCGCGCGGCGGCCCTGGAGGCGGTCGCGTCGTCCCTGGCCGGCAGGGAGCCCCGCAAGGTCATCGTGGTCAAGGGCCGCACGGTCTCCGTCGTCGTCTGACCGGCGCCCGGCTCCCGGGTCCGCCCGGGTCGGGGCGCGTCGATCATGGAGTTGTGGTGGGGACGAAGTCCCGAGGCCGGGACGAACCGGCCACCACAACTCCATGGTCGTCCGTGCCGGACCGTGCGGCGGTCAGCGCAGTGCGGCCGTCACCGTTCCGCGGTGGTCGGCCAGCCAGTCGTGCCAGCCGCGTACCGCGTCGGCGACGCCCGCCGCACGGAGCCGCCGCATGGCCTCCTCGCCCCGGTCCGCGCCGGCCGCGATGCCGCGCCAGGTCCCGTCGAGCTGGTCGAGCATCACGTCCACGAGGTCGGCGCGGGGCAGCGCGAGCGGTCGCGGGCCGGCCGCCTCGTAGGCGTCGCAGAGCAGCCGGGCCCGCCGGCCCAGCTCCGCCGGGTCGCCGCCCGGCCCCAGCTCCGCCCAGTGCCAGGCGGCGAAGGCCACGTCCTCGATCCGCCGGCCGGGACCGGCCAGGTCCCAGTCGAGCAGCGTCACCGGCAGCGGGCCGGCGGAGGAGTCGCGGTACACCGTGTTCTTCGGGGACAGGTCGCGGTGGCAGACCGTCTCGGCGTCCCCGGCGAGCGCGCTGCCGGCGCACGCGTCGTGCAGCCGCCGGAGCAGCGCCGCCAGCCCGGTCAACGCCGGGTCGGCGAAGTACGCCGGGTCCTCCCGGTCCCGCCACGGCACCCGGCCGTCGACGTGGCTGAGCACCTGCCGGCCCCGCTCGTCCGTGCCGAGGTGGCGGGGCGCGACGTCCGCGCCCACCCGCTCCAGGTGCCGCAGCAGCGCGGCGACGAAGTCGGCGTTCTGCGGCGGCGTACGCCGGACGGTGTCGCCGACGCGGACGACCTCGGCGATGAAGCCCCCGGAGAGCCGCTCCTCGCCCTGGTCCCCGCGCCGGTCGGGGTGGCCCGGGTCGGGGGACGGGGAGGGTCGGCCCGGCACGGCGGGCCTCAGCCCGGAGCGAGCCGGCGCTGCCGCTCGGCGCGCCACCAGCGGCGGATCAGCACCGCGCTGGCGACCAGGCCGAGCGCGGCGGGCGCGGCGGCGAACCAGTTGACGTCGCCCGGGGAGGCGGCCGCGGCGCCCACCGCCGCGTACCCGAAGGCGGTGGGGACGGAGGCGATCAGGCTGCCCGCCAGGAACGGCAGCACCCGGGCGCCGGTGGTGCCGTAGCCGTAGCTGACCAGGCCGAAGCCCGCGATCGGCAGCAGCCGTACGGTGACCACGCCGAGGACGCTCTGCCGGGCGAACCAGCCGTCCAGCCGGGCCAGCCGGCCCCGCACCCGTTCGGCGACGAACTCCCGACCGAGCAGGCGGCCGACCGCGAAGCCCAGCGCCGCCGCCAGCAGCGCCGCGCCCAGCGCGTACGCGGCGCCCTCCAGCGCGCCGAAGATCGCCCCCGAGGCGAGCGTGATGAAGGTCCGGGGGACGAGCGCCACCAGCAGCAGCGCCCCGCCGACGACCGCCGCCACGGGGGCGAGGTCGCCCAGCCGGTCGGCCAGCCGGGGCAGCTCCCCGACCTGCGGCAGGGGGACGACGAGCAGCGCCGCCCCGAACGTGGCGAGCAGGAGCAGCAGCAGCGTGAACCGGGCGGCCGACCGCTGCCGCAGCAGCCGCCGGACGGCCGGGTTCATGCCCGGGCGGCGGCGGCCACCGCGGCGCGGCGCTCGGCGCGGAGCCGGTCCGTCCAGGTGTCGTCGAGCGGCGGGAGCTGGTGCGCGCCGGTGGCCCAGCGCAGCAGCAGGTCCGCCAGGGCGGGGTTGCGGGCCAGGGCCGGGCCGTGCGAATACGTGCCGAGCAGCTTGCCCCGCCAGGCCCCCTCGGTGGCGCCGTCGTTGCCGACCCCGGCGGTCACCCGGGCCAGCGGGGAGACCCCGGGGCCGAGGTGGGTGCGACCGCCGTGGTTCTCGAACCCGGTCAGCGCCGGCACGCCCAGCCGCGGGTCGACGTCGCCGGCCAGCTCCCCGACGGCCCGGGTCGGCCCGCGGTCGGAGGAGAGGTCGAGCAGCTCCAGCCCGGCGCATCGGGTGCCCTTGGCGAAGAAGGACGTGCCGAGGAGCTGGTAGCCGGCGCAGACCCCGAACACGACCGAGCCCTGGGCGACGGCCCGGTGCAGGCCGCCGTCGGCGAGCAGCCGTTGCGCGCCGAGCGCCTGCGGGCCGTCCTCGCCGCCGCCGATGAGGTAGATGTCGGCGGTGGCGGGGAGGCGCTGGTCGGAGCGGACCTCCAGCACCTCGACCGGGAACCCGCGCTGCCGCGCCCGGCGGGCGAGGATCAGGGCGTTGCCCCGGTCGCCGTAGGTGGAGAGCAGGTCGGGGTAGATCCAGACGATACGCAGGCTCTCAGTTGACACGGTCCAACTCCGCTCGGATGTCCTGGAACGCGGTGTAGTTCGCGATGACCTCCAGGCGGCCCGGAGGCACCGCCCGGACGGCGTCGTGGAACGTCCGCACGTGCTGGAACGGCACGTCGTTGACCTCCAGCCGGACCGCCAGGTCGTACGCGCGGTCGCCGGTGATCAGCACCTGCCGGCCTCGCAGCGGGGCGAAGTCGACGTCGAACAGCCAGGAGGTGTCGAGCCCGTCGGGGTCGCGGGCGTTGATGGAGAGCAGGGTCGGCGCCTCGTCGGCCATGTCGAACGCCTCCAGCCAGCTGGCCGGGTTCTTCGCCAGCAGCAGCCGGATGTTGCGCCCGTCCCGGTCGACCTGGGCGTAGCGGCCGGCGACGGAGGTGACGGTGCCGAGCTGGAGCACCGCGTCCACCGGCCGGACGCCGAACTCGGCGGCGACGGCCAGCGCGGTGGCGGCGTTGCCGAGGTTGACCTTGCCGGGGAGCTGGAGCTTGACCTTGTGCCAGGCGCCGGTCGGGTCGAGCACGCCGTCGTCCTCCACCGTCCACTGCGGCTGGGGCCGGCGAAGCGGGCAGCCGCTGCACCACCACTGCTCGCCCGAGCGCTGGATGGTCGAGCCGCACTCGGGGCAGACCCACGAGTCGTCGTGCCAGCGCTGCCCGGCGCTGAACCAGGTGACCTGCGGCGGGGCGATGCGGTGGTCGTGGTTGGGCGGCGGCGTCGCGGCCCACACCACCATCGGGTCGTCGGCGTTGGCGACGATGCGGACGTCGGTGTGCCGGACCAGTGCGGCGCGCCAGAGCTGCGCCATCATGGCGACCTCCTTGGCCCGGTCGAGCTGGTCACGGGAGAGGTTGAGCAGCGCCACCACGTGCGGCTCGGTGGCCTCCAGCACCTGGGCCAGGTAGTGCTCGTCGACCTCCAGCACGGCGTAGGGGGTGCTGCCGGCCTTGGCCAGCGCGGAGGTGTGCCCGGTCGGCATGTTGGCGCCGAAGGAGTTGGTGGCGACCCGGCCGAGCACCCCGACCGCCGCGGCGGTGAGCCGGGTGGTGGTCGTCTTGCCGTTGGTGCCGGAGACCAGGGCGATGGCGCGCCCGGCCGACAGGTGGGCCAGCAGGTCGGGATCGATCTTCAGGCCGATCCAGCCGCCGATCACCGAGCCGTCGCCGCGGCCCGCGGCCCGCGACAGCGCCGCGGCGGTCCGCGACACCGAGCTGGCCACCTTCGCCCGCAGGGGCATCTTCGCGTCCGTCACCCGAGCGAGGTTACCGGACCGGCGGGCCCACCAGATCGCCGCCGAGGGCGAACCGTTCGGCCGGGGCGGTCCGGCGGGGTGGCCGGATCACGCTCAGCCGGACGGAGTCGATCTATGTCGGAAAGCGGACCGGCTCCGGCGGGCCGTCCGGCCCTCCACTCCACTCCACCCCATCTGACGTGCGGTTTCGCGCGGCGGAAGGGCGCGCCACGCGGGCGTTTCTGGTTGCGGGTGGAGGGAAGTGGAGTAGAGTGGGGCGCGATGGTGAGGCCGGGAGGGCCCACCGGCCCGGGGGGTCAGCGGCGCCGCGAACGCCGCTCAAGGGCGAGGGGGTTGGGCCGATGTTTCTCGGCACCCACACCCCGCGCCTGGACGACAAAGGCCGGTTGATCCTTCCGGCGAAGTTCCGGGACGAGCTGGCGGGGGGTGTCGTGATCACCAAAGGGCAGGATCGCTGCCTCTACGTCTTCCCGATGCCCGAGTTCCAGCGGATCGCGGAGCAGTTGCGCGCGCAGCCGATGACGAACAAGGCGGCCCGGGCCTACAGCCGGGTCTTCTTCGCCAGCGCGCACGACGAGGTGCCCGACAAGCAGGGCCGGGTGACGATCCCGGCCCACCTGAGGTCGTACGCCGCCCTCGACCGGGACCTGGTCGTGATCGGCGCGAGCACCCGGGTGGAGATCTGGGACAAGGCCGCCTGGGAGAACTACCTCGCGGAGAGCGAAGACGACTTCGCCGACATCGAGGAGGGGGTGCTGCCCGGCGGTCTGTAGGGCGTGACGACGCCCGACGTACTGCGAGATCTCCACCCGCTTTCGAGTTCCTGGCACCCCTTCCCCGGTGCCAGGCGCACGATCCGATGGGAGGGCCGCGGCCTCCGGCGGGCGGGAGCGGATGGGGATCTGGCGGTACGACGGCACGGCGTCGTCCGACGACAGGCGCATGAAGGACGAGGTTTCAACCAGTGGGGGTCGACATGGGGGAGCTACGCGGCACGCACGTGCCGGTGCTGCTCGAGCGGTGTCTCGAGTTGCTGGCCCCCGCGCTGGGCCGGGGCGGGCGGACGGTCCATGTCGACGCGACGCTGGGCCTGGCCGGGCACGCCGAGGCGGTGCTGGAGGCGCATCCGGAGACGGTGCTCGTCGGGCTGGACCGGGACACGGAGGCGCTCGCCCACGCGCGCGTCCGGCTGGCCCGCTTCGCCGACCGCGTCCACCTGGAGCACGCCGTCTACGACGAGCTGCCCGAGGTGCTCGACCGGCTCGGCTACCCGGGGATCGACGGGATCCTGTTCGACCTGGGGGTCTCGTCGCTGCAACTCGACGCGCCCGACCGCGGGTTCGCGTACGCGCAGGACGCCCCGCTGGACATGCGGATGGACCAGACCCGGGGGGTGACCGCCGAGGAGGTGGTCAACACCTACTCCCATCCGGACCTGGCCCGCGTGCTGCGGGTCTACGGCGAGGAGAAGTTCGCCGGCCGGATCGCCTCGGCGATCATCCGGGAGCGCGAGCGGGCCCGGATCACCTCGTCGGCCCGGCTGGCGGAGCTGGTGCGGGAGTCCATTCCGGCACCAGCCAGACGAACCGGGGGACACCCGGCAAAGAGAACGTTTCAGGCTTTACGGATCGAGGTAAACAAGGAGCTGGCAGCGCTGGAGACGGCGCTGCCGGCCGCGCTCGACAAGCTCAACGTGGGCGGCCGCATGGTGGTCCTGTCCTACCACTCGCTGGAGGACCGGCTGACCAAGGCGGCGCTCGCCGACCGGGTCCGCAGCAAGGGCCCGGTCGACCTCCCGGTCGAACTGCCCGGGTCCGGTCCGACGTTCCGGCTGCTCAGCCGGGGCGCCGAACTGCCCGGGGAGCGGGAGGTCGCCGCGAACCCGCGGGCCGCCTCGGTGCGCCTGCGGGCCGCGGAGCGGCTCGACCCGGACGCGACGCAGCAGGGGCGTACCGACCGCGAACGGTACCGCCGGCGGGTCAAGGCGATGCACCAACCGGGGGCGGGGTCCACCGGGTCCGAGACGGATCCGGGGGATCCCGGGGGACGGGACAGGGACGGACGAAGAGGGGGAGGGACATGACGAATGACAAGCGCGACCGCCGGGACGTGACCGGCGGCGGGCAGCGCGCACCGCGGTCGGGGGGCCGGATCGCGGCGGAGCGGGCCACGCGCACCGGGACCGGCACGCCGAAGGCGGACCGGACGAGCCGGCTGGGGGAGACTCGCGCCCGGGGGGCGCGCGAGTTCCCGACGCAGGGCAGTGCCGCGCTGCGGCCGGCCGAGCGGGGCGGCGCCACCGCGGCGCGCCCGCCCCGGCTGCGGGTGGCGCCGCCGCCGCCGGTGAAGGTGCCTCGGGCGCCGTTCGCGGCGCTGGTGCTGGTGCTGGTGGTCGGCGGGGTGCTCGGCATCCTGCTGGTCAACACGAAGATCAACGAGAACGCCTTCCGGCTGGAGAAGCTCCAGGAGCAGCAGGCCAAGCTCGACCTGGAGCAGCAGCAGCTCAACAAGCAGATCGCCGACGCGGAGGCCCCGGGCAACCTGGAGGCCCAGGCCCGCCGGCTCGGCCTGGTGGAGGCGGGTGAGCCGGCCTACATCCGGCTGCCCGACGGCAAGGTGATCGGTGTGCCGCAGCCGGCCGACGGCCAGCCGTCGATCACCAGCCAGCAGGGCGCGGGAGGCTGACGACCGTGCCACCGAGATCGGAGGAACCGCGCCGGGACGCCACGGGCTCCCGGCGCGGTTCGTCCCGCGACGTCGGTGGCCGGGGCGCCGAGCGGCGTTCCGGCGAGCCGGGGGCCGGTGGCATCTCCGACGCGCGGGCGTACACCCCGCGGGGCCGCACCGTCCGGGAGCAGCGCGCCGGCGCCCGGGGCGAGCGCGACGACGCCGCCGGCCGCGCCGAGCAGCGCCGGACCCCGCGCAGCACCCGCTCCGGCGATCCGTTCCGCCCCGCCCTCCAGGTGCTCGACGGCGGGCGCGCGGGCGCCGGCCGGACCGGCCGCCGGGAGGCGGCGGGCCGCTCCGGCGTCGTCCGCACCGTCACCCCGCGCGGCCCGCGCCACGACGACGAGCCGCCGGCACCCCGCCGCCGCGCGCCGCGCCGGCCGGACCGCCCGGCCGCCCGGCGACCGTCGCGCAAGCCGCCGAAGCCGCCGCGGCTGGCCGATCCCCGCCGCCGGCTGCGGCTGGGCACCGTGCTGACCCTGGTGTTGTTCGCCGTCATCGGCATCCGGCTGGTCGTCCTCCAGGCCGTGGACACCCCGGCGTACGCGGGCGGCGGCGTGGCCGACCGGCTGCGCACCGTCACCCTGCCGGCGGCGCGGGGGGCGATCTACGACCGGGACGGCGCGCCGCTGGCGCACAGCGTCGAGGCGCGGTACGTCTACGCCGACCCGACCCGGGTCAAGGACATCCAGGGCACCGCCAAGGCGCTCTCCCCGCTGCTCGGCATCCCGGCCTCCGAGCTGGCCGAGAAGATGAAGCCGCGCAAGCGGATCAACGGCGCCGACTCCGAGTTCGAGTACCTGGCCCGGGGGGTGGACATCGACCGGGCCCGGCAGATCACCGCGCTGGAGCTGCCCGGCATCGGCACCCACCGCGACGAGCGGCGCGAGGTGCCCGGCGGCGACCTCGCCGCCAACCTGCTCGGCTTCACCAGCCAGGACATGGTCGGGCTGGAGGGGCTGGAGGCCCGCTACGACGACGTGCTGCGCGGCGAGGACGGCAAGCGGGTCTACGAGGTCGGCCTCGGTGACCTGGCCGCCCCGATCCCCGGCGGCTACAGCGAGACGACGAAGGCCAAGCCGGGCAGCTCCCTGCAGCTCACCGTCGACCGCGACCTCCAGTTCATGACACAGCGGATACTGGCCCGGCACATGGCCAAGAGCAAGGGCAGCACCGGCGCGGCCGTGGTCATCGAGATTCCCTCCGGCGAGGTGCTGTCCCAGGCCAGCCACCCCACCTACAACGCGGCGAAGCCCGAGGCGAGCGAGCCGACCGACCGGGAGGACGCGGCCACCAGCTTTGTGGTCGACCCCGGCTCGGTGCACAAGGCGGTCACCTTCGGCGCCGCGCTCCAGGAGCGGGTGATCACCCCCGACACCACGCTGCCGATCGCCAACAGCATCAAGATGGGCGACACCTGGTTCTCCGACACGCACCGCGCCGACGGTAAGCGGATGAGCCTGCCCGGCATGATGGCGTACTCGTCGAATGTCGGCACCATCCAGATTGCCGACAAGCTCGGCCAGGAACGCCTGATCGACTACCAGAAGCGGTTCGGTCTCGGCGAGCCGACCGGGGTCGGCATGCCCGGCGAGGCCAGCGGGCGAGTGCTGCCGGCCGACGAGTGGAGCGGGTCGTCGTACGGGTCGGTGCCGATCGGGCACAGCGTGGACGCCACGCCGTTGCAGATGGCCGCCGTCTACGCGACGATCGCCAACAACGGCACGTACGTCCAGCCGCGCCTGGTCAAGGCGGTCATCGGGCCGGACGGGAAGTCCACCCCGACCGACCCCCCGGTCACCCGGTCGGTGCTCAGCCCGGAGAACGCCGCCGCCCTGCGCACCATCCTGGAGGCGGTGACCACCGTCGAGGACGGCACCGGCCGGGCCGCCGCGATCCCGGAGTGGCGGGTCGCCGGCAAGACCGGCACCGGCTGGCGGCTGGTCGACGGGCGCAAGCAGCCCGGCGAGGTGGCCTCGTTCATCGGCATGGCCCCGGCCGAGAACCCCCGCTACGTGATCGCGGTCTTCGCGCACACGCCCGCCGGCGGCGGCGGGGACATCGCCGCGCCGGCGTTCCGGGAGATGATGCAGTTCACGCTGCGTCACTACGGCGTGCCGCCGAGCGGGGAGAAGGCCCCGAAGTTCACGGTCTATCCGCGCTGAGCGGTCACGGCGCGACATCATCGGTGAGTGCGGACGAACCACCGGGGCGGCTGTGCGGCCGGAACCGGACGACCGGGTAGGGTCTGACGCCGTGCCCGGCAATCCTCGTCCCCGTACCGTGATCGGCGCCCGGCTCGGCGACCTCGCCGCCCGGCTCGCCGTCGACCCCCCGGAGGGGGTCGCCGAGCTGGTGGTGACCGGGGTGACCCACGCCAGCCAGGAGGTCCGCCCCGGCGACCTGTACGCCGCCCTGCCGGGTGCCCGTCGGCACGGCGCGGAGTTCGCCGCTGGCGCGGCGGCGGCCGGCGCGGTGGCGGTGCTGACCGACCCGGCGGGCGCCCCGGCCGCGGCCGAGGCGGGCCTGCCGGCGCTGGTGGTCGCCGATCCGCGCGCGGTGCTGGGCGCCCTCGCCTCGGCCGTCTACGGCGACCCGACCGAGGGGCTGACGGTGATCGGGGTGACCGGCACGGCCGGCAAGACCTCCACCGCCTACCTGGTCGAGTCGGGCCTGCGCGCCGCCGGCCACACCACCGGCCTGATCGGCACCGTGGAGACCCGCCTCGGCGACCTGGTGGTCGACAGCGTGCGCACCACGCCCGAGGCGACCGACCTGCACGCGATGCTGGCCGCCGCCCGCGAGCGCGGCGTCACCGCCGTGGTCATGGAGGTGTCCAGCCACGCCCTGGCGATGGGGCGGGTCGGGGGCGTCCGGTTCACCGTCGGCGGCTACACCAACTTCGGCTCCGACCACCTGGACTTCCACGCCGACTCGGCGGACTACTTCGCCGCGAAGGCGCAGCTGTTCGACGGGCGCTGCGCGGTGGAGGTGCTCAACCAGGACGACCCGGCGCTGAAGCCCCTGCACAAGCCGGCGACGGTGACCTACTCGGCGGCCGGCGACCCGACCGCCACCTGGTGGGCCGACGAGGTCGGCGGCGAGGGGTACGCGCAGCGCTTCACGGTGCACGGCCCGGACGGGCTGACCCTGCCGGCCGGGGTGGCGCTGCCGGGGCGGCACAACGTGGCCAACGCCCTGCTGGCCCTCGCCGTCCTGGTCGCCGCCGGGGTGGACGCGAAGACCGCCGCCGCCGGCGTGGCCGCCTGCGGCGGGGTGCCCGGCCGGCTGGAGCTGGTGGCCGCCCCCGGGCCGGTGCGCGGCGTGGTCGACTACGCGCACAAGGCGGACGCGATCGTCGCCGCGCTGGCCGCGCTGCGGGAGTTCGGCGCCGGCCGGCTGATCTGCGTCATCGGCGCCGGCGGCGACCGCGACCGGGGCAAGCGGCCGGTGATGGGCGCCGCCGCGGCGGAGGGAGCGGACGTGGTGCTGGTGACCGACGACAACCCGCGCACGGAGGACCCGGCGGCCATCCGGGCCGAGGTGCTCGCCGGCGCCCGCCGGGCCGGTACGGCCGCCCGGGTCGAGGAGGTGCCCGACCGCCGGGCCGCCATCGACGCGGCCGTCCGGCTGGCCGAGCCGGGCGACGTCATCGCGGTGCTCGGCAAGGGCCACGAACGCGGGCAGGAGATCGGCGGCGAGGTGCACCCGTTCGACGACCGCACCGAGCTGGCCGACGCGCTGCGCGCCCGGTTCGCCGACCCGGCGGGTCAGCGGTGATCGCGCTCAGCCTGGCCGAGGTCGCCTCGGCGGTCGACGGGCGGCTCGCCGCCGCCGACCCGGACGCCACGGTCACCGGCCCGGTCGAGTTCGACTCCCGCAAGGTGCGCCAGGGCGCGCTCTTCGTGGCCTTCCCCGGCGAGAAGGTGGACGGGCACGACTACGCCGCCGCCGCGGTGGAGGCCGGCGCGGTCGCGGTGCTCGGCACCCGCGAGGTGCCCGGCGTGCCGATGGTGCTGGTCGACGACGCGCTGGCCGCGATGGGCCGGCTGGCCCGCGCGGTGGTCGACCGGCTGCCGGGGCTCACCGTGATCGGGCTGACCGGATCCTCCGGCAAGACCACCACCAAGGACCTGATCGCCCAGCTCGCCGCCCGGCTCGGCCCGACGGTCGCCCCGCCCGGCTCGTTCAACAACGAGCTGGGGCACCCGTACACGGCGTTGCAGGCCGGGCCGGAGACCCGCTACCTGGTGATGGAGAAGGGCGCCCGCGGGGTGGGGCACGTGCGCTACCTGTGCGACGTGGTGCCGCCGCGGATCTCCGTGGTGCTCAACGTCGGGGTGGCGCACATCGGCGAGTTCGGCTCGGTGGAGACGATCGCGCTCGCCAAGGGGGAGCTGGTCGAGGCGCTGCCCGCCGACGGCCTGGCCGTGCTGAACGCCGACGACCCGCTGGTCGACGCGATGGCCACGCGGACGATCGCCCGGGTGGTCCGCTACGGCGAGGCGGCGCACGCCGACGTGCGGGCCGAGGACGTGACGCTGGACGACCGGGGCCGCGCCGCGTACACCCTGGTGACCCCGGAGGGGACCGCGCCGGTGCGGCTCGGGCTGACCGGCCGGCACCAGGTCTCCAACACCCTCGCCGCCGCGGCGGTGGCCCGCGAGCTGGGCATGCCGCTGGCCGAGACGGCGATCGCGCTGGGCGCGCTGGGGTTGGTCTCCACCCGTCGGATGGACGTCTTCGAACGCGCCGACGGGGTGACCGTGATCGACGACTCGTACAACGCCAACCCCGCCTCGATGGCGGTCGCGCTGCGCGCGCTGGCCGGCATCGGGCGGAAGCGGCGCACCGTCGCGGTGCTCGGCTACATGGCCGAACTCGGTCCGTTCGAACGCGACGGGCACGCCGAGGTCGGCCGGCTCGCGGCCGAGCTGGGCGTCGACCGGCTGCTCGTGGTGGGCGAGCCGGCCGCGCCGATCCACGAAGGCGCGACATCGGTAGGTGACTGGGGAGGAGAGTCGGTGCTGCTCACCGATCAGGCGGCGGCCGTCGAGGTGCTGCGGGGCGAGTTACGGCCGGGCGATGTCGTCCTGGTGAAGGGCTCCCGGTACCGCACGTGGGAGGTGGCCGACGCGCTGCGCGCCGACGCCGGTGAGGAGATCGCCTCATGAGGGCGGTCATCGTCGCCGTCGGGGTGGCCTTCCTGATCTCGCTCTTCTGCACCCCGATCGCGATCAAGGTGTTCGCCCGGCTGAAGGCCGGCCAGCCGATCCGATCAAACCTCGGGCTCGCCAGCAACGAGGGCAAGAAGGGCACGCCGACGATGGGCGGCGTGGTCTTCATCCTCGCCACGGTCATCGCGTACGTGGCCGGCCACCTGGCCCTGACCACCCTGCCGGACGCGCAGATCGCCCAGGTCGAGCCGACGATCACCGCCCTGGTGCTGCTGGGGCTGATGGTCTTCTCCGGCGCCGTCGGCTTCATCGACGACTTCCTCAAGGTGCGCAAGCGGCACAGCGGCGGGCTCAACAAGCGCGGCAAGCTGCTCGGCCAGATCCTGGTCGGGGCGGTCTTCGGGGTGGTGGCGCTCTACTTCCCGAGCACCATGACCGACGCCTCGGGCGCGGTGACCAACACCGAGACCGTGGGCAGCACGACGCTGAGCTTCATCCGGGACATCCCGGCGCTGGACGTCACCAAGATCGGCGCGGTGGTCATCTTCATCTTCGTGGTGATGGCCGCGACCAACGGCGTCAACCTCACCGACGGCCTCGACGGCCTGGCCACCGGCGCCTCGGTGATGGTCCTCGCGGCGTACGCGCTGATCGCGTTCTGGCAGTACCGGCACTGGTGCGCCGACCCGGACTACACCCAGGACTACTGCTACACGGTCCGGGACCCGCTGGAGATCGCGCTGATCGCCGGCGCGGCGGCCGGCGCCTGCGTCGGCTTCCTGTGGTGGAACACCTCGCCGGCACGGATCTTCATGGGTGACACCGGGGCCCTGGGCCTCGGCGGCCTGATCGCCGGCATGGCGATGTCCACCCGGACGATCCTGCTGCTGCCGATCATCGGCGGCCTCTTCGTGATCATCACGATGTCCGTGGTGATCCAGATCATCTCGTTCCGTACCACCGGCAAACGGGTGTTCCGGATGTCGCCGCTGCAGCACCACTTCGAGCTCGCCGGCTGGAGCGAGGTCAACATCGTGGTCCGGTTCTGGATCATCGCCGGCATCGGCGTGGCCATCGCGCTCGGCCTCTTCTACAGCGAGTTCCTCGCCAACATGACCTGAGCCGACCGGTCGGTCCCGCCGCGGGGCCCGGGCGCGCGTCGCCCGGGCCCCCC